>NZ_JBFUPQ010000011.1:0-184896 GCF_041360655.1 Luteibacter sp. RCC_6_2 | reverse complement strand
CCATGGGCGACTAGTGGATCTCCCGCCATATCCGACACACTCAGCGTGTTCAGGTTCTCTTGCAGGGCTCGGATGCCTTCCGCATTCGGGTATACGACGGCGGCCGCCTGCAAGGCATCCGTACGTCTCTCTGGCGGCACCTGATCGATGGTCGGGAAAAGCGGCGTCGCCATTCTGGTCTCGGGCCCCACGGACCGATAAACCGCGATCGCATCATCGGGCTGTTCGTTTCGCAAGTACGGCGCATCCGGCTGCCCGATCGAGCGTAACTCGGTCTCCACGGCCCGACGCACGGCGGCTAGCGTGGTGGCGCCTGCGATACCGTCTTCCGCAAGGTTGTGATCCCTCTGAAATGCCTGCACGGCGGCACGTGTATGGCGCCCAAAATGGCTATCAGCAAGCACAGGTGCGTCTTTCGTACCGACATAGCCGAGCCGGATCAATTGATTTTGAAGCTCGCCAACGGCAGGAGCGTGCAGGCCGGGACGAAGGACTCGACCCTGCCCCGCCGTCGGAGATGCCAATCCCGACACGTCCTGTCCGATTGCTAACGCGATGCTGCGACGCATGGTCGGCCCGTTGAACAGTTCGATCAGGTTCTTTGCGTATCCTTTGTCGGTTGCGTAACCCGCATCCTGAAGGGCATGCGCCTCATTATGTAGATCACCCGCCGTTCCTTCGTCAAAAAGGCCGGCTTTCGCATATCGGGGATTTTCACGTAGGAACTTAATGCGATCTTTCAACGAGTCTTCGACCGATTCGTACACTCGGAAAGATTGATCAATCCATATCGCCTTATCATCGGCCTCCTCCCAGACATTAAATATCTTGCTCTCGCCATTCCAGCCAGCGCTCGTCTTGATGTTGAAGATGTTGTTGGTGCCGGGAAGAACCCTCTGCCCCCAACCAGTCTCCTGCGCCGCCTGGGCAAGAATGAGCTCCCACGACATACCTGTTTCTTCGGCCACTTTTCGTGCAGCGGGATACAATTTGGCAATGAATTCTTCTCTAACATCCATGGCATATGCCTCTCATAGCTTCCTGTTATCTACATTTCCAACATGACGGAAAAAGAAGTACCTTCCTCATAGGTGTCGAGATGCCGGTACTTTCCGCCTACTACAATTCGCCCCTCTTCCACTCGGAGGTTCGAGGGACCCTCTTCCACCCAAGCCGAGTACCTCGTGCCGGCACGCGGGACCAAGACCTCGGTATCGGATTCGACGAATCCATCGGCTACCCGCAACTTGACCAGGCGAAGTACGCCTTGGGCCATCGATCGTTGGGAATGCGTGTCTAGTTGAAGCAAGACAAAGAGCCAGTCGCGTTCCCGCAGGCAGTGCGTTGCACGTCCTTCGTAAAATCGCTCGGGAATATCCAGCTCCTTCGACCAGCTCACGCCGCTCCCAAGCGCATCAGTCCATTCTGCGTATGGACGTCTATTTAAACCATCCTCATCGCCAACGGCACCCACAGAGCAGATACCACCCTGGACCCTGATCGATAAGTAAAGCGAAGATATCGGCAGTGCCGACGCATCAATTATTGGTGTCACCGCGAGGATCATGGCCATGGCTACGTATCTGGCTTTCATAAATGCTGTTCCTCGTCGTCGATCCATTCACGGCAGGCTCTCCGTGCCCATTTTGAGGTGCGCAGTCTAGCCACTTTTCGGTGGCGCAACACAAGGGTGAGGAAAGTTCTCACTCGATCGTTTTAATCGCGGCCCCGACCCCTTCCCAAACGCGGCTTTACTCGCTCACCGCACGCGTCTGTTCCCAACACATCCGCGCATGCGCCTGCGTCGTGCACTGCACACCCATGTGCGTCAACGCACCGATGGCTTCGAGTGAGAGCGCTAACTGCGCGCAATCCACCGTGTCCGATTCATGTACGAGGTCGGCGCGCAACCCGGTAAGCCCACGGGCGTACTGCAACCATTCGGTGGCGTCGTTCAACAGGTCGTGCGCCGAGGCTTCTGGATCGATGTAATGGCGCGCACGATCCTCCGCGCGCGCGGTGTCATAAACAGGCATGAACATTCCTTGGAAGTGAGCGTGACCGTCGTCCAGGTGCGGCACGCCACGCACAGCGCGACGTGCCGCGGATCAAACGGACTCACGGGTTCACCGGCGGCCCGTGACCGGGCGCCGGGTGGCGTGATTGATGAAGTGGATGCGGCCTCAGCCGGTTTCAGTCGCCCGCACAGGCGCTTGCCCTGTAGGTGCGGACAAGAAACATCTCAGACGAGGGGCTGAAACCGCCGTTCTTCAACCGTCTCTGCGCGGTGGGCAGAGGGCCCGGTAACCGGTGGGGATGTCGCCGGGGGGATTCGGCGGGCGAGCGGGTGCCGTATGATCGTGGGTAGCCACGGATCAACTCCTAACTAGTTGGTTGTGGTCAGCGGGTCGGGAGTGTTGTCGCACTTCCGGCCCGCGCTTCTCACCGCATGAAGCGATGGTTGTCTGCGACGCGTGCAAATCGACTCCGCAGACAACATGCCGACCGTAACAAAACAACGCCATGTTGTCTGTAGTCGCAAGCAAGAATCGCTAGCGAAGCACCGGCCCATGACACAGGCATTCGCCATCGTCGTTCGCATGCCCCAACAAGGCTTCGAGCAAATCACCTGACGGCGTCCACTCGCCGATCGCGGGATGGATCAGCATCGCCTTGCGCGCTTCGAGCCGGCGCTGGTCGAGAACCGAAGCGATCGCCGCGCGCTCGTACGCCTTCATCGAGCGAACAAGCCCATTCACCGCATCCGGCAACGGCGCAATCGGCCGCGGAACGATCGAGTCTAGCGAGATATCCGAGGCGATCTCGACGATGTCGTTCTCGGGAAGATCGGGTAAGGCGCCACGATTGCGCGTGTTCACCACGATACGGGCGGGCTTGGCACCCGTCAGCGCACTCATCACGTCGATGGCGATGCGGTGGTAACCGGTCGCCACGCGGAACGGATCGCCTTCCAGGCTCACGCCATGGTCGAAAGCCGATCCGCCTTCCGCTTCGAGTTTCATGTACGAACCGGAGCGCTGGTTAAGGTACGCCGCATAGATGTCGACGGCCGCTTCGCCATCGCCTGCGTCGAGGCGCGAGGTCAATGTCGCCAGCAAGTCGTCGTTGAGGCGCTGGATCTCCGCGCCACGGCTGCCGCCTTGCCTGCGCTGGTTATCCAGCGCGCGGCGCTTCTCGTAATAGAAGAACAGGTACTCGGTCGGAATGAGGCGCAACGTGCGGATCATCTCGAAGTCGAACAGCGGAGCGAGGTAAAGCTGTCGAAGCAGGTCGTCGTCGGCCAGCAGGCGATCGAAGACGTCCTCGCCGCGCACGCGCACGCCACGCACCCAGCCAAGGTGGTTGAGGCCCACGTAGTCGCACTCGACCTCGTCCGCCGGCTCACCCAGGGCGCGCGCGATGTTGTGGAACAGTTCGGTGGGCGTGTCGCAGATGCCGACGATGCGCGCCTTGCTGTGGTCGTTCACGGCCTGCGTGATGAGGCCGGCGGGGTTGGTGAAGTTCACCAGCCAGGCCTCGGGGCTCAACCGTTCCACCATCCGTGCCTGCTCGATGGCGATGGGAATGGTGCGCAGCGCCATGGCGACCCCGGCGGGGCCGGTGGTCTCCTGGCCGGGATATCCGTGGTCGATCGACACCCGTTCATCGGCCGCCCGGCCGACGATGCCACCGATGCGAATGCTGTTGAGCACGAAATCGGCGCCCTCGATGGTGTCTTCCAGGGAAGTCGCACCACGCAAGCGCAGGTCGCCACCGAAATGCCGGACGATGGCCTTGCCGAGGTCGACCATGATCCGCAGCCGGGCGGGATCGGGGTCGTACAGCACCATCTCCGCGGCGCCGAGCGCTTCCGCGGCCTCGTTGACACCGAAAACCACCAGGGGCGAGCGGACGCTGCCCCCTCCAATCAATGCGATCTTACGATCCGTACGTCCGCTCACGAAGAGTCCTCAAGGTCGGGGGATGGGGAAGAGCATGCAGGGCGCCTGCCGCGGTGGTGCACAAGGCGCCCGTGACACAGGCGCGTTGCACGCAGCGGTCCAGCGTTTCGCCGTCGAGCACGGCGTCGATGAGTCCGGCGTCGAAGGCGTCGCCGGCACCGGTCGTGTCCAGCGCCTCGACGGGCGGCGCGTGGATGGTTCGTATCCCCGCCGCGTCGGCCACCAAAGCGCCCTGCGCGCCCAGCTTGAGCACCGTATGGCGCAAGCCTTGCGCACCGGCCCATGCGGCATAGGCATCCGCGTGGTCGTTGCCGACAAGCAGGGAGGCCTCCTTCGCATTGGGCAGGAAGAAGTCGACTTCGCGGCAGGTCGCATGGTTGGCGGCATCGCGCAGCCAGTCGGCGCTGTAGCCGACGTCGAGCGAGGTGGTGCATCCCGCCTGGCGAAGTTGCGGGAGGATGCGCGCCGCCAGCTCACGTGCCAGCGGCATCGCGAAGTGCACGTGACGCGCGGCGACCAGGTCGGCGACAACGGTCGGCACCTCGAGCAGCTCGGTCAATCCGGCGTTGGCGCCCAGGTAGGTGAAGAACGAACGGTCTTCCCGCGTGGAGACGCTGACCGTCGTACCGGTGCCGTCGGCGCCGAGGCGGATGCCATCCATGCCGACGCCGAAATCGCCGAGCCGTCGCTCGAACCAGTCGAAGTCCGCCTCGCCGATCAGCCCCACGAGGCGTGTGCGCCGGCCGAGCCGCGACAAGCCGCACGCGGTGTTCACGCTGCCGCCGCCGAGTTCGCGCAGGTAATCCTTCGCGAGCACTTCCTCGCCCGGTCCCGGCCAGCGGGCGAAACCGCTGAACACATGGTCGGCGTAGATCTCGCCCACGACGGCGACATCCCAGGATTTCAGGTCGATGGAAACGGCCACGAGCGCGTTCTCCGGGCTTGCCACAGGAAGATGAGGGTACCGACGACGACGGCGACCACGGCGGTCACGACCGACGGCCAGCCGCTGGTCGCGACGAGGTAGAGCCAGCCGACCACGCTGATGGCGATCGGCAACGGATAGAACGGCATGCGGAAGGCCTCGGCCGAGACCTTCCTGCGACGCAGGGCCACCACGGCGAAACACTGCGCGATGTACTGGAACAGGATCTGCACGACCATCAGCGTCGCGATCAGCCTTTCAAGAGAAAGGAAGCATGCCAACGCCGAGGTCACGCCGACGAAGACCAGCGACACCGTGGGAAAGCCACCGCGAGGATGAAGCTTCGCGAACACCCGGAAGAACTGCCCGTCAGCGGCGGCCGCGTAAGGCACGCGTGAATAGCCGAGCAGCACCACCAGGGCCGATCCCCAGCTGGCAAGCAGGATCAACGATACCGCGAGCGTACCGCCGATGCGGCCATGGATGGCTTGCATGAAATCCGCCACCACGGCCTTCGACTGCGCGGCCTGCTCCCACGGCAGCACGCCGAGGATGCTGATGTTGAGGCCGAGGTAGAGCACCGCCACGAGCGGGATCGAGGTGAGCACCGCCAGCGGGATGGTGCGTCGCGGCTGCTTCACTTCGCCACCGAGCATGCACACGTTGTTGTAGCCACCGTAGTCGTAGACGGCGATCAGCGAGACCGCGCCCAGGCCGAGCCAGAATCCATGCGTCGATTCCGTACGCATGTGCAGGAAACGGCTGGCGGTGGCCATGTCGAAATGCGCGATGCCGCTGACGACGATCCAGGCGCAGGCCACGACGACGATGGCGGTGATGAACATCGACAGCTTCTGGATCTCGCCGACGCGCCGATAGAGCACGGCCGTGTTGACCAGGCACAGGCCTGCCGCCACCAGGATTCGTCCGCCATCGCCCAGGGAAGGCACGAGATAGCCCAGGTACTGGGCGAATCCCACGGCGGCCGAGCCGATCGATAGGGGTGCGGTGAGCAATGTCTGCCACAGGTAGAGGAAGCCGAACAGGCGGCCCATGCGCTCGCGCCCGTACGCTTCCCGCAGGTAATGGTATGGCCCACCGGATTCCGGAATGGTCGAGCCAAGCTCGGCCCACACCATGCCGTCGCACAGGCACAGGAAGGCACCGGCGATCCAGCCCAGCAGCACGCCGGGACCCGCCAGGGCGGAGAGCGCGAGCGGAATGGTCACGAACGGCCCGATGCCGATCATGTTCAGCACGTTGGCCGAAAGACCGCCCCAGAAACCGATCGCCCTCGGCGGTACGTTGAGTGTCGGCACGGTCTCCTCAATCATGCAGGCGTTCCGCGGCATGGATGCCCGCACCGGCGCTCCGGTGCAGGTCGAGCACCATCACGGTATTGTCGCCTTCGCGCAGCCATGGGCCCGGGCAGAACAATCGCCGTTGCGGCCCGATGTGCCAGTAGCGGCCCAGCAGCTGACCGTTGACCCAAAGATAGCCCTTCGTCCACTCGCCCATGTCGATGTAGACATCGCCGGGCCTGTCGAGGTGGATCTTGCCCCGGAAGAAGACTCCGCCACGGGCCGGCGGCCCCTTCAACGGCCGCAGGTGTTCCAGCCAGGCGCCATCCAGGGGCAAGGGCCAGGCATGGAAGTCGCGCAACGGCGCGCCATCGAGCGTCACCGGCCCGATCAAGCCCTTGTGGTCGCCCAGGCGCGGGCCGAAATTCACGTGCCCGAACGTGTCGACGAGTACATCCAGGATGCATCCGTGCGGCAAGGCGACGTCCGGCGACGACGACACTTCCGCATGTTCGACGCGCGATACGTGGCCGGCCTCGTGGCCATCCATGTACACCACGGCATAGTCGCGCACGCCCTCCAGGCGAAGGCGCGACCCCGCCTCGACGCGCTTGCGGTAGAGGACCAGGCCCTGGTCCTGTCCGAACAGGATCTCGTTCGGTCCCGGCACGGGTATGCGCGCCGGCTCGTCGAACAGGTTGTCCCACAAGGACGCGTACGGTTCGAGCGTTACCGGCGCGAAGGTGGTCGAAGGCTCGGCGGGCGGCACGGCGGGCGGCGTCATCCCGGTCGCTTCCACGATGACCTTGCGCAAGCGCTCGTACTGAGGGGTCGGGGTTCCGCGCTCGTCGATCGGTGCGCCATAGTCGTAGCTGGTGATGACGGGCTGGAACTGCGAACCGTCGTCTTCGAGGTTGGCGCCCGCGGTCAGGCCGAAGTTCGTGCCGCCGTGCACCACGTAGAGGTTGAACGAATAGCCCGCCTTCATCACCCGGCGCAGCGTGTCCACATAGTCCTTCGATGCGAAAACCGGCTCGCCCCAATGGGTGAGCCATCCCGGATATCCCTCGCCGACCCATACCGGTGCCTCGCCCGCGAACGCCCTGCCCTTGGCCAGGATGTCCACGTCCGCGCCATCGAGACCCAACGCGGCGCCGGGCAGGTAGGCCTTTCGACGCGTCAGGTCCTTCCAGCCGTCGGAAACGGCGAAGGGACCGGCGATGCCCTTCGCGCGCCATGCCGCCTCGATCGCCTTGAGGTAGCCGACGCCCGCGGCGAACATCGAATATTCGTTCTCCACCTGGAGCATCAGCACCGGGCCGCCCCGGGACACCATCAAGGGCGCGATGCGCGATGCCAGCGCGCCGATGTAACGGCGGACGGCCGCCATGTAACGCGGATCGTCGCCATCGCGCAGGCGCGTGTCCGGATCGCGAAGCAGGTATGCCGGCAGGCCGCCGTTCGTCCACTCGGCGCAGACATAAGGGCCAGGGCGCAGGTACACCCACATGCCCTCTTCCTGGCACAGGCGGATGAAGCCGACGATGTCGCGGTTGCCCGTCTCGAAGTCGAACTGCCCGGGCTCACGCTCGTGGTGATTCCACATGACATAGAGCGCGATGGTGTTGAGCCCCATCGCGCGTGCCATGCGTATCCGGTGGCGCCAGTGTTCCTTCGCGATGCGCGCCGGATGCATCTCGCCGCTGTGGATGCGGAACTCCCTGCCATCGAGCAGGAACCGCCTCCGGCCGAAGCCGAAGGCGTGCGCCTTGCCGTCGGGTGGCACCGGCCTCATTGGCGCGGCCGTTTCCGCCAGCGCCACTGGCAGGGTTCCGCCCCATGCCAGCGGCGCGAGCAACGAGAAGGCGAGGAACTCCCTGCGCTGCATGCTCAGAACGAATACTTGACGGTGAGCAGCGTGGTCATGCCGGCATCGACGATGTCCGAGTTGGCCAGGCTGTTCCTGCCGATATGCGACCAGTACGAATACTGCTTGGTGAGGTTGCTCACCTGCAGGTCGAGCTGGATGCCGTTGGGCAGCAGGTAGCCCGCATGCAGGTCCACGCGGCGGATCGGACGGATCCACAGGTCGTCCCACGGACTGCCCTGGTTGAGGAAGTCGTAAGTCGAGAGGTAGGAGCCCGTGTAGTGGTAGCTGAGGTTCAACGAGAACCCGTTCTTCTCATAGAACAGCTCCGCGTTGGCCATGCGCTCAGGCGCCGCCTGCAAGCGCTCGTTATCGAAGCCTTCGCGACCGAGGTCGACCTTCGAGTTCTGCCGCGTCGCGTTGACGCTGAAGCCGAGACCGTCCCATGGCGCCGGAAGATCCTGGAACTTCTGCCGCCAGGTCATCTCCAGGCCATATACCTTGCCGTCGCCACCGTTCGTCGGCGTCTTGGTCAGCACGGTGCCCTCACCCACCGTGTCCGGATTGGCCTGGCCGCCACCGCTGTCGTAGATGTAGTCGCGCAGTTTCTTGTAGAAGCCGGAGAACGACGCATAGCCGCCGCGATCCGTCGTCCATTCCGCGGCCAGGTCGACGTTGGTGGACTTGATCGGGCTGAGGTTCGGGTTGCCGCGGGTGATCGTCGTCACGCCCTCGGAGGTGTTGATCTGCGAACCACCGCCGAGCTGGACGAAGGCCGGCCGCGTGTAGCTTTGCCAGATCGACGCGCGATACACCACGTTTCCGTTGGGACGGTAATTGATGAACAGGCTGCCGAGCGGCTCGTTGTAGACCGTGCGGTTATTGTCGAAATAACCAGGAAGTTCATTACCGTCCGCATCGGTCGGCGTGGTCCAGAACGTGTTGTGGATGGAGGTGTGTTCGAAGCGCACGCCCGGAATGATCTCCAACGGCCCCTGGTTGATCGTGGCCATGGCATAGGCCGCGGTGACCGCCTCGGTGCCGCGCATGGTGTCGCAGTTGTAGTTGTTGAAATCGAGCGAGCTACACGTATCCAGGTCCGACGGAAGCACGTGCTGGTCGATCAGGGCCGCGACCGCCGCGCGACTCACGTCGGGGGTACGCCAGTGGTACTTGTCGGGGAAGATCGACGAGTAATACCCCTTGAAGATGCCCAGGTCGTCCAGCGTCGTCACGCCGTCGTTGATGCCGCCGGTGGACCAGTCGCGATTGGTGAACTCGCGCGAGCTGTCGCTGTACTTCACACCGAATTTCACGGACGAGACCGGGCCGCCGTCGAAATCGTAGCGCAGGTCCAGCTTCGCACCACCGCGCTTCTGGCCCGAGCGGATGTCGGTGACCTCGCCATAATCGTTCGCCCACATCCCGCCGATGTTGTTCACCGAGCCGAGCAGACCCGGGGTCAGCTGCGGGTACGGGAACCCGCCGCCACCGTAACGCAGCAGCGAACTGCCGCCATAGGCGAAGTTGTCCTGGGAATACTTGTCCTCGCGCCCGTCGATCTCCACGTGGTTCGGCCGGTCGTTGCGGCCGATGCTCCAGAACACGTTCGGCGAGATCGTCCAGCCCCCGGCGACCTTGTCGGCACCGAGCTGGATCGTGGCCAGGTCCGCGCGCTCTGGATTGGTCTCGAACCAGAAACGATTGGCGATGCGGCCGATGTTCGGCGCATACACGCCGGGCGTGGCCGTGGGCACGTACGTCACGTGGGACGGCAGCAACTGCGTATACGTGGTGTTCTGCTCGGTGAGCGCATACGCGTAGGTCATCTTCGCGTAGGCTTTCAGCGTGGGATCGACGTTCCAATCCAGCGAGATGTTGCCGCCGTAACGGCGTTCGAAACCGGAGGCGATGCCCACGTTCGTGCCCGTGCTCGTGAGGTTGCGCGCCGGATCGTAACCAGGCGCGTTGTCACCATCGGCCGTCGCATGGAGGAACGCCCAGGAGCCGTCGTTCGAGGCGCTTTCCGCCGCGCCGATTTCACTGTTGGCGATGTTGCGGTAGTCGTAATAGCCGCTCACATACACGCCGAACTGCTTCTCGGCACCGAACTTTCCTTGCAGTTCCCCGGCGAGACCGCCACCGAGGCCGCTGCCACCGTAATCGCGCGCGCGGCTTTCCGAGCGTCCGCTGGCGGTCACGCTGCCGCTGAAATCCTTCTTGAAGTCGAAGGCGCTGGGCGTACGGAAATCGATCGTTCCGCCGATCGCGTCACCGTCCATGTCGGCCATCGACGTCTTGTTGAGCACGATGGTTTGCAGGCCGGAAGGCGGCAGCAGGCTCAGCTGGACACTGCGGCTGTACGGCATGCCTTGTGCCACGTTGGAACCGTTGATCAGGTTCACGTTGTACTCGGACGGCAAGCCGCGCACCGAGGCGAACATGCCCTCGCCGCGTGCCGCGCCATCGATACCGCCGAAGTAACCGGTGCCCGTCGTGGTCACGTTCACGCCGGACATCAGGCCGAGCGCCTCGGCCACGTTGTGCACGGCGGTGTGCTGCAGGTCGTTCGCCGACAGCACCTCCACCGTGTTCACCGAATCCATGCGCATGTTGGTCGCGTCGTAGCGGTTGGCCACCACGCTGAGTCCCTTCATCTGCACCGCCTTTTCCGGCTTGGCCGGCGGTACGGTGCCCTGAGGCGCGCCTGGCGCCGTGGCCGCGGCATCCGCCGGAGGCGTCTGCGCCTGCTGCGCGAATGCGGGTACGGCCGTTGATCCGATGATGGCGCACAGCGCCGCGACGAGCGTTTTCCTGGTTGGACAATAATGAGTACGCACAAGCCACCCCACCCCGAAAGTGTTCATAAGAGTTCTCGCACGGCCCCTCGGCGTGCGATGCGCTGTTCCGATGATCAGCGGGGTTCACCAACGGGTCCGGACATGGCCTGCCGGCACGCCTGCGCGTGCAGGCGTGCGTCGACGAGCCGTCGGACGAGGAACGTGCCGATCAGTCGAATGGGATCAGCGGGAGGTGTGCGGGGGAGAGTAGCCAGCGACGCATTTGCCGCGCGAACGCAATGCGCTCAGCTTGGCACGTGCGAGGATCGGAAGGCCGTCGGCCATCACGCGCGGGAAGGCGTGCCCCGCGAAGGCGCAGCTGGTGTTCGCATGATTTGAATTGAGGCGACGCATCGTGGCTGTCCCATCATTCATCGCGAGCCGCGCGACCGGCATGCCCATGCATGCGATTCAACGTATAGCGCACCGCAAATTACGCGTCAACGGCCGAATTTGCATAGGCCTTCGGTTGCTGCGACGCACCAGGAGGCGGCACGGCCGATGCATGCCTCCCCGGCACCTGAACGTAACGCAGGATTCTGCTGCGACGCAGGATGACAGTCAGGTGTCACTCCCTCATTCTCCGGCCCGCGGCGCGGGGGCGCCGGTCACTCCACCGGAATGCAGGGAAAAAACAGATGAATCGTCGCCGCTTGACGCAGGCTCTTTCCGTGCCTGTTCTTCGTCCGCAGCCGCTCGCCATGGCATGCGCCGCCGCCTTGATGCTCACGTTCGCCTGCGCCGCGAACGCGCAGGACCAGGTACAGCAGCCCTCCGAACCGGCAGCCACCCCGCCCGCCAAGACGACACAGAAGAAGCCCGCGAATCCGGATGCCGTGAGCAACCTCGATGCCGTCGTCGTCACCGGTATCCAGGGCAGCATCCAGAGCGCGATCAAGGCCAAGCAGAATTCCGACAACATCATCGAGGCGATCTCCGCCGAGGACATCGGCAAGCTTCCCGACAGCAGCATCGCGGAAAGCCTCGCCCGCTTGTCCGGCCTCGCCACGCAACGCGTCGATGGCCGCGCCAACCAGATCTCGATTCGTGGCCTGTCGCCCGATTTCGCAGGCACCACGCTCAATGGCCGCGAGCAGGCCACCATCGGCGAGAACCGCGGCGTCGACTTCGACCAGTACCCGTCGGAATTGATCAGCGGCGCGGCCGTCTACAAGACACCGGACGCCAGCCTCATCGGACAGGGTTTGTCCGGCACCGTCGACCTGCACACGATCAAGCCACTCGACCTGCCCAAGCGTACGTTCGCCGCCAACCTGCGTGGCGAGAACACTTCCAACGGCAGCCTCAACCACGGTACGGGTGTCGGCGACACGGGGCACCGGGCGAGCTTCTCCTATATCGACCAGTTCCTCGACCACACGCTCGGGCTCGCCGTGGGCTTCGCGCAGCTGGATTCACCGGTGCAGGAAAAGCAGTACCAGGCATGGTGGTGGAGCCTCAACAACGGTTCGCAAGGCGCGGAGACGAACTGGGGTGCGCCGCACACGCCCGGCATGCCCGACAACGTGCTTTCGCAGGAAGGCATGCAGTTGCGCGCGAAGTCGGAGAACCAGTTGCGCAACGGCCTCATGACCGTGCTGGAATGGGCACCGGACGATCACTACCACTCGACGCTGGATCTCTACTACTCCACCTTCAACCAGAAGACCTACCTCAACGGCGCGCAGTGGTCGAGCAGCCCCTACGACAATGTCTCCTATTCGAACGTGGGTTACGTGCCGGCATTGCCCTATCCCATCGTCACCACCGGTCACATCGACGGGCTCAAGTCCGTCTTGCAGAACGAGTACACGAAGGAACACGACAAACTGTTCTCGGCTGGGTGGAACAACCAGTACGACTTCGGCAACGGCTGGGTGATCAACGCCGACGCCTCGTATTCCAGCGCGAAGAAGCGCCTGCATGATGCGTATCTCTTTGCAGGCCTGCCCGGCCAGGCCACGTCGTCGACCGACTTCGCCACGCCGGAACACGAAGGCTTCCCCGACTTCCGGCCGGGCGTGAATTTCGCCGATCCATCGGCCATCTTCTTCACCGATCCGAACAACTACGGTTACAACGGCCGCGAGGAGTTCGACAAGCAGAAGGACACCATCAAGGCGTTCCGCCTCGAGGTGAGCCATCCGGTCGGCTGGATCTTCAGCGACGTCAACGTCGGCGTGAACTACTCCGACCGCAAGAAGACCAAGCAGGCCGACGTCTATTTCGCGTGGCTCAACGGCAATGGCTCCACCGGCGACACCTACGTGCCCGGCTTCGCCACGCCGATCGACCCGTCCTTCCTGAGCGGCAGCACCGACCTCGGCTACGGCGGCATTCCCGGCATCGTCAACTACGATGTCCTGCGCGCCCTCGGCAACCAGTTCTACCTCACGCAGCGCAACGGCCAGTCCGACTGGAGCCGCAACTACACGGTGGAAGAGAAGGTCCCCGTCGCCTACGTCAAGTTCAACATCGATACCAGCCTGGGCGATGTTCCCTTGCGCGGCAACGTCGGTGTGCAGGCCGTGCGGACCGACCAGTCGTCCGATGCGCTGCAGACCAATGGCGACGCGCTGGTCGGCCGCATCTCGGACGGAACGAAGTACACCAAGGTGCTGCCCAGCCTGAACCTCGTCGCCGAGATCGCGGACAAGCAGTTCCTGCGCTTCGGCCTGGCCAAGACGATGGCGCGCGGACGCATCGACGACGAGAAGGTCGCCACCTCCGCCGGCGTCGCATTGGTCAACGACGGCCCCGCCGCCGGCCAGGTGCTCTGGTCGGGCAGCGGTGGCAATCCCAAGTTGAAACCGTACATCGCCGTCGGCGCCGACCTGTCGTGGGAGAAATACTTCGGCACGTCCAGTTACGTGGCGGCCGCGGTGTTCAACAAGAACCTGCTGAACTACATCTACAACCAGACCACGCTCGACTACGACTTCTCGCGCTACGTCAACGACAATCCCACCCTCACGCCGACCAGCACCATCGGTTCGTTCACGCGACCGGAGAACGGTACCGGCGGCAAGATGCAGGGCCTGGAATTGTCGGGTGCGCTGGAAGGCGCCCTGGTCGCCCGTGCGTTGGACGGCTTCGGCGTGCAAGCCAACTTCTCGCTCACCAACAGCACCTTGCCGGTGAGCGCGGTGTCGAGCATCCCCGGCAGCCCGTCCACCCTGCCCGGCCTGTCCAGGAAGGTGGCCAACCTCGCCCTGTACTACGAGAAGTACGGCTGGTCGGTGCGCATCGCCGAACGCTACCGCTCGTCGTTCACCGGCGAGGCCGTCGCCCTGTTCGACCAGCTTGGCTACACGCGCGTCCTGGCCGACAAGCAGACGGATTTCCAGCTCGGATATGCCTTCGATCACGGCACATGGAATGGTTTATCGATCCTGCTCCAGGTGAACAACCTGACCAATTCGCCGATGAAGACGGAACAGATCGCCGCCCTGCCGAACAACGTCAAGGTCGCGCGCCCGCTCGAGTACGACACCTTCGGCCGGACCGTGATGTTCGGGGTCAACTACAAGCTTTGAGTCAGCCGATCCAGGGTACGTTCGGCGAGTGCTGGGCCAACGCCGTTTCATCGCGTTCGGTGCAGGCCCAGCACGGCACCTCCACCTGGCAACCGACTTCCTCGTCGACATAGGTGACGGTACCGGTGCCCTGGCAGATCGCGCAGACCGTGGATTCGCTGGTGGTTGGCATGGGGAATCGCCTCTCGCGGAAACGCCCCCGTTATACGCCAACCCGGCGAATGCCGCGTCAAGCCCTGTCCACGCGTGCGGCGTAGCAGCCGTAGGCGGCGTAATGGGCTTGGATATAGCTGACGGCCGACATCGCGAACAGGCGTTCGATGGCCTCCGCCGCTGCCCCGCCATCGACGACGACGGCGCTGGCGATATGGTGGTGGCGATCGAAACCCCGCAGCGACAAGGTGCGGACACGCATCACATCGGGCACCTCGTCATAGCCATCGTAAGGCGTGGTCGCACCTTCGCGGATGAAGACCGCATGGCTCGACCGGTACGGCGTATCGGCTGGCTGGTGCGTGTGGTTCAGCAGCAACAACGACTCGCCCCGGTGCGCGGCGCGGAGCTCCACACGTTCCGGATAACCCGTGTCGTCGGTAGCCATCACGCGGATCACGCCGTGGGTCTTGAGCGATGCCTCGTCGAGGCCGTACAACGAAACGTAAGGTCGAGGGTCGAGGCCGGTAATGCGGAATGACATGGCGGGAGGGTTCCTCGTGGCGGTACATGCATCGTCCCTCCGCGAGCCCCTCGCCAACCATCCGCATCTTGCGCACCAGCCCCAACGGAACCTACATCCCACCCTCGCCCCACCCTGGTGTCTTGCCCCACCCTGGTGGGAGCCGACTTGTGGGAGCCGACTTGTCGGCGATCCCGCGGCAGCGGGCCAGTTCGAGGCAAGCACCCATCGCCGACAGGGTCGGCTCCCACCAAAGCCCTTCCACCGGACGCTCTCACTCACCCCGGCTGGTTATCGCGCCGGAAGCGGGCGGGCGTGGTGCCCATGACACGGGTGAAGGTCTTGCCGAACGCCGACTCCGACTTGTAGCCCACGCGATCGGCCACGGCGCCAGCCGTGAGCTCGCCGCGACGCAGCAGGTCGCCCGCGAGGTGCATGCGCAGAAGCGTGAGTACCTCGTGCGGAGGAATGTTTCCCTTCGCCTCGAAATGCCTGGCGAAGGTAGCGCGCGACATCGCCGCTTCCGCCGCCAGCATCGCCACGGTCCACTCGCGTGCCGGATCGCGCAGCATCGCGAGCACCGCATTGGCGAGCCGCGGATCGCCCATCAACGAGAGCAGCGACGGCGGCAACGTGCCCTGGCGAAGATGGGCACGCAGGGCAAAGACGAACAAGGCGCGCGTCAACGCCGTCACTACGGACAGGGCGCCGGGTTCGAGCCGCGTCACTTCGCCGCGAAAGATACCGACGATGGCTTCCAGCGCGCCGGGACCATGCTCGTCCGCGAGCTTCACATGCATCACTTCAGGCAGCGCGCCCAGCAGCAGGCGCGCCGCATCGGGCGCGAAGGTGAAACGCCCGCAGAGCAGGTCGAGGTCGGCCGGCCCCAACGTGTTCCGTTTGATGTCCAGCGGACCACGGTTGTCCAGCAGCGGTTCAACAGCCGCCGAACGCGGTCCACCATCGTGAATGCGATGACGGGTGCCCTGCGGAAGCACGACCAGGTCGCCCGCGACCATGTCCACGGTGGCTCGGCCCGGCAATTCCAGCCTTGCCGCACCGGCGAGCACGAGATGGAACGGCGCCTCGCCCGGCAAGGCATCCTCATGATCGAGGCTGAAACCGCCTGCGAGATAACAGCGAACGTCGAGGGCACCTTGCACATTGGCCAGGTCGAGCACGCGAGTGAGGGCATCCATGCCCGGAGTATTCATGGTCGCGGCACGGCAGGCAAATCAGAAACGATATCCCACGCTCACGCCATAGACCCAGGGATCGATGTGAGCCGTGCCGACCGTCGCTCCCGCCACGCTCACCTTGCTGTCGATATCGATGTATCTCGCATCGACGGTGAAGCTCCAGCGCGGGTCCAGCGCGATGTCCACGCCGGCATGCCATGCGATGCCCCAACTGGACTCGAGATGGGTATCGGCGCCTTCCAGGACACCCCTTCCCTTGGCGTCGAAGAACTTCGTGTAGTTCACGCCGACGCCCACGAACGGCGACACGCGCTCACCGGGAAGGAATCGATAGTTCACACCGATCACGGGAGGCAGCTGTTTCACGCGGACCGCGCGCTGCCCGGACAACCGCACGTCGTGCTCGAACGGCACCGCGGCAAGGGCCTCGATGCTCCACGCGGGGTCGAGCTTGTACTCGATGCTCACGGTAGGACGTGTGCTCTTGTCCACGCTGGCGGGCATGCCGGCCAGATGGCCGCTGTGCGAAGTGGGGTCGACGACATGGATGCCGACATGCAGCAGCCAGGGCGATTCGGTCGATTGGGCGAAAGCAGGCGCGGTGGCGCACAGCAGGGTCGCGGTGAGGGCTTTGAGGTAACGCACGGTGGTCTCCTTGAGTGCTTCGCCTGGAAAGCTACCGCCAGGACCCGGCAATCCAGGAAAATGCGCGTCCCCTGCGACTTTCCGTCCTCCCCACCGCCCGCACTGAGACGATCGAGCCAAACCTTGCGCCACCGCGACGTTCACACGCCCCCTGACCAGGATCATGATGTGCCTGCCGACGACGCATACCGTGCCGCCGGATCACCGGAGGAATAGGTCATGCTTGATTGGGTCGAATATCGCAGCCAGTTGATGGGACGTATCGGCGAAATCGCCAAGCTGAGCCCCGGCACCGTCCAGGGCTACCAGGCGCTTTCCGCCGCGGGAGCGAAAACCAACCACCTCGACGCGAAGACACGCGAGCTGATCGCGCTCGCCGTCTCGGTGACGACGCGTTGCGACGGATGTATCACCGTGCATACCGCGGAAGCGCTGAAGAACGGTGCGACGAAGGAAGAGATCGCCGAAGCACTCGGCGTGGCGGTGGCACTCAACGCCGGCGCGGCGCTGGTTTACTCGGCGCGTGTGATGGACGCGACCGAGGCCTACTCGAAGGCGTGATGACAGGGGCCGCGGCTCATGTCGCGGCCCCTGCCTTGCCGGCTACATGCGTGGCGGGACGTCCATGCCGAGCAAGTCCAGCGATGTTTCGAGCACGCGACGGGTCAGCACGCACAGGCCGAGCCTGGAGGCGCGAACCGTGGGATCGGGCTCGCCGATCACGGCGCAGGCCGCATAAAAGCGGCTGAAACGCTGCGCCACGCCGAACGCGTACTCCGCCAGGATGCCCGGCTGCAGTTCGCGCCCCGCTTCCGACACGGCACCCGCGAAACCGAGGCACGACAGCAGCAGGTCGCGCTCTTCATCCAGGACGGGCACCACCGGTCCGGATGCGAAGTCGGCAGCCTTGTCCAGCAACGAACGCAAGCGCACGCATGCGTATTGCAGGTAGGGGCCCGTGCGCCCCTCGAACGCCACCAGGCGATCCGCGTCGAACACATAGCCGGACAGGCGATCGCCGGAGAGGTCGGCGAACTTCACCGCGCCGATACCCACCTGCCGTGCGAGCGACCGGCGTCCGGCGTCGTCGAGGCCGGCTCCATGACCGGATTCATCGATACGGGCGGCCGCCCGTTCGACGGCTTCGTCGAGCAGGTCGGTGAGCTTGGCCACGCCGCCGTCGCGCGTCTTGAACGGCTTGCCGTCGCGGCCGTTCACGGTGCCGAAGCCCGCATGCAGCAACTCCACGCCGGGCGCGATGCCCGCCTTTCCCGCGGCACGGAACACCTGGGCGAAATGCAGCGCCTGGCGCTGGTCGACCACATAGACCACGCGTGCGAGGCCGCTCATGGCGGCGCGCGCTTCCAGGGTGGCCAGGTCGGTGGTCGCGTAGAGCGCGGCGCCATCGCTCTTGGCCAACAGCAACGGCGGTACGTCATGGCTATCGCCCGGTTCCGCGACGTCCACCACCAGGGCACCATCGCTTTGGCGTGCCACGCCCGAGGCGAGCAGGCGCTCGACCAGCGGCGCGATGGCATCGCGCACGTCGCTTTCCCCATCCAGCGCGTCGAACACGATGCCCAACTCCCGGAAGTCGGCGACCTGGGCTTCCAGGCTCAACGTACGCAAGGCATGCCACAACGCGAGCAAACCCGGATCGCCCGCTTGCAGCGCCGCGGTATCCGAGCGCGCCTCGGCCATCCGCTCCGGGTCCGCCCGGCATGCCGCCGCGGCTTCCGGGTAGAGCCGCTCCAGTTCCTGCAGCGTCACCGGGGGATTCGCGGGATACGGCTGACCCGACGCCGGCTGGAAATAAGCCAGCTCCGGCGCGCGGTGGCGGATCGCGGCGCTCAGCATGCCCATCTGCAAGCCCCAGTCGCCGAGGTGCGCGTCCGCGTGCGTACGCCAGCCCAATGCCGCATGGATGCGGCGCAGGCTCTCACCGAGCACCAGCGAGCGCAGGTGGCCCACGTGCAAGGGCTTTGCCACGTTCGGGCCACCGAAGTCCAGGATGACGAGACGGCCTCCCCCTTCATCGGCGATGCCCAGGCGATCATCGGCGGCCATGTCGGCGGCGCACGCGGCGAGGAAGTCCGTGGACAAGCGCAGGTTGACGAAGCCGGGGCCGGCCACCTCGACGGAAGCGAACGCCGGATCGCCGCGAAGGCATGACGCGATGTCCTCGGCGATGAGCCGGGGCGCCCGTCGCAGGTCCCGCGCGCCGCCGAGCGCGCCATTGCACTGCAAGTCGCCCAACTCAGGGCGATCGGACGGCTGTACGCGGGCCAGGTGCGCAGGCAAGCCAAGGGATTGAAAGACGACGGCGAGCTTGGCGTCGATCCGCGACGCCGGTGACTGGAACATGGAATCTTCTCCGGGGAAGCTTGTTTATATGGCACGGCAGGTCTTCGCAAGCAACCAACGATTTGGCCGGTATGCTGGGCGGCAAATACCTGGAGACTCGCTCATGACCGTTTCCAAGCAACCGGGCGCGCATACCGTGGTCATCGTCGGCGGTGGCGCGGCAGGCATCGAACTCGCCACCCGGCTCGGCAAGCGAGGCGACCTCGACGTGGCCCTGGTCGACCGTGACCCCAGCCATTTCTGGAAGCCACGCCTGCACGAACTCGCCGCCGGCCTGCTCGGCGACGGCGAGGAGGCCGTGCCCTTCCTCGCCCATGCGCAATCCCACGGCTATCGCTACGAACCCGGCGCCCTCAAGCGGGTGGATACCGGGGCACGCACGATCGACCTGGCGGAAGTACGCCTGCCGCAGACGGATGAATTGATCCTGCCGCCCCGCACGCTTTCCTACGACACGCTCGTGCTCGCCTTCGGCAGCCGGGTGAACGACTTCGGCACGCCCGGCGTGCTCGATTACTGCGACATGCTCGACAGCCCGGCGCAGGCCGTCGCGCTGCGCCGAAAGATCCTCGCGCTGGCCCTGCGCAGCGCGGGCGATCCCACCCGGCGCATCTCCATCGGTATCGTCGGCGCAGGCGCCACGGGCGTCGAACTGGCCGCGGAACTGCACCACGCCTTCAACGACATGCACCGCTACGGCGGCCTCGATCCCGCCTCCAAGCTCGATATCACCCTCATGGACATGGCCCCGCGCGTACTCCCCGCCGTGGACCCGCGCACCTCCGCCTCGGCGCAGCGGATACTCGAGCACATGGGGGTGGCGGTACGCGTGGGCGTCGGCGTGAAATCGGTGGAACGGGGCGCCTTCCACCTGTCCGACGACAGCACGGTGCGCTGCGACATCCAAGTGTGGGCCGCTGGCGTCACCGGTCACGACATGGTCCTTGGCCTCGGTCCTTTCCAGTTGTCCAAGGACCGCCGGATCGTGGTCGATGGCAGGTTGGCGGCACAAGGCGTCGATCACGTCTACGCCATCGGCGATTGCGCGTTCGCCCCCGCCACGCCTGGCGGTCCCAGCGTGCCGCCCACCGCGCAGGCTGCGCACCAGCAGGCCAGCTACCTGTCCCGGGCCCTGCCGCGCGCGATCGCCGGCGAAACGGTCGCGCCGTTCACCTATCACGCCAAGGGCACCCTGGTCTCCCTGGGCGAACGCCAGGCCACCGGCGAACTGCCGTCGGGCCCCCGCGGCAAGGCGCCGATCCCGATGCGCGGCTGGCTGGCGAAGATGCTCTACGTCTCCCTCCAGCACATGCATCGCGCCACCCTGCACGGATGGCCTCGGGCCACCGCGCTGTGGCTGGCGGACTGGCTGCGCAACACCACGCTGCCCCCGGTCAAGCTGCATTAGGTCCGCGGTCGACTGCAACGGCCACGTGACGTGCATCACTCCCCGCGGCCGGGCTAACCGGTACCGTCCCATACCATCGTCCCCCAAGATCCACGCCATACGGAGACCCGCCTGGACAGCACGCGCCAGCCCTTGTTCGAAAGCCTCCTGCGGGCCGCCTCGGTCGTGGCGGGCGCGCCGATGACGCTTGCCGACCTGGCCGCCGCCGGCTCACGGGAGCACTTCGACGTCCGGCAGAAGACGATCCTCGCGGAACTGGCCAAGGTGGCCGAACTGGTGTTGGAACAGCGCAGCCTGGATGTCGAACGCACGGCGGAACTGGCCCGGGAAATCACCGCCGAACGCGATCTCCGGCGCGGCGCGCAGGAATGGCAGGACCTCCTGCGCAATGCCGTGGCATCGGTGGAAGCGAGCGAGCGGCGCTTTCGCCAGCTGTTCCAGTTCAGCCTCGGCCTGATCTGCACGCACGACCTGGATGGCATCCTGCTCTCGATCAATCCCGCCGCGGCCAGATCGCTCGGCTACCCGATCAACCAGCTGATGGGACGCCCCCTCTCCGACTTCATGCGGCCGGAGAACATGCCGCTGTTCCAGCAGTACCTGCAGCGGATCGCCGCCACGGGCAGCGACTCGGGACGCCTGGAACTGTGCGCGGCAAACGGCGACCTGCGCATCTGGGCGTACCACAACGTGCTCGACGACGATGGCGAAGAACGCTACGTGCTCGGCCACGCCCAGGACATCACGGAACAACACCGGCAGGAACGGCAACTGCGCGAATGGTCGCTGAGCGATCCACTCACGCAGTGCTTCAACCGCCGCTACCTGGCCTACCTGGCGGAATCCTCCATGGATGAACCGCTGGGCTGCATCGCCGTTGACCTCGACCGTTTCAAGGCGGTCAACGACACCTACGGGCACCAACGCGGCGACGACGTACTGGTCGGCGTGGCGCAGTTCCTGCGCAAGCACGTCCGCCACAGCGATCCGGTGATCCGCCTGGGCGGCGACGAGTTCCTGGTCGTCGTGGGCGACGCGGACGACGACCGCCTCGCGCACCTCGTGGAGCAATTGCGCGGGGACGCGGCGGAAGCACCCATCGCCTTCACGCTTGGCGCGGCGCTGAAACCTCGCGGAGCGGCCCTGTCGGACACGCTCGCGATGGCGGACCGCAAGCTTTACGAGGCGCGCGCGGAACGGGCGGACCAGCCGTCGTTCCACGCACGCTAGGTACGCCCTGCCCTGCCCGGGTCACTTCCTTACCGCGTGCTCCAGTGCTTCGTAATCTTCCTGCGAAAGCTGCAGCGAGGCACCCTTGACGTTTTCCTCGAGATGACCGGGGCTACCGGTGCCGGGAATCGGCAACATCACCGGCGTGCGTTTCAGCAGCCACGCCAACGCCACCTGGCCATCGGTCGCTCCTAGCTTCTTCGCGATGCCGGACAACACCGAACCGTCCTTCGCGAGATCGCCGGCGGCGAGCGGATACCAGGGGATGAAACCGATGCCGTGCTTGTCCGCGTAATCCACCACCGCCTCGCTCTGGCGATTGCCGAGGTTGTACAGGTTCTGCACCGTCGCGACCTTGAAGAACTTCGAGGCGGCTTCGATTTCCTCGACATTGACCTCGGACAGGCCCACGTGGCGGATGAGGCCTTCGTTCTGCATGTCGCGGATCACGCCGAACTGCTCGTCGCGCGGCACCTTGGCGTCGATGCGATGCAGCTGCCAGAGGTCGATCCGCTCGACACCGAGACGGCGCAAGCTCATCAGCACGCATTGGCGCAGGTACTCCGGACGGCCCAGCGGGGCCCAGATATCCGGGCCGTGCCGGGTGAGACCGCCTTTCGTCGCGACGACCATGCCTTTGTACGGATGCAATACCTCGCGAATCAAGTCTTCGCTGACATAGGGGCCGTAGCTGTCGGCGGTGTCGATGAGGTTCACGCCGAGCGCGGGCAGTTTCGCCAGCGTCTCACGCGCGGCCTTGGGGTCGGCGGGATCACCCCAGATGCCCTTGCCGGTGATACGCATGGCACCGAAACCGAGGCGGTTGACCTCGAGGTCGCCGCCAATCCTGAACGTGCCGCTTGCGGATGCGTTGATGCTTGTCATGCTGGACTCCGTTACTTGGGGGGACGAAGGAAACCAGCATGACATGGGGGACCGTGACGGAAATTGAAAGGAACGTCACAACCTATCGGCAATTTCTTGCAGCAAGGCATCGATGTCGCCGCGCGGCACCGGACGCGCCTGGAGCAACGCCTCCATGCGCTCCACGTCTTCCACCAGGGCCAGCGCACCGAGCACCAGGGCGGCGCCCTTGAGCCTGTGCGTCACGTGCAAGGCCGTCTCCGGATCGGCCTCTTCCATCGCCGCGCGGATGGCGGCGACATCGCGCAGGCTCTCGTCGTGGAAGGTCCGTTCGGCCAGCGTCGTTCCCGGCGCGCCGGCGAGGGCGTCCTTCAGTGCGTCGAGCGACAGCGGCTTGCCCAGCACCGTGTCGATGCCGCTTTCCTCGCAACGCCGGATGTGAGCCTCGCCATCGTTCGCCGAAATGGCGATGAAGCGTGTATTCGACACGCCGGCCGTGGCCTCGCGCGCGCGCAGTTCCGATGCGATGTCGTAGCCCTGCATGTCCGGCAATTCGCAGTCCAGCAATACGCCGGCGAAGTGGCCGGGCACGAAGGCATCGATCGCCGCCTGGCCATGGTCCACCGCATGGGTCTCGTAGCCCAGGAACTTCAACTGCGCCGCGATGATCTGCCGGTTGGCCGGGTGATCCTCGACGAGCAATACGACGCCACTCACCGCGGGGACCGTTTCGCCGGCGGCCGTGTCCGCCCCGTCGGCCACGGGCATCACGGGAACGCGGCTGGTCGGCAACTCGATCCGGACCGCCGTGCCGACACTGACGTCGCTGCTCAGGTCGATGCGTCCACCGAGGTGGCGCACGATTTCCGCGCAGATGCCCAGGCCGAGCCCGCTGCCTCCCATGCGTGCGGAATGCAGGCCATGCGCCTGTGAAAATGGCCGGAAGAGCTGGCGCTGCCTTTCCGGCGGCACACCGATCCCGGTATCGAACACCTCGACGATGAAATGGCGCACGTCGTCCACCGCCTCGCCGGCGGATTGCCACATGGCGATGCCGACGTGCCCGCGCTCGGTGAACTTCACCGCGTTGGACAGCAGGTTTTCCATCAGCTGGCGCAGGCGCGTCTCGTCGAGCAACAACCAGGGCAACGGTCCCATCGGCAGGTCGAGGCGCACCGCCAATCCCTTCTGTTCGATCGCCCCCCGTTGGCCTTCGATCACCTGCCGCGCCACGGCGACGGCATCGCAGGCGGCAAGGTCGGCGGTGAAACCGACGCTTTCCGAGCGGCTGTAGTCCAGCGCACTCTTGAGAAGATTCTGAAGATTCCGGCTGCTCGACTGCGCGATCGCCATCAGGTCGCGTTGCGGTCCCTCCAGCGACGTGCGCGAGAGAAGATCGACCGATGCGGCCACCGCGTTCACCGCGTTGCGCACTTCATGGCTCATGACCGCCAGGAGCATCGTCTTCTGCTTCTCGCCCCTGCGCGAGGCCAGTTGCGCGCGCCGCAGCTGCCACAGGGCGAAGCACAGCACCAGCACGAGCGCAATGCCCAGGCCGATCTCCACGCGGTAGGCGGAAGCCACCTGGGACAACGTGGGAGCGCGCAGGTAGGCGGTTTCCAGCCAGCGCTCGATCACCGCCTGGTTCTCGCCGGCGCTGACGCCGCGCAGGCTGTCGTCGAGGATGCCGAGCAGTTCCGGTGCGTCCTTGCGCACCGCCACGCGGATGGTGACCGGCATTTCGTTGACGTTGCCGGCGATACGCAGGCTCAACGTGTAGTCGCGCCGGACGATGGGGTGATAGGCCACGTCCACGCCGACGGCGGCATCCGCGATACCCGTCTCCACCGCGGCGAGCACCTGGTGGACGTCGGCCAGCGGAAGGCGCGTGATCGAGGGATGTTCCCGGCGTAGCCAGGATTCGTAGACGCCGCCGCCCTTGAAGGCGATCGTGCGACCCTCGAGCGCATGCATGTCGAGGGTCGCCGGCCCCACGGTACGGCTGATGATGACGGTACGGCCGACGTAGAACGGCGCCGAGATCAGCGCCCGGTCGCCCACGTCCGCCATGAGCAGGCGGTCGCTGAGCGAGGGCAACATGTCGATGCGCCCGTCGAGGAAGGCGCGAACCGATTCCTCCCACGAGCGGGTGCGCACCGTCGTGACGCGCAGCCCGGTATGCCGCGCCACCAGTTCCAGGTACTGGCTGACCAGCGGATTGGACTGGCCGTTGCTTATCTCGGACCCCTGTTGCGGATCGATCGCTATCCGCAATTCGGGGTGCGCGGCGATCCAGCGCTTGCGCGCTTCCGCATCCGGCACCTCGCCTGCCACGACGCACGAGACGACGAGCAACGAGAGGATGAACGCGAAGGCGCGCCTCACGTCGGGCCAGCGCCCAGCGCGAGGATGTATTCCCGCAAGAGATACAGCTCGTTGTCGGACGTGACGCGCAGCTTGCGGTACGCGGCGGACTTCTGGGTGCTGATCGTCTTCAGGCTACGGCCCGACCGCGCCGCGATCTGGCCAACGGTCAACCCTTCGAGCAACTGCCGGATCACCTCCCATTCGCGCGGCGAAAGCGCCACCACCCCGGTGGGCTCGTCGATGTCCTGATCGCGCGGCGGCAGGTATTCCCTGCCGGTCATGACCGCGTCGATGGCGCGGATCACTTCGTCGGGGTCCTGGCTCTTGGCGACGAATCCATCGGCACCGGCCTGGCGCAGGCTATGGATCACCAACCCCTGGTCGTGCGCGGATACCACCAGGATCTTCATCCTCGGATAGCCCGCACGCAGCAATTTGATCAGGGCGATGCCGTCGATGTCGTCCAGCGCGAGCGAATAGTCGATCAGGGCGACGTCCACCGGCATGGTGGCGAGCATGGCGCGGAAGCTGCGACTGCTCGCGTGGCTGCCGACGACGACGATCGTGGGAGATTTCTCAAGGTGTGCGATCAATCCTTTCAGGACGAGCGCATGGTCGTCCAGCAAGGCCACGCGCACAGAGCCAAAGTAGGATCGCGCGGACATGAGTGGACCTGGAAGCCATTATGTAGTCGTATGCCCACATCCGTGGGCGATGCCGGACGAACCATATCTCGGCGGGAACGCCTTGTAAACGTCGACGCCTTGCCGATATCGGCCATTCGACCACCTCCGTAAGCCATACAGGCAAGCCCGGCCCGCATTGCTACGCTTTCCGGCGTCATCGAAGGGGTAGGACTCAGGCATGGACACAACAAGCCTCAGAGGGGCCACGGGCCACGCCGACGTGGCCGAACCCGTGGCGAACGGGCGCCCGTGGACGGCGGCGGGCGGCTTCATCCCGCGGCCACTGGACACGGTACGTATCGGCATCGTCGGCCTCGGCTACGTCGGCCTGCCGCTCGCGGTGGAGTTCGGCAAGCGCTACGCGACCCTGGGCTTCGACATCCGCCGAGAACGCGTCGAGGAACTCCGTGGGGGCCATGACGCCACCCTGGAAGTCGACGCCGATGAGCTCGGCACGGCGGATCGCCTCCGCTTCTCCTCCGATGTCGAGGACCTGGCCGGGTGCGATGTCTATATCGTCACGGTGCCCACGCCCATCGACGACGCCCGCCGCCCTGACCTGACGCCCCTGGTCCGCGCGAGTGAAACCCTGGGCAAGGTTCTCAAACGCGGCGACGTCGTCGTCTACGAGTCCACCGTCTATCCCGGCTGTACCGAAGAAGTCTGCGTACCGATCCTGGAACGCATCTCCGGGCTGGTCTTCAACGAGGACTTCTTCGCGGGATACAGCCCAGAGCGCATCAACCCGGGTGACAAGGCGCATCGGGTGACGGGGATTCTCAAGGTCACGTCGGGCTCGACGCCCGCCGTCGCCGACTTCGTCGACGCCATTTATCGCTCGATCATCACGGCGGGAACGCATCGCGCCAGTTCCATGAAGGTGGCCGAAGCGGCCAAGGTGATCGAGAACACGCAACGCGATCTCAACATCGCCCTGGTCAACGACCTGGCAATCCTGTTCAACAAGCTCGGCATCGACACCCTGGAAGTGCTCGAGGCCGCGGGAACGAAGTGGAACTTCCTGCCGTTCCGGCCCGGCCTGGTCGGCGGCCATTGCATCAGCGTCGACCCGTACTACCTCACTCACAAGGCCCAGCAAGTGGGTCACCATCCGGATGTGATCCTCGCGGGCCGCCGCACGAACGACGGCATGGGCTCGTACATCGCGGGCGAACTGGTGCGGCTGATGGTGCGCAAGGGGATCAACCCGGTGGCCGCCCGCGTGCTGGTGCTGGGCCTGGCCTTCAAGGAAAACTGTCCGGACCTGCGCAATACGCGGGTGGTCGACATCCTCCACGCCCTGGAAGGCTATGGCGTCGCGGCCGACGTCCACGATCCCTGGGTCCGCGCCAGCGAGGCGATGCACGAATACGGTATCGAGCCGATCCCGCAACCCGCCCATGGAAACTACGACGCCGTGGTGGTCGCCGTCGGCCATCGCGAGTTCGTCGCCCTGGGCGCGGACGGCATTCGTGCATTCGGAAAGCCGTTGTCCGTGGTCTACGACGTGAAATACGTGCTGCCCCGCGACGCGGTGGACGGCAGGCTCTGACGATGCGAGCGCCCGTATGAAAGTACTCGTCACGGGCACCGCCGGTTTCATCGGATACCACGTCGCGACGCGCCTGTTGGAACGCGGCGACGAAGTGATCGGGCTGGACAACCTGTCCGACTATTACGACGTGACCCTGAAGAAAGCGCGGCTGGCCCACTTCGAGGGCCGGCCCGGTTATACCCACGTGCACGCCGACCTCGCCGATCGCGACGCGATCGAGGCCGCCTTCGCCACGCACGAGCCCCGCCGGGTGATCAACCTGGCGGCACAGGCGGGCGTGCGCTATGCCGCGACGAACCCGCACGTCTACGTGTCGAGCAACGTAACCGGTTTCCTCCACGTGCTGGAAGGATGCCGCAGGCACGAGGTGGAACACCTCGTCTTCGCCTCGACCAGTTCGGTGTATGGCGCGAACACGCGCATGCCATTTTCCGAGCACCAGCCCACCGAGCATCCGTTGACGCTGTATGCGGCCAGCAAGAAGGCGAACGAACAGATGGCGCACAGCTATGCGCACCTCTACGGTCTTCCCTGCACCGGCCTTCGCTTCTTCACGGTCTATGGGCCATGGGGCCGGCCCGACATGGCGTTGTTCCTGTTCACCCGCGCCATCCTCGCCGGCGAGCCTGTACGGGTCTTCAACCACGGCAGGCACAAGCGCAGCTTCACCTATGTCGACGACATCGTCGAGGGCGTGCTGCGCACGCTGGACAGGGTACCCGCCGCCGACGCGAACTGGTCCGGCGAACGGCCCGATCCCGGCACGAGCGGCGTCGCGCCCTATCGCATCTTCAACATCGGCAACGAGAAGCCGGTGGAGCTGCTGCGCTATATCGAAGTGCTGGAAAAATGCCTGGGACGCACGGCGCGGCTGGAGATGCTGCCACTGCAACCCGGCGATGTCCCCGACACCGAAGCGAACGTTTCCGCGCTCGTCCAGATCACCGGCTATGCGCCGAAGATCGACGTGGCCGAGGGCGTGGCGCGCTTCGTCGCCTGGTATCGAGAATTTTACGGTGCGTAGGATGCGCGCGATAAGAACCGGAGGCGCATCTTGATCATCGACTACCTCGATGGGTCGGCACCCGCCGACCTCCAGGCCGACTTGTGCATCGTCGGTGCCGGGCCCGCCGGCATCGCCATCGCGCGTGCCTTCGCCGGAAGCTCCACCACGGTCTGCCTCATCGAAGGGGGTGGCCTGGCCGGCGAGGATCGCAGCCAGTCCTTGTACGAAGGCGGCTCCACCGGCGACCTCCCCTTCGACGCCGGTACGTCGCGCATGCGCGTGTTCGGCGGCAGTTGCACGTTATGGGGCGGTGGTTGCATTCCCTTCGCCGACAGCGACTTCGAGCCGCGTGACTGGGTACCCGACAGTGGCTGGCCCCTGCGTTTCGCCGACCTCGCCCCCTGGTACGAGCGCGCCCGCGAATTCTGTCGTATCGACGCGTCGCATGGCTTCGGGCCCGGTGCGTTCGACGGCCCGCCGCCACGCCGCCCGCTCGACCTCGACGCCGGGGAACTGGTGAACTTCATCTTCGCCAGGAGCCCCATCACGTTCGGCGAAGCCTACCGCGAAGAACTGCACCAGGCACCGAACATCACCGTGCTGCTGCATGCGAACGTCATGGAACTGGAATCCAGCGCCGATGCGAGCGTGGTCACCGGCGCCCGCATCGGCACGCTCGACGGCCGCCGTGGCCGCGTGCGCGCGCGGCACTACGTGCTGGCGGCGGGCGGTATCGAGAACGCGCGCATCCTCCTGCTCTCCGACAGCGTCGCTTCCAGCGGACTCGGCAACGACCGCGACCTGGTCGGCCGCTATTTCATGGACCATCCCCGGGGCACGGTCGGCACGATCCGCGCGGACGAGCCCGATCGCGTCACCCGTCCGTACGAGCGCACGATCGGCAAGGTACGGGCGCCGCTCGCACCGGAAATCGGCCTTTCCATGGAAGCGCAGCGACGCCATCGCAGCCTCAATGCGCGCGTGCATCCCTTCCCCGTGGAAGGCGAGGTGCCCCGAGGCATCAGTGCCCTGCGCGGCCTGCGCGCCGCCTTGCGCCCTCCCGTGCGGACGGAAGCGACCCTGCTCGAGGCACGGCTCTGCGCCGCCCTGCAGAACGGGCCAGGCGGCGACGTGGCCACCATCCACCAGGGCCTCGCCATCAATGCGATCCGGCTCGGCCTGAACATCGGCGACGTGATCCGCGCGGTGGCGCAGAAGGTCGCGGACCGGCCGGTGGTCCGCAGCGATCGCGTGGAGCTGGTCGGTTTCTTCGAACAAGCGCCCCACCGCGACAGCCGGGTCACGCTCGGTACGGATGTCGACGGGCTGGGCCTGCGACGCGTGCGGGTGGACTGGCGCCTCAGCGAACTCGACCGTCACACCTGGCGCACCATGACCCACATCGCCGGCGACGGCCTTGCCAGGGCCTGCAACGGACGCTTCGAACCCGCGCCATGGACGTACGGCGAAGGTCCGCCCGCACTTCGAGGCACCGCGCATCATATCGGCACCACGCGCATGGCCGAGGACCCGGCACAGGGCGTGGTCGATCCACAGGGCAAGGTGCACGGCGTGGACAACCTGCACGTCGCCGGCAGTTCGGTCTTCCCGACCGGTGGCTGGGCGTTCCCCACCTTCACCATCGTCGCCCTCAGCCTGCGGCTTGCCGAGCAGTTGCGCGTGCTGTTGTAACAGCGGCGATACACATCGCGTTACACGCATGTATCGGGCGGCCATTCGGCCTAGCCGTGCGCCAGCCGGAAGTGCAATCGACACGCGCATGGCCACTCCATAGCCTTGGGGTACCGGCACGCAGTCCATGCGTGCATCGAGGGGAACAACCGATGATCCGCCTGTTCAGACAGCCGATCGTGCGCTGGCTCACCTTGCTGGGCACCTGCGAACTCCTGTTGCTCGCGGCCTCGCTCAACGTGGCCGTATGGATTCGCTTCGCGACCTCGCCGGAGGATCTCGCGGCGTCCACGCATTCGCTGACGGCACGCGCGGCGATGTTCGCCGCGGTCATCTTCCTGTGCATGGCCGCGCTCGGTGAATATCGCGCCACGCTGCGGATGAGCTGGCGCGGCCAACTCGCACGGCATGCCATCGCCTTCATCCTCGGCGGCCTGGTGCTGGTCGTCGGTTACTACGTGATCCCGCAGGCCTACGTCGGTCGCGGCGTACTCGGCATGGCCCTGGTCATCGGCTTCGTATCGACGGCGGGCTTCCGCGCGGTGTTCATGCGCCTGGTCGAGATGGAATCGCTCAAGCGACGCGTGCTCGTCCTGGGCGCCGGCCAACGTGCCGCGCAGATCCACAACCGCATGCGGCGTCGTTCGGACCGTCGCGGCTTCTGCCTGTTGGGCTATGTGCGCGGGACCAACGAAGCTGTCGCGATTCCCGAATCGCTCTTGATCGAACCGGCGGGCTCGCTCGCCGCACTGGCGCGGCGCGAGAAGCTGCACGAGATCGTGGTGGGAGTGGACGACCGCCGTGGCAGCCTGCCCATGGACGACCTGCTGGCCTGTCGTCAGCTGGGCGTGCAGATCACCGACCTGACCACCTTCGTCGAACGCGAGGCGGGACGCGTGCAGCTGACCATGCTCGATCCCTCCTGGCTGGTGTTTTCCGGCGGTTTCAACGCCACGCCACTGGCCTTGTTCGCCAAGCGCGGCTTCGACCTGGCGGCGTCCCTGCTGATCGCCCTACTCTGCTGGCCGGTCATGCTCGGCGTCGCCCTGGCGATTCGCATCGAATCCGGCCGTGGGCAGCCCATCCTCTACCGCCAGGAGCGCGTCGGCGAGCACGGCCGCACCTTCTGGCTGTACAAGTTCCGCAGCATGCGCACGGATGCGGAAATGGACGGTGTCGCGCGCTGGGCGTCCAGCAACGACGACCGCGTGACGCGGGTGGGACGCATCTGCCGAAAGCTTCGTTTCGACGAGTTGCCGCAACTGTGGAACGTGATCCGCGGCGACATGAGCATCGTCGGGCCACGCCCGGAGCGGCCGCAGTTCGTTTCCGACCTGCAGAACAAGATCCGTTACTACAGCCTCCGCCACAGCATCAAGCCGGGCCTGGCGGGTTGGGCGCAACTGAGCTATCCGTACGGTGCGTCGGAAGAGGATGCCGCGGAGAAACTCAAGTACGACCTGTTCTACGTGAAGAACCACAACCTCTTCCTCGACGTGGTGATCCTCATCGAGACGGTGGAGGTCGTGCTGTTCGGGCGTGGCGCTCGGTAATGCCGGGCGCTGCGGACGCGACGGGTCACCTACGACCGCGGGCGTGGCGACTCCGTGCGAAGGCGGCGCAACGGCGAGCTGTACCAGTCGACGACCACCCCCTGCTCGAAACGTATCCAGGAAGGGCCGTATTCCCAGCGGCCATCGGCACGCCGCGTGGGCTCGCCTTCGATGCCGATCACTTCGTCCGGCAGCATGCCGAGGCTGAGCGCCTGCAACGCGGACGGTGCGCTCGCCACCCCGGATACCCTCGCTTCCTCCGTGTCTTCCCCATCCATTTCCTGGCTTGCCTGGCTGGAAGGCCATGTCGACCAGGCCACCGCGCCGATGGCCATCACGGCGAAGGCGAGCCACCAGCGAGTCGCCAGCGCCCGCTGCGTTGCGCGTGGCGGCGCGCTCGCCCGCGGTGCGGCTTCGGGCAAGGGGACCGCCGTTTTTTCAAGCTCGGCCGGCACCGCATCGACGGCACGCATCGCCTGCAACGCACCGGGCAGGCGTCCATGCCTGCGATGGAAGTCCATCGCGGCACCGTACTGCGCCGTCAATCGTTGCAGCCGCGCCGCCGCCAGCTGGTCGGCGCGCGAGCCGCGGCGCCGGTCGGGGTGCCACATCGCCACATGGCGGCGGTACGCCTGCTTGAAGTCCTCCAGCGAGCAGCCGGGAGCCAGGCGCAACTTCGCGTAGAGGTCGAGGAAGTCGGTTTCGTCCGTCACGGTGGAGCCCCCTTGCGCGGCGCGCGTGACGTATCGTCAGGCAGGCGGTCCGCACGCCGAGCGTCGCTCACGGCCATCGCGCTGACAAGTACAACTTTTGGAGAAGCGACATGCGCCGTCTTCGTGCCGCCCTGGCGTCCGTGGTCCTGCTCTCGATAGCACCGCAGGTGGCGGCGGGCGATCCACCGCCCCCTTCCCTGGGTGCGCACGTTTTCCTCGGCCAGGGTGAAGGCCTGGGTGACAGCCCCGCCGTGACCCCCGCGATGGAGACCCGGTCCACGGGCAGCGTGTTCGTCGTGTTCAACGCAGGATACGCAAGCAACGACGCGGTGCCGCGTGACACCTACGGCAACCGCTGGGACAGGTTGGGCCATGCGATGACCTATGCGAACTACGGCGATCGCTTCGACGTGAAAGCCTATGTCGCGCTGGACGGCAAAGGCGGTGCCAACCACTCCGCATCCATCGTCAAGCGAGGGGAACCGCGCGGCGAGCTATCCCTGCCCTTCGTCGAGGTACGCAACGCCAGCCGCGTGCAGGCGCTCGCGCAGTCGTACGCCGAACCATCGCTGGTGGTCGCCAGCGGCGAGATCCATGTCGACGGTCCCGCCACGCTGCTCGCCTTCTGGTGGGGCGACGGCGGCGTCAAGCGCATGAGTGTCGTCCCGGGCGATGGTTTCCAGCTGATCGACGCCTTCGTCGAACTGCCCGACGAGAGCGGCGTGCAGGGCGCCGTGGCATGGCGACAGGTGAACGCCGCGGGCACCTACCGCGTGCATTGGACGGCCGCTCCCGTGCAGGGCGCGGCGCTCTGGCTCATCGCCATACGCTAGGGAATCGTACGAATCCGGACGAGGCGCCAGCGCGGCCGGTGCGGCAAGGCGCGCCCGCGCGCGGCATGCGTACGATAACGGACATCCCCCGTTTCGAAAGCGTCGTGCCGCTGTCCGGAAACGGACGTCGGCGCCTACAACCATAGGGCTATTTTCCTCGCTGGTACAAGGAGATAGCTTTGATCCCCGACACCACGAGGCCGCGGCGGGACGAGCAGGACGCCACGGACGATGCAGGAAGCACGGATGCGCAAGGATGCGCCAGGAAGCGAGGGAGGAGGACCTCGCCCGCGGCCCCGCGGTGTCGACCGTGTTCAGAAGGTGACGCGAATGCCCACGTTACCTGCCCAGCCACGCATGCCGTGGCCGCCGACGAAGTGCTGGTAGGTGCCTTCGCCATAGACCTGTACATGCTCGCCCAGCTGGCTGGTCGCACCCGCCGCCACGCGATAGGCGTTACCCACGCGGCCGGAGCCGAAACGCTCGGCGATATCCCAGTCTTCGCTGGATACGTCGGCTTTCGGGTCGCCGTTGCTCGTATGCGTGAGATCGAGGCTGGCGTAAGGCATGAACACGGGATTGGCCGTCCTCGCGATGCGGCCACCCAGGCGCGCACTGGTCTGTTTCGCCGTGCCGAGCTTCACCGCCAGGCCATCGCCGTCGACGAAATCGCGGAAGTTCAGTGACTGGTGCTTGAGCTGGAAGCGCGGCTCGACGGTCCATTCGTTGCCGAGCGCGAACGGCATCCCCACCTCCACCGACATGGTCCAGGCGTTCGCCCGTATACGGCCCACGTCCGCGCCGCGCAGGTCCGTACCCACGTCGCCGTGGAAGCGGGTGGAACCGATCACGCCATCCACCCAGAGGCCATTGCCTTGCTGCCAGGTGACCCAGGCGGACACGCCGTTGGCGCGATACTTGGCCGAACTGTTGCCGTCCGCGGCCTTGGGCGTGACGCGGGTCGTGCCGTGGTCGGCGGCCCAGCCCGCCCGCAGTGTTCCGTTGTCGCCATCCAGCGCGACCAATCCGCCGCCCAGCTGCAACGCGTTGACCTGCTGGTCGAAATCGTAGCCGTATCGTTGGAACGACAGGTTCGAGGTGTATCCCAGCGGCACGACGAACAAGAACGTCGTCTTCATCAACTTCGACCAGTCGTGGGATGTCGCGCGCTTCGCGGTGACATCCGCCAATCGCGAGGTCACCGTGTCGTTCAAGGATGCCGGCCTCAACGTGATCGGGAACATCGTGACCATTCCGCCCGGTGCCGAAGAACGGCAGACCGAGGTGAAGTACGACGACCAGGGCCGCGGCCGCATCAGGCATGTGGAGATCCGTTCGCTCGAAGTGATCCGGCTGGATTCGTTCAAGTTCCGCTCGACGAGATAGGTTCATTCCGGTGGGAGCCGACCTTGTCGGCGATCCCGCGGCAGCGGGCCAGGGTGATGCAAGCACCCATCGCCGACAGGGTCGGCTCCCACCAGAAAGAACCGTTCCCTCGGCCATTTGCCCAAGGCGGCTAGCACGCCAGTTGTATATGCCCCCACCGACCCGGGCGATATAAAGATTCCACAGACGCGGAAGGGTCATCCGGCCCGCCACGCGTGACGGGGGATCGCATGAAAGCCGAAGGCACGGCGAGATCGTCGAAGGACGGCAGGGGCAAGCGGGCAAGTGGACGTGAAGCGCAACGCGCCTCGTCCGGCCGCGCCATGGCCACCTCGACCGTTCGGCCTATGCCTTCGCGTTCTCCCAACGGGTACGAGGCCGCATGATGAACCAGACACCTTCCACCGCCGGGCACGACACCGGCACCGTCCACGGCCGCTTCGCCATGATGGCGAAAGCGTACCCGGAGCGGACCGCCGTGGTATCGGATGCGTCCAGCCTCACCTACGCCGAACTGGATGCGTGCAGCGACCGCGTGGCGGCCGGCTTGGTGGCGGCGGGCGTGGAACCCGGCAGCTACGTTGCCTTGCTGATGGAACGTTCGGTCGAGGCGATCATCGCCCTGTTCGGCGTGCTGAAGGCCGGCGCCGCCTATCTGCCCATCGACACGCGCTGGCCCACCGAGCGCGTGGCCTTCGCGCTGCGCGACGCGGACGTCGCGGCCATCGTCGCGGACGAAACGCTGGACTTCGTTTCCGACGAAATCCCGCTCTTCACGGTCGCTTCCCTCGAGACCCAAACCGCCAGTTGGTCCACCCCCTCGTGGGAGCCGACCTTGTCGGCGATCCCGCGCAGCGGGCAAGACTCCGGCAAGCACCCTTCGCCGCTGAAGCGGCTCCCACATGCGGGGCCGGTCCCACATGCGGGGTCGGGCGACGATCTCGCGTATGCCATGTATACCTCCGGGTCCACGGGGACACCGAAGGGCGTCGAGATCCGGCACACGTCGATCCTGCGTCTCGTCCTGCGCTCCGACTACGTCGACTTCGATGCGCCGAAGGTGCTGCATGCGGCACCGCTGGGCTTCGATGCCTCCACTTTCGAGATCTTCGCCCCGCTGCTCAACGGCGGCACGTGCGTGGTCTACGCCGAGCGCGTGCCCACGGGTTGTGGCATCGCGCGCACCGTCGCCCTGCATGGTGCGGAGATCGCCTGGCTCACCGCCGCGCTGTTCAACGCCATCGTGGACGACGACGCTTCCAACCTGGCGGGACTGCGCGTGGTGCTGACGGGTGGCGAGGCGCTGTCGGTGCCCCACGTGCGCAAGGCCTATGCCGCGCTGCCCGCCACCACGCTGATCAATGGCTACGGTCCGACCGAGTGCACCACCTTCGCGACCACCTACCCCATTCCGCGTGAACTGCCCGACGACCTCCGGGCCATCCCCATCGGCAAGCCCATCGGCGAAACCTCGTTGCATGTGCTCGACGATGCGGGCAACGAGGTCGCCGCCGGTGAAACCGGCGAACTCTACATCGGTGGCAGCGGCGTGGCCCGCGGCTATCTCAACCGGCCCGAACTCACGGCGGAGCGCTTCGCCGCGGGTGGCACGCTTTACCGTACCGGCGACCTCGTGCACTGGCTGCCTGACGGCAACCTCGCCTTCGTCGGGCGTGCCGACGGGCAGGTGAAGATCCGCGGCTATCGCATCGAGACCGGCGAGATCGACATCGCGTTGCGCGCGCTTCCTGGCGTCACCGCCGCCACCGTCGTCGCACGCGAGGATGTTCCGGGCGAGAAGCGCCTGGTCGCCTATTACGTCGGCGACGACGGCGTGAGCGCGCGCGACCTGCGTGACGCGTTGGCCCGCACGCTTCCCGAATACATGCTGCCCGTCGCCTGGATGCGCCTCGACGCGCTGCCGGTCAACGACAACGGCAAGCTGGATCGACGCGCCCTTCCCATCCCGGGTGGAGATCGTCCCGAACTGGCGGCGCCCTTCGTCGCGCCGCGTGGCGATATCGAAACCCGGCTCTGCGCCATCTTCGCCCAGACCCTCGGCCTGGACGCAGTCGGCCGCGACGACAACTTTTTCGACCTCGGCGGCAGCTCCCTTCTCGCGACGCGTGCCATGACTCGCGTGCATGAAGAACTGTCGCCGACCCCAACCCTGGTCGGCTTCTTCGCCGAACCGACCCCGGCCGCCGTGGCGGCCACGATCGAGGGGCGCGCCACCCGGCAAGCGTTGGCAGGACGCCTCGCGGGTGGTGCGCCGGCGGTGGGGGAAGCGGTGGCGATCATCGCCATGGCGGGACGTTTTCCCGGTGCGCCGGACGTCGAGACATTCTGGGACAACCTCTGCGCCGGCCGTGAATCGATCCGTTTCTTCGCGCCGGGCGAACTCGATCCCGCCGTGAGCACGGCGGACCGCGACGATCCGGCCTATGTCGCCGCGCGCGGCGTTGTCGACGGCGTGGAGCAGTTCGACGCTGGCTTCTTCGGCATGTCCCCACGCGAGGCCGAACTGACCGATCCCCAGCAGCGCCTGTTCCTGGAGCTCTGCTGGGAATGCCTGGAGCGCGGCGGATATGTGCCCGACGCGCAGCAGGTGCCCGTGGGCGTGTTCGGCGGCATGCACAACGCGACGTACTACCAGCGGCATATCAGTGGTCGGCCCGACCTGATCGACAAGCTCGGCGCCTTCCAGGTGATGCTCGGCAACGAGAAGGATTACCTCGCCACGCGCGTGGCGCACAAGCTCAACCTGACCGGACCGGCGATCAGCCTGAACACCGCCTGCTCCACCTCGCTGGTCGCCATCGCGCAGGCCTTCGACGCCTTGCGCGCGGGACGTTGCGGCATGGCGCTCGCGGGTGGTTCGTCGATCGCGTGTCCGCCGAACAGTGGCTACGTCGCGCAGGAAGGCTCGATGCTCTCGCCCGACGGGCATACGCGTGCGTTCGATGCCGATGCGCAGGGCACGGTGTTCAGCGACGGTGCCGCCGTCGTCCTGCTCAAGCGCCTGTCCGACGCCTTGCGCGACGGCGATCCCGTTTATGCCGTGATCCGTGGCGCGGCCGTCAACAACGACGGCGGGGTGAAGGCGAGCTTCACCGCGCCGAACGCCTCCGGACAGGCCGCCGTGATCACGATGGCCCTCGACGATGCCGGCGTCTCGCCGCGCGACATTTCCTATGTCGAGGCGCACGGCACGGCCACGCCGCTGGGCGACCCGATCGAGCTCGAAGGACTGACCCAGGCGTTCCGCCAGGGCACCACGGACAAGGGCTTCTGCGCACTGGGGTCGTTGAAGAGCAACGTCGGCCACATGGTGATGGCGGCCGGCGCGGCGAGCGTCATCAAGACCTCGCTCGCCCTGCACGAACGCCGCCTGCCGCCGTCCCTGCATTACAAGGCCGCCAATCCGCGCCTCAACCTGGCCGACTCTCCTTTCGTGGTGAACGACACGCTGCGTCCGTGGCAGACCGCCGGTGGCCCCTTGCGCGCAGGCGTGAGTTCGTTCGGCGTCGGTGGCACGAATGCCCACCTGGTTCTCGAGGAAGCGCCGGAACGCGCTCCGTCCGACGCGGCCAGCGGCGCGCAATTGCTGCTGCTGTCCGCGCGCACGCCGACGGCGCTCGGCCAGGCCGCCGCCCGTCTCGCCGACCATCTCGCGGCACATCCCGACGGCAATCTCGCCGACGCGGCCTGGACCCTCGCCTGCGGCCGCAAGGCCTTCGTGCAGCGCACCCATGTCGTCGCCCTCTCCACCAACGACGCGGTGGCGAAGCTGCGCGACGTCGCGGCCGCGGCGATGTGCCGTGCCTGCGCGAATCCATCGCCGGGCATGGTCTTCCTCTTCCCCGGCCAGGGCTCGCAATACGCCGGCATGGGTCGCGAACTGCATGCCACCGAGCCGGTGTTCCGCGCCGCGCTCGACGAAGTGGCGGGCGCGCTGCGCGAGGAACTCGGCTTCGACCTGCGTGACCGGATGTTCGCCGGCGACGCCGACGCGCTCAAGGCGACCGCACTGACCCAGCCGGCGACCTTCGCACTGGAATACGCGCTGGCCCGCCTTTGGATGAGTCTCGGCGTGGAACCCGTCGCGATGATCGGCCATAGCGTCGGCGAGTTCGCCGCCGCCGCGCTGGCCGGTGTCATGCCGCTGGCTGACGCGGCCCGGCTCGTCGCACGCCGCGGCCGCATGATGCAGGCGTTGCCCGGCGGTTCCATGCTTTCCGTTCGTCTGGGAGCCGCCGAGCTTCGTGCCCGGCTTCCGGACGCTCTTTCGCTCGCCGCCGAAAACGCGCCGAACGCGAGCGTCGTCTCCGGCGATACCGACGCCATCGAAGCCTTCCGCGCCACGCTCGAAGCCGAAGGCGTCGCGTGCCGCCTGCTGCACACCTCGCATGCCTTCCACTCGGCGATGATGGACCCCGTACTCGACGCGTTCCGTGCCGAGGTCGCCGCCGTGCCGCTGGCCACGCCACGCATGCGCATCGTCTCGACGCTGACCGGCCTGCCCCTGACCGATGCCGAAGCCACCTCGCCCGATTACTGGGCGCGGCACATGCGCCACACGGTGCGCTTCTCGCCCGCGTTGTCGCACGTACTGGAAGACGGCACGCATGCCTTCCTGGAAGTCGGCCCGCGTCCCAGCCTCGCGCTGCTTGCCCGGCAGCACGCGCAAAGCCGCGGCCGCACCATCGTCGCCTCGCTCGGCGACGGCCCCGCCGACGAGCGGACCGCGTGGCTGGGCGCCGCCGGCGCGTTGTGGTCGGCTGGCGCCGCCATCGACACCTCCGCCTTCGACCATCGCGAAAACCGCCGCCGCATGCGGCTGCCCACCTATCCCTTCGAACGCAAGCGGCACTGGATCGACGCGCGCCTTCCCGCGTCCGTCACACCCATCGCAGCGGTGGCGCCCGTCGCGCCGCCCGTCACCGACACTGCCGCCGTACCGGAGCTTCTCCCCATGCCGACGCCTTCCGCACCCGCCACCACCGCTCGTCCGCAACGTCTCGTCGGCGAACTCGCCGCCTTGTTCGAGGATGTCTCGGGCACCGAGCTCGAAGGCGTGGACCCGGCGGCGACCTTCGTCGAACTGGGACTCGATTCGCTGTCGCTGACCCAGGTGGCGCTGCAGTTGCAGAAGACCTACGCCTTGAAGATCACCTTCCGCGAACTGATGGACGGCTGTTCCTCGTTCGAACGGCTCGCGGCGCATATCGATCGCCTGTTGCCGGCTGAAGCCCAGCCGGTGGCGCCCGTGGCCGCGGCTGTCGCCGTGCCGGCCGCGGCGGTGGCGCCGGTGGCAATGGCCTCCGGTGGCGGGTTGGTCCAGGACGTGATCGCGCAGCAGATGCAGATCATGCGGGAACAGCTGGCGTTGCTGGCGGGAGCCACCGCTTCCGCAGGAGCCGAATCGCAGGGAGCCGCGCCTGGTGTGGGAGCCGCTTCAGCGGCGATGGGTGCTCGCGACAACCTTGCGGCCGCTCCCGCGGCCATCGCCGCTGAAGCGGCTCCCACACAGAGCACGGCCCTCGCACAGAGCACTGGTTCCACACAGGGCGCGGCTTCGGCGCAGGGCCAGGGCGCTGCGGCCAACGACGAGGAAGCGGCGCTCGCGCACACCACCTACGACGTGAAGAAAGCCTTCGGCGCGATCGCCCGGATCCATTCCACGAACACCAGCCTCTCCGCGAGGCAGCGTGCCCGCCTCGACGCCTTCATGCGCCGCTACATCGAGCGCAGCAAGGCTTCCAAGGCTTATACGGAAGAACATCGCCCGCACCTCGCCGATCCGCGCGTGGTGAACGGGTTCCGCCCCTTGCTCAAGGAAATCGTCTACCAGATCGTGATCGAGCGTTCCAAGGGCTCCAAGGTCTGGGACCTCGACGGCAACATGTACGTCGACGCGCTGAATGGCTTCGGCATGAACCTGTTCGGCTGGCAGCCCGACTTCGTGCTCGACACGGTGCGCAAGCAACTGGAGGCGGGCTACGAGATCGGCCCGCAGCATCCGTTGGCCGGCGTGGTCGCGAAGCAGGTGTGCGAACTGACCGGCTTCGACCGCGCGGCACTGTGCAACACCGGTTCGGAAGCGGTGATGGGCTGCGTGCGCGTGGCGCGGACCGTCACCGGCCGCGACACCCTGGTGATCTTCACCGGGTCCTACCACGGCATCTTCGACGAGGTGATCGTCCGCGGCACCAGGAAGCTCAAGTCCGTGCCCGCCGCGCCGGGCATCCTGCGCAACACGGCGGAAAACGTGCTGGTGCTGGATTACGGCACGCCCGAGTCACTTGCGATCATCCGCGAGCGCGCATCGTCCATCGCCGCCGTGCTGGTCGAGCCCGTGCAGAGCCGGCGTCCCGATTTCCAGCCGGTGGAATTCCTCCAGGAACTGCGCGCGATCACCGAGGAAGCGGGCTCCTTGCTGATCTTCGATGAAGTGGTCACCGGCTTCCGCTCGCATCCGCGCGGCGCGCAGGCGATGCTCGGCATCGACGCCGACATGGCCTCGTACGGCAAGGTGGTCGGCGGTGGCTTCCCCATCGGCGTCATCGCCGGCAAGCGCCGCTTCATGGACGCGCTCGATGGTGGCCACTGGCAGTTCGGCGACGACTCCACGCCCACCGTCGGCGTCACCTATTTCGCCGGCACCTTCGTTCGCCATCCGCTGGCCCTGGCCGCGGCGCACGCGGTGCTCACGCACCTGAAACAGCAGGGCCCGGATTTGCAGGCCACGCTCAACGCGAAAGTCACGGCCATGGCCGACGAACTGAACGCCTTCTGCGCGAGCGTCGGCGCGCCGGTCAGCATCGTCCACTTCTCGTCGGTGTGGAAGACCATCTTCACCGAGGACCATCCGCTGCAAGACCTGCTCTTCGCGATGATGCGCAGCCGCGGCATCCATATCCTCGACAACTTCCCCTGCTTCTTCACCACGGCGCACGACGAGACGGATTTCGCCGCGATCGCCAGCGCCTTCCGCGAATCGATCCTTGAAATGCAGGAAGCGGAATTCCTGCCGCGCCGCCGCGAGACGGCCACCTTCGATGCCGAGCATCCGCCCGTACCCGGCGCGCGGCTCGGCAAGGACCCCGAAGGACGCCCCGCGTGGTTCGTTCCCAACCCGGATGCGCCGGGCAAGTACCTGAGGGTGACCGCATGACGCACAATGAGCTGGCCGCCGCCACGGCGGTCGACTACGATCCGTTCGCAGGCGCGCCGCTCACGCGGCTCGTCCCGACGACGGCACCGCAGCGCGAGGTGTGGCTGGCATCCCGGCTGGAGCCGGAAGCCTCGCTGGCTTATAACGAAGCGGTTTCGCTCGACCTCAAGGGCTTGCTCGACGTGCCGGCTCTCGAAGGGGCATTGCAGGCGATCGTCGATCGCCACGAAGCCCTGCGCGCGACGTTCAGCGGCGATGGCGAAGGCCTCTTCGTCGCCGGCCATGCCACGTTGCCGATCGCTTTCCATGATCTTTCCCTGCTGGCTCCGTTCGAGAGCGATGCACGGATCGTGGCCGCGTTCTCGCGCATCGTCACCACGCCGTTCGACCTCGAGAACGGCCCCCTGGTCCGCGCGGAACTGTTCCGCCTCGGCGCCGACCGGCACCTGCTGACCATCGCAGCGCATCACATCGTTTGCGATGGCTGGTCGTTCGGCGTGATCGTGAGCGATCTCGCCGCCCTTTACGCGCAGCGGACAGGCCAGGGCCCCGGCCCGGCACCCGCGGGCGCGTTCTCGAACTTCGCGTTGGACGAGGCTGCGCACGCCGGCAGCGAGACGGCCCGGGAGGACGAACAGTACTGGCTCGACCGGTTCGCCGGCCCGGTCCCCGTGCTGGACCTCCCAACGGACCGCTCCCGCCCCCGCCGGCGGACGTTCACCTCACGGCGCGAAGACCGCATGCTGGACCCGACGGAAGTCGCCGCGATCAAGCGCCTGGGCGCGGCCCACGGCGCCAGTTTCTACGCGACCCTGCTCGCCGCGTTCGCCGTCCTGCTCCGCCGGTTGGCGGGGCAGGACGACGTGGTGATCGGCATCCCCACGGCCGGCCAGGCGGCCGAAGGCCAGCAGACGCTGGTCGGCCATTGCGTGAACGTGTTGCCCCTGCGTGCGCGCATCGACGACGAAGCGAGCTTCGCCACCGTGCTGGGCGGCGTGCGCAACGACCTGCTCGACGCCTTCGACCACCAGCGCTACACCCTGGGCAGCCTGCTCGCCCGGCTCTCGCTGTCCCGCGACCCCTCGCGCCTGCCACTGGTGGCGGTGCTGTTCAACCTCGACGCGCAACTGGACGAGACCACGGTGCGTTTCCCGGGCCTTCGCTTCCATGTGGAAGCGGTGCCGCGTGAGTACGAGAACTTCGAGATCTTCATCAACGCGGTGCAGGTGGACGGCGGACTTCGCCTCGAATGCCAGTACAACGCCGACCTCTTCGAAGGTGCCACGGTGCAGGGCTGGCTCGACGCGTACGCGATGCTGCTGCGCCACGCCGCGCTGGACCCGAGCGAAACCGCCATCGCGCTGCCCGTGGTTTCCGACGCCGTCTACCGTGAGCTGGCCGCGCTGCAACCCGCGCCCACCCCGTTCCCGGAACTCCGCCTCGCCCACGAATTCTTCGAACAACAGGTGGACCGCGCGCCCGAGCGCGCCGCCGTCCGTCACGCCGACCGCTCGCTCAGCTATGCCGCGCTGGAATCGCGCGCCAACCGCATCGGCAACGCGTTGCGCGCACGTGGCATCGGCCACGGCGCCCTGGTCGGCCTGTCGCTGGCACGCGGCCTGGACATGGTCGCGGCCGTGCTCGGCGTACTGAAATCCGGCGCCGGCTACGTCCCGCTCGACCCGACCTTCCCCGCCGACCGCCTCGCCTTCATGGCCGAGGACGCGTCGCTCGCCGCGCTGGTGGTGGACGACGATACGCCGCTGGCCTTCGATTTCGATCCCGCGCGCGTGATCGCGCTGAACAGTGCCGACGTGGTCGACGCATCCTTCGAACGGCCCGAGCGCAACCGCCGCGCGGCCACGCCCGACTCCGTCGCCTATGTGATCTTCACCTCCGGTTCCACCGGCCGGCCCAAAGGGGTGCGCGTGCCGCACCGGGCGGCGGCGAACTTCCTCACCAGCATGCAGCGGGTGCCGGGCATCGCCCCGGACGACCGCCTGGTCGCGGTCACCACGCTGTCGTTCGACATCGCCTTCATGGAACTGATGTTGCCGCTGACCAGCGGCGCGGAGATCGTCGTCGCCGGCCGCGACGACGTGCGCGACGGCGGACAGCTGCGCCGGCTGATCGAGGAAAGCGACGCCACCATGATGCAGGCCACGCCGGCCGGCTGGCGCCTCCTCGTGGACGCGGGCTGGCAGGGCCGGCCCGCCTTCCGGGCGGTCTCCGGCGGCGAGCCGCTGCCCGTCGACCTGGCGGAAGCCCTGCTCGACCGTTGTGGCGAAGTGTGGAACGGTTATGGCCCCACCGAGACCACGGTGTATTCGACCTACTGGCGCGTGTCCGATCCGCGCGGCGGCATCTACATCGGCCGTCCGATCGCCAACACCACCGTGCACATCCTCGATGAACGCGGCAACCACTGCCCGCTGGGCGTGCCTGGCGAAATCCACATCGGTGGTGCCGGCGTCACGCTCGGTTACCTCGACCGTCCCGAACTCACGGCCGAGAAGTTCGTCGTCGACCCCTGGTCGGAAGCGCCCGATTCGCGCATGTACAAGACCGGCGATCGTGGCCGCTGGCTCAGCAACGGCTTGCTCGAACACATGGGCCGCCTCGATTTCCAGGTGAAGGTGCGCGGCTACCGCATCGAGCCGGGCGAAATCGAAAGCGTGCTCGCGGATGCGCCGGATGTCGCCCGCGCCGTGGTGATGGCGCGCGAGGATCGTCCCGGGGATGTTCGCCTGGTCGCCTACGTCGTCGGCCGCGACGGCGCCGCCGCGCCCGACGAGGACGACCTGCGTGCACGCCTGCGCGCACGCCTGCCCGACTACATGGTTCCGCAGCATATCCTGGTGCTCGACGCCATTCCGTTGCTGCCCAACGGCAAGACAGACCGCAAGTCCCTGCCACCGCCGATCGCCCATTCCGTCTCCACGTCCGGTGAGCGCATCGCGCCGCGCAACGAGGACGAGCGCCGTGTCGCCGCGGCGATGGAAAGCGTGCTCTGCCTGCCCGATCTCGACATCCGCGACGACTTCTTCGCCCTCGGCGGTCACTCGTTGCTGGCCGCACAGCTCACCGCCCGCCTCAATCGCGAGTTCGGCGTCACCTTGTCGTTCCGCACGCTGTTCGATGCGCCCACGATCGAACGGCTCGCCTCCGCCATCGGCGCGCAGGTGGCCAGTGGCAGCGCGCCGGCCACCCCGCCCGTCGACCATCGCCCCGCCACGGAGCAGGACCACGCCCCGCTGTCGCTGATGCAACGCCGGTTGTGGGCGTTGGAACGGATGCATCCCGGCCGCGTCACCTATAACGCGCCGTCCGCGCACCGCCTGCGTGGCCAGCTCGACGAACACGCCTTCGACATGGCCTTCCAGGCCCTGATCCAGCGGCAGCCGATCATGCGCACCGCCTTCCACGACCGCGGCAACGACATCGCGCAGGTCGTGGTGCCCCAGCTGGAGTATCCCCTCTTCCCCGCGGAAGACCTGAGCCACCTGCCGCCGGAAGAGCGCGAGACCCGCCTGATGCAGCGCCTGCAGGAACTGACCGATACGCCGTTCGATCTCGGCGCCGCGCCGCTGTTCAGCGCGCGCATGTTCCGCCTGGCCGATGACGAGCACGCGCTTTTCTTCATGCCGCACCACATCATCTGGGACGGCTGGTCGTTCGACATCCTCTATAACGAGCTGTCCGCGCTGTATCGCGCCTTCGCCGCCGGACAACCTTCGCCATTGGCGCCTCTGCCCGTGACCTATGGCGATTTCGCCGAATGGCATGCGCAGTGGCTCGAATCGCCCGCGTTCCAGGCCCAGCTCGGCTATTGGCGCGAGCGCCTCGCGCAGATGGGCGACATACGCGCGCTGCCCACCGACCATCCGCGGCGTCCCGGCATGTCAGGTCTCGGCCGGACCGAATGGATACGTGTGTCGCGCGAGGACACCGACGCGATGCACGAGGTGGCCCGCCAGGCGGACGCCACGCTCAACATGACCCTGCTCGCCCTGTACTTCGCGATGCTTTCCAGTTCGGCCGGCCAGCACGACCTCGTCGTCGGCACGCCGGTGCGCGGGCGCAACCAGACCGAGCTGGAATCGGTCATGGGCTACTTCAACAACCTGTTGCCGCTGCACGTGAGCGTGGACCCGGCGCTGTCGTTCCTGGAGTTCGTCCGCCACGTGAAACGCACCACCATCGAGGCCTTCGGCCATCCCGACGTTCCGCTGGAATACCTGCAGCGCGAACTGAAGGTCGGCCACGGCGCGAGCGCCACGCTCTACCAGGCGCTGTTCTCGTTCCAGGATGCCCGCCAGCGCGTGGTGGACTGGGGCGGCCTCGCCCATGAACAGATCCTGCTGTTCCAGAGCGGCGCCACGGAAGACCTCGGGCTCTGGTTCCTCGAAGGACATGCGGGCATGGTCGGCGGCGTCACCTATAACGCCGACCTGCTGCAGGCGGATACGGCGCGGCTGATGCGCGAGCGTTACCTCGGCATGATGCGCAAGGTCGCCATCGATCCCGCGATCGCGGTGGGCGCGCTCACCGCGGCCACGGCGGCCGAACGCGAACGCATGCGTGACTGGAATGCGGCCGGTGCCGAAGCTCGCCTGCCCGCGGACCTCTACGCCCTGGTTGCCAGGGGCGCCGCGATCTCGCCCGATGGCGTCGCCATCGCGCAAGGAAACCGCGAGACGACCTATGCGTCGCTGCTGCGTCGTGTCGACCGCATGGCCGTGCTCTTGCGCGAACGCGGCGCGAAAAACGGAAGTGTCGTCGGCCTCTGCGTCGACCCCGGCACCGAGCGTCTCGCCGCCCTCCTGGCCATCGCCAGGACCGGAAGCACCGCCCTGCTGCTCGACCGCGCCGACCCCGCGGCACGGCTGCGCGACATACTCGCCGATGCGCGGATGACCGTCCTGGTCGGCGACGCCGCGCTCGAAACGACATTGGACTGGCCGCGCGCATGCGCCCTCTGGCTGGACGCGGACCATGCGGAACTCGATGCCGCCCTCGTCGGCGACGGCGATTTCGCCACGCGTCCCGATGCCGATGGCGCGGCCATCGCCTTCCACACCCTGGGCCCCGACGGCAAGGCGCGAGGCACGGCGCTTTCGCACCGGGCCGTCGCAGCCGCCGTGGAAGGGCTTGCCGACGCACTCGCCTTCGACGCCGGGCAACGTGTTTCCGGGGATGCCTTGCCCATCGATCCGATGTCGGTCATCGCACCCCTGCTCGCGCTGGGCCATGGCGCCACCTGGCGGATCGTGGACGCCCACGCCCTCGCGCATGGCGACCTTGGCGATCTCGATACCTTCATCGCCAGTCCCGAGACCTGGCACGCGCTCGTCGACACGAACTGGCCGGGCGATCGCCGCCTGCGCGCGGTCGTCGCCGGCGGTACGCCCACGCCGGACATGGCGGTCCGCATCGCCGCCTCCACGGCGGAGCTATGGACCCTGTTCGGCGATGCCGCTTCGGCTCCCGTCGCGACGTGCGGCCGTGTCGAACACATCGCCGATGCCTTGCACGAAGGCCGTCCGGCCACCCATGCGGAAATCTGGATACTCGACGACGACGGCGAGCCCTGCCCGATCGGCGCGACCGGTGAACTCGGTGTCGCCGGGCGTACGCTCGCCATGCCTTTCGGCCAGCGCGCCAACGCGGAACGGCAACCGGGAGAAGGCTGCCTGCTGCGTACCGGCTATCGCGGACGCTGGCTGGCCGACGGCCAGTTGCAGGTGATCGGGCGCGACGACCGGCGCATCCGCCGCCGTGGGCTGGACGTGGAGCCGGCGGCGATCGAAGCCCTGCTCGTCGCCCAGCCAGGCATCGTGCGCGCCATGGCGGTGCCACGGACGGACCATGCCGGCCTCGTCCGCCTCGATGCCTATGCGGTCGGCGCGCCGGGCAACCCGCCGGACGTCGACAACCTGCGCGCCGCGCTGGCCACGTCGCTGCCGGCCTGGTCCATGCCCGCGCACCTCGTCGTGCTCGATGCCCTGCCGCTGCTGGCGACGGGTGAAGTGGACGTCGCGGCCTTGCCGCTTCCCGCGGAACCCCGTGCGGGTGCGTCGGTGGAAAGCACGGAACCGCGCAGCGAAAGCGAGCGGCTGCTGGCGTCGGTATGGACCGAACTGCTCGGCATGTCGCGCATACGCACCAGCGACAACTTCTTCGACGTGGGCGGGCATTCCCTGCTCGCGGTGGACATGGCCGTCCGCGTCCAGAAGCTCACGGGGGTGCAACTCAACCTGCTCGACATCGCCAATGGCACGCTCGGCACGCTGGCCGCGGAACTGGCGGTCGCCATTCCGGCCGCCACGGCGTCCGCCACGAAACGTGGCCTGCTCAGTCGCCTTCTTGGGCGCGGTTGACCTGGCGCCCGGGGGGAACGCCGACATGACACACATCGCATGGTTCGTCTGCTGGAGTTCGGCGGCGCTGCTGCTACACGTCTTCGTCGGCTATCCGCTGCTGGTGTGGATGCAGGCTCGCCTGCGCCCCTTGCCGGTGGCGCGGCGCGCGATCCTGCCCACGGTCAGCATCGTGATGGCCGTGCACGACGGCGAGCGTTTCATCCGCGCGAAGCTGGCCAGCCTGAAACAGCTGGACTACCCCGCCGAGTTGATCGACATCGTCATCGCCTGCGACGGCTGCCACGACACGACGGTGACCACGGCACGGCGCTCGACCGATCCCCGGGTGACCGTGCTGGACTTTCCCAACCGGCGCGGCAAGGCGGCTTGCCTCAACGACGCCGTGGCACTGACGCGCGGCGAGGTGCTGCTTTTCACCGATGTCCGCCAGAAGCTCTCCCCGGTGGCCTTGAGGGAACTCGTCGCCAACCTCGGCGACCCCACCGTGGGCGCGGTGGGCGGTGAACTGCACATGGAGAACGTGCGCAGCGGCTTCGCCCAGGGCGTCGACTTCTACTGGCGTTACGAGAAAGGCATCCGCCATGCGGAAAGCCTGTCCGGTTCGACGATCGGCGTCAGTGGCGCCTTGTACGCGATACGCCGTTCGCTGTTCCAGCCACTGCCCGCGGGCACCGTGCTGGACGACGTGCTCGTGCCGATGCGCGTGGCGGCGCAAGGCAAGCGCGTGGTCTTCGAGCCCAAGGCGATGGCCTGGGACCAACCCTCGCAGCTGCCCGAGGAAGAGCGGCGGCGCAAGATCCGCACGCTCGCCGGAAACTACCAGTTGATCCAGCTCGCGCCATGGTTGCTCGCCCCGTGGCGCAACCCCCTCTGGTTCCGCTTCGTCAGCCATAAGCTCCTGCGCCTGTTCGCGCCGTGGCTGATCCTGGCCCTCACGATCAGCACCGGCCTGCTGTTCACCCGCCATCCCATGTACGCCCTGGCTTTCGGCGCACTGATAGGAGGATTGCTGCTGGTCGGGCTCGCACGCCTGCAACCGCCGTTGGGACGCCTGCTGCCCCTGCGTATCGCGGTCGCTTTCTTCTACCTCAATCTCTTCGCGGCGCAGGCGCTCGTGGCCTTCGCGCGCAATCGAAGGCTGCACTTATGGTGACCCCCATGCCCCCGCGCGGAGCGCCCGGTATTCGTGGCCGTCTCGGCGAGTTGTGCTATTCCAGCGGCCTGCTGCATTCGCTGCAACGCGTGCGCGCGTGGTGGCAACGCGACCTGCGCATCCTCGCCTACCACCGCGTGATGCCGCTGCCGGACCCGGACACCTTCGGCTTCGACCTCGAACTCATCAGCACGCCGCCCGCCGAATTCCGCGAGCAGATGTCGCGGATCAAGAAATACTTCCGGCCGATGCGCCTGACCGACATCGTGGCCGCCCTCGACGCCGGCGAGGCCTTGCCGCCGGACACCGTGGCGGTGACCTTCGACGACGGCTACGACGACAACTACCGGATCGCCGCGCCGATCCTGGACGAGGTCGGCGTGCCGGCGACGTTCTTCGTCTCCACCGGGCACATCGACACGGGCCGGCCGTACGCGTACGACTGGCTGGTCCACATGATCCTGCTCACGGCGGCGGCGCGGATGGTCCTTCCCGAACTGTCGATCGACGTCGCGCTGCCGCCGGACCGGCCGGCGCGCCGCCGCATCGCCGGCAACGTGCTGCTGCGCATGAAATGGCTCGACGCGTTCGGGCAGAGCGCGATGATCGAGCGGCTGGAGGTGGAATGGAACATGCCCTCGGCGGCCGCACGCCCCGTCGACTGCCGCCCCATGACCTGGGACCAGGTACGCGAGATGGAGGCGGCCGGGTTCGAATTCGGATCGCACGGCGTGCACCACCGCATGCTCGCACGCCTTCCGCGCGACGAGATGGAACGCGAGATCCGCGAATCCAAGACCACGCTGGACCGTGAACTGCGCCACCCCGCCGTGCTGATGTCCTATCCGGTGGGTGGCGACCGCGCCTATAACGACGATGTGATCTCGGCCACCCGCCACGCCGGCTTCCAACTCGCCTGCAGCTACGTCTGCGGTACCAACCCGGAGCCCAGCGAGAACCGCTACTCGCTCTACCGGCTGCCGGTGGAGAGCAACATGGGCCCCGGCTGGTTCGCCGCGATGCTCGCCTTGCCGCAGCTGATGAGCTACCCCACGCCCGCGCACCAGGCGGCCGGACCGAGGGAACAACCATGTTCCCCCTGATCCTCCTCTACGTCGTACTCACCATCATCCGTCCCCAGGACTACGTACCCGGCCTGGAAACCGCGCCCATCCTCCCCGTGGTGCTGTTGCTGGCCTTCGCCATGTGGCTGGCATCGCGTTCGAAGACCTTCGAAGCGCCGCAGTTCGTGATCCTGCCCGCTTTCCTGCTGATCCTGATGATCTCGCAGATGAGCAACGGCTGGGCCGGCGGCGCGCTCGACGAGCTGGCCCGCTTCGGCCCCGTGGTGATCGCCTTCTTCGTCTTCGGCGCCGCGTGCGGCACCCAGAAACGGGTACGCATCGCCATGGGCGTGTTCGTGGCCTGCGCGACGGTGCTCGCGCTGCACGGCGTCGAGCAGGTGAGCACCGGCGTGGGCTGGACGGGCACGCCGCTGAGCGAAGGCGGACGCATCCAGTACGTGGGCATCTTCAACGATCCGAACGATCTCGGCCTCCTGTTCGCGGCGACCCTGCCCATGGCGGTGTTCCTCGGCCGGCGCGGCACCGGCGCGATGCGCCCGGTGTGGCTGGTGGCGGCCCTGCTCCTGCTCTACGGCACCTATCTCACCAACTCGCGTGGCGCCATGCTGGCGGTGCTGGTCGTCGCCGGTTGCTATGTCTGGTACCGCAAGGGGGCCCTGGTCGCGGGCGCGATCGGCGTCGCCGGCCTTGCCGCGATGAAGCTGCTCTCCTCGCGGATGGAAGAACTCGATGCCGGCGAGGAATCGGCCGCGGGCCGCGTGGACGCCTGGTACTCCGGCCTGGAGATGTTCCGCGAGCACCCCGCGTTCGGTGTCGGCCCCGGTAATTTCACCGAGTACAACGACCTGACCGCGCACAACTCGTTCGTGCTCGTGCTGGCGGAAACCGGCTTCATCGGCTTCGTGCTCTGGCTCGCCTTCGTCGGTTACGGCTTCTGGATGATGCTGACGATCGTCCGCCACCATGGCCCGGCCGGCGCCGATCCCGCGCTCCAGGCCGAATGGGTCGCGGAGCGGCAGATGGCGCTGACCCTGCTGCTTTCCCTGTGTGGCCTGTTCGCGGCGGCCTTCTTCCTCAGCCGCAGCTACATGGTGGTGCTCTACCTGATCGCCGCCATGGTCGCCGGCTACTACGTGGGCGCGCGCCGCCGCTGGCCGGCCCTGCCAATGTTCCGGCTCTCCAACGGAGGCTGGCGCTGGCTGCCCGCGGGGGCATGCAGCGTCTTCGCCCTGTTCGTCCTCGTCGCCGTGCTCCTGCGAACCACATGAACCTCTACGAGACCACCTTGCGCCGCATCGTCTGGCCCGCTTACGAAGGCGGCCTGCGCCGACGCGACACGCCCGCGCACATGCGCCGCTACGAGCGCGACCAGTGGCTGGCCCCCGAGGAAGTGCTGGCCCTGCGCTTCCAGCGGCTGAAGCGCCTGCTCGACTGGTGCTACCGCGAGGTGCCGTACTACAAGCGTCGCTGGGACGCGCTCGGCATCGTGCCGCAGGACATCCGCGACATGGACGACTACGCGAAACTTCCCGTGTTGACCAAGGCGGACATCCGCGACAACGCCGACGAGATCAAGGCCACGTCGCTGAAGGCGTCGCTGGGCTACAAGGCCACGGGCGGTTCCACGGGCGAACCACTGCGCTTCGGTTTCACCCGCGAAAGCAACGACCGCCGCGTGGCCGTGATGTGGCGCGGCTACGGCTGGGCCGGCTCGCGGATGGGTCGCCGCACGCTGTTCCTCTGGGGCGGCGCCGTCGGCAACCCCAGCGCGATGCACCGCATGAAGGACCGCGTCTACAACGCCGTGTTCGCGCGCAAGCTGCTCGACAGCTTCCACATGAACGAGTCGAACATGGCCAGCTACGCCGATGCCATCGATGCCTACCGTCCGGAGGTCGTCGTCGGCTATGTCGGCCCGCTCGTCCGTCTGGCCGAATGGCTGCTGGCGAACAACCGCCAGGTGGCCCGCCCGGCTTCCGTCATCGGCGCCGCCGAAGCCCTGCATCCGTTCCAGCGCGAACTCATCGAAAAGGCTTTCGGTGCCCCCGCCTACAACACCTACGGCTGCCGTGAATTCATGCTGATAGCTTCCGAGTGCGAACATCGCCAGGGCCTGCACGTGAACGCGGACCATCTCGTGGTCGAGACGCTCGACCACGAAGGCATGCCGGCCATCGACGGAAGTGGCGAAGTCGCCGTCACCGACCTGTTCAACTACGGCATGCCATTCATCCGCTACGTCAACGGCGACATGGCCACGTATGCCGCATCCACGTGCGCCTGCGGCCGGGGCCTGCCCATGCTGGCCTCGGTCGACGGACGCAAGCTCGACGCGATCCGGACCCCCGCCGGCCATATCCTTCCCGGCGAATTCTTCCCGCACATGCTCAAGGACGTCCCGGGCCTCGCGCGCTTCCAGCTCGTGCAGCGACGGCTCGACCGGCTCGACCTGTCGATCGTGCGTGGCCGTGGATTCGAGGATGCCTCGCTCGACTACATTCGCCGCGAAGTGGGCAAGGTGCTGGGCGACAGCGCCGAACTGCACTGCCACTTCGTCGACGACATCCCGCTGACCCGCAGTGGAAAGCTGCGTGTCACCGTTTCGGAGCTGGCCTCGTGAACATCACCCACTTCGTCGAGAACCTCAACCGGGGTGGCCTCGAACGCATGGTCCTGGACCTGGTCAAGGAACAGCATCGGCAAGGCCACAAGGTGCAGGTGGTGTGCCTGTTCGAGCGCGGCTCGCTGGCGGGCGAACTGGACGCGCTGGGCATTCCCGTCGCCGCCTGCCACAAGCGCACCGGTTTCGACCTGCGCGCCCTCGGTCGCGCGCGCCAGCTGCTTGCCGCGCATTACACCGAGGTGCTGCACACGCACAACGCCGTGGCGCATTACCAGGCGGTGCTCGCCAGCGCGGGTATGGGTATCCGCCAGGTGGTGAACACCCGGCACGGCATGGGTGCGCAGAGGAAACCCGGCCGCCGCGAATGGCTTTTCCGCCGCGCGCTCAAGGCCACCGATGCCGTCGTCGCCGTCTGCGAAGCCGCGCGCGCGGATGCGGTACGGCGTGGCATCGCACCGGCGGCGAAGACCTGCGTGGTGCCGAACGGCATCGTGCTCGATGGTTTCGACATCGCTTCCGACATCATGCATGAACGTCTCACGCGGCTGATCCGGGTACCGCGTGGCACCCGGATCATCGGAAGCGTGGGCCGGCTGAACTGGGCCAAGGACCAGATGAGCCTGATACGCGCCTTCCGCATCGTCCGCCATACCCGGCCGGATACCGCGCTGGTACTGGTCGGCGATGGCGAGTTGCGCGAGACCTTGCGCGCCGCCGCCTTCGACGAAGGCGTGGCGGGTTGCGTGCACTTCCTGGGCGATCGCGACGATGTGCGCGACCTGCTCCAGGGTTTCGACCTGTTCGCGCTTTCCTCGGTGACCGAAGGCTATTCGATGGCCTTGCTGGAAGCCTGCGCCGCGGGCTTGCCCATCGTCGCGACCGACGTGGGTGGCAATGCGGAGATCGTGCACGACGGCGCCACCGGGCACCTCGTACCGCCCTGCGATCCATCGGCGCTGGCCGCGGCCATCCTCGACCTGTTGCATGCGACGCAGCGTGCGTCCACGCTGGGCCTCGCGGCGCGTGCGTGGGTGGAGGCGCATGGATCGATGGAAGCCATGGCCGCCCGCTATGGCCGGCTCTACTTCGGCGACATGGAGCATGCGTCATGAAGATCCTGGTGCTCACCAACCTCTTCCCCACCCCATGGGATACCCGCCGTGGCACGTTCAACCGACAGCAATTCCAGCGCCTGGCCGAGCGCCACGACGTGGACGTGCTCACGGCCGTCGATTTCCGCGAACGCATGGGCGGGGTGATGGGCACGGTGGACGTCCCCGGCATCCGGCGCGACCACTTCACGTTCTACCATCCGCCCGGCGTCGGCCGTTTCCTCAACGCGCTCTGCTTCTTCGCTTGCGTGATGTGGCAGCGCGGCCGCGACCTGCGCCGCGCCCGTTACGACGTGATACTGGCGAGCTGGGCGTATCCGGACGCGGCGGGCGGAGCCTGGGTGGCGCGCCTGCTCGGCATCCCCTACGTGGTCAAGGTGCATGGCAGCGACCTCAACGTACAGGCCGCTTCGCGCCTGCGCCGGCCGCAGATCAGGTCCGCCCTGCGTGGCGCGGGCGCCGTGATCGCGGTGAGCAAGGCGCTCGCGCGCAAGGCCATCGAACTCGGTGCCCGGCCCGAAGGCGTGGAAACGATCTACAACGGCGTCGACACGCGCATCTTCCATCGCGGCGACAGGGCCGCCGCGCGGCAGCGCCTCGGCCTGCCGCCCGAGGTTCCCATCGTGCTCTACGTAGGCAACCTCAAGGCGACCAAGGGCTGTCACGACCTGATCGAGGCATTTCCCGCCCTCGCGAAGCGGCACCATGACGCGCGCCTGGTCTACGTGGGCGAAGGCGCCAGCCGCGCCAACCTCGAGGACCGCGCGGCCTCCCTGTGCTGCGCGCCAGCCGTGCATTTCGAGGGCGCGGTGGATCATGCCGCGCTGGCGGACTGGTTCCAGGCGGCGAACGTGCTCTGCCTGCCCAGCCACAACGAAGGCGTGCCCAACGTCATCCTGGAGGCGATGGCATGCGGCACGCCGATCGTCGCGACCGCGGTCGGCGGCATTCCCGAGGTGGTGCCCCACCATGCGGGCATCCTCGTGCCGCCACACCAGCCGCGTGAACTCGGAACCGCGCTGGTGGAGGTGTTCGAGCGTCATTTCGATCCCGCCACCATCGCCGCGCATGCCGCGACTTTCCGCTGGGACGAGAATATCGACCGGCTCGAGCGCATGCTCGGCCGCGTCGCCGCCGGAGCCCCGGCCCACCTTGGCGCCAACGCATGAACTGGAAACCCAAGAAGCACGACCTGCTCGGATTGCTGCCGGAGAATCTCGTGCTGACGCGCACGCGGGATTCCGCGCTGCGCTACCTCAGCTTCGACGACGGTCCCGAACCCGGCTACACGCCCCGGCTTCTCGACACCCTGGCGAAGCATGGCGTGAAGGCCAGCTTCTTCCTCGTCGGTGAAAAGATCGAACGGCATCCGGACATCGTCCAGCGGATCGTCGACGAAGGGCACATGATCGGCAACCACTCCTACAGCCACTGGTCCTTCCGTAACATGACCCTGGCCAAACAGCTCGACGAGGTGCATCGCACCGATGCGCTGCTGCGCCTGTTCGACGACCGTCCGCACCACCGCATGCGCCCACCCCATGGCTACGTGGGCGCGCCGTTGCTCGCGCACTTCGTCCGGCACAAGCGCAGCTTCGTCTACTGGTCGTACGACAGCCTCGATTACCAGGACCGGCCGACGGAAGCACTGATCGCGCGCCTGCGCGGCGACCCACCGGCCGCCGGCGATATCGTGCTCATGCACGACGACAGCGACAAGGCGGCCCAGGCGCTGGACGTGCTCCTGCCGGAGTGGCTCGGCGAAGGCATGCGCTTCGCCGCCCTGCCGGGAACCGCATCGTGAAGATCCTCTACCATCACCGCACGCGTGGCCGTCATGTCGAAGGCGTGCATATCCGCGGCATCGTGGGCGCGTTGCGCGAACTGGGTCATCACGTGGACGTGATGTCGTTTCCCGGTGCCGACCCGGAAAAGGAAACCGATGGCGCCACCTCGTCCGGTCGCGGAAGGATCGCCGGCCTGGTGACACGGCTTCCCGGGATCGTCTTCGAAGCGTTCGAACTCCTCTACAACGCGGCCACCCTCCTGCGCATGGGCTGGGCGTGGCGCCGCGCGGCGCCCGAACTGATCTACGAGCGCTACTCGCTGTTCCTCTTCGCCACCGTCTGGCTGGCACGCCAGCGCGGTATTCCACTGGTACTGGAGATCAACGATTCCGCCCTGGTCGATCGCGTGCGCCCGTTGACGATGAAAGCGCTGGCCCGCCGGATCGAAGGCTGGTGCCTGCGCAACGCGACCGGCCTCGTCTTCATCTCCGGCTACTTTCGCGATATCGCCGGCCAGGCGTATGGCGATATCGCCCCGTCCGTCGTGTCGCCCAACGCCGTGGACCTGCCCCGCTTCGATCCCGCCCGTTTCGACCGCGAGCGCCTGCGTGCCGAGCGCGGGCTCACCGGCCGCACCGTCTGCGGCCACATCGGCGCGTTCGCCCACTGGCACGGCATGGACAGCTTCGTCGAGGCCATCGCCAATCGACTCGACGGCGTACCCGATCTCGCCCTGGTCTTCGTCGGCGACGGCAAGACCTTGCCGGCGGTGCGCGAACTGATCGCGGCACGCGGGTTGTCCGACCGCGTGCTCCTGCCCGGCCGTGTCCCGCACGAAGAGGTGGCGAGCTGGATCGCCTGCATGGACTATGCCGTGCTGCCGAATTCCAATCACTATGGCTCCCCCATGAAGCTATTCGAGTTCATGGGCATGGGGGTGGCGGTGGTCGCGCCGGACTATGCGCCGGTGGCGGAAGTGATCGTCGACGGCCACACCGGCTGGTTGTTCCCGCGCGGCGATGCGACGGCGTGCGTCGAGCGCGTTCTCGAACTGGCCCAGCGTGCCGACGAGCGCAAGCGTGTCGGCCATGCCGCGCGAGCCTATATCGCCAGCGAGCGGCAATGGCGCAACAATGCCGAGCAGCTGCTCACCCTGGTCCCGGCCGGAGCACCCGCGTGATCGCCATTCTTCTTCTCGCCTTCGTCCTGCTCGCCGCCATCGCGGTGACCGTGGCGATCCGCGCGCGCAACATGCAGTACTGGCTGTGGGGATACCTCACCCGTCGCGCGCCGCCGAAGGTCGAAGGCCCCGTACATGTGTTGTTCTGCTTCGTCGACCATTTCGAGCCGAACTGGGGCCGCGTCGACATGGATACCCAGCGCCGCCGCGTGGACCGCTGGTGCGACGAATACCGGGCCATGGCGTCGCGCCACCGTGACGCCGACGGGCGCGTGCCGCAGCACAGTTTCTTCTACCCCGAAGAGGAATACGTCGAGGAGCACCTGGACAAGATCGCCGCGCTCTGTGCCGACGGCTACGGTGAAATCGAAATCCACCTGCACCACGACGACGACACGCCGGAAAACTTCCTCGCCACCATGGATCGCTTCAACCGCCTTCTGCACGAGAAGCACGGCGCGCTGCCACGCGATCCGGTCACCGGCCAGCTTCGCTTCGCCTTCATCCATGGCAACTGGTGCCTGGACAACTCGCGCGCCGACGGCCGCTGGTGCGGCATCGACAACGAACTGATCCTGCTGCGCGAGCTGGGTTGCTATGCCGACTTCACCCTGCCCTCCGCGCCCAGCGACACGCAGACGCGCATGTCGAACGCCATCTACTACGCCACCGACGACCCGCATAAGTGCAAGTCGCACGACACGGGGGTTCCCATGCGGGTGGGTGGCAAGCCGTCAGGCGACCTCCTGATCATCCAGGGCGTGCTCGGCCTCAACTGGAAGAACCGCCGCTTCGGGATCATTCCACGCATCGAGAATTCGGATATCCGCCGCGGCTGTCCGCCGACGCCGTCCCGCGTGGACCAGTGGGTCCGGACCGGTGTCCATGTCGAGGGACGGCCGGAATGGGTCTTCATCAAGATCCACACGCACGGCACGCAGGAAGGCGACATGGACACCCTGCTGGGCAAGCCGGTCGACGACATGCACGCCTATCTCGAATCCGCCTACAACGACGGCAAGCGTCACGTACTGCACTACGTGACGGCGCGCGAGATGTACAACATCGCGAAAGCCGCCGAAGCCGGCATGACCGGCGACCCCGGTGCATACCGGGATTTCGAGCTGGCCAGGCCGCACGGCATCGAGGTGGAATTGTCTAACACCGCCGTGGTCCTTTAGCATCGCGGCCATGCGCCGTCCCACGCCACGCCTGTTCACCCACCTTCGCCGCCATCGCGGCGTGTGGATGCTCGCGCTCGCGGTGCTGCTGTTCAAGGTCGCGATGTCGACCTTCTGCGTGCTCGATGGCCCGCGTGTCGCCTTCTCCGGCGACGGCGCGAGCGCCACCGCCGCTTCGAACGCGGCGCTCGACGACGGTGACCTCTGCGTGCTCGACGAAGGCAAGGGTTGCCATTGCACGTGCGCCCACGCGGTGGCGCTGCCGGCGAGCATCGCCAGCGTGATCGTTCCCCCGCTGGTCTCCCGCGTGCACCCAGCGCTGCCGGTCGTGGCCCCACCGGCCTTCGCTCGCTCTCCCCTGCGCCCCCCGATCGCCTGACATCCGACTGCCCGGCACCGGCCGCCCGAGCGGCCGTGTCGACTCGTGTCCGATTCCAGGAGATCCACCCATGTTTTCCCCGCGTACCGCGCCCTGTAGGGCCGCGTGCCTGTGGTTGTTCCTGTGCGCATTCGCCCCGCAGGCGCTTGCCTCATTTCCAGCCGATCTTTCCGCCCCGCCCGCCGTACGTGAGGCCGTGCACCGGGTGTGGACGAACCATCCACGCATCCAGTCGGCCGATGCCGCCCGGCGTGCCGCGCTGGCCAACGCCCGTGCCGCCGCGCAGCCGGTATACAACCCCTCCCTGACCTTCGAAGGCGAGAACGCGGACGTCGATCGACGTACGGCCGGAGCGAGCCTCGCACTCGACCTCGGCGGCAAACGCCGCGCACGCACGGCGGAAGGCGACGCGGCCTTGCGCATGAGCGAAGCAAGCTATGCGCTCGAGCGGCGTGACGTGGCGGCACAGTGGCTGAAAGCCTGGTGCGCCAGCCTGCTCGCCGTGCGACAGAGCGACATGGGCCGCCAACGCGTGGACCTGATGCAGCGTTTCGACCGGCTCGCCGCGCAGCGGCTCGCGGTCGGCGACATCGGCAGTACGGAACGCGACCTGGCGGCCCTGGCACTGGGTGAAGCGCAGATCCAGCAAGCGTCGCTCGCCGGGCAGGAAGCGACGGCACGGGCCGCGCTGGAAGCCGTGGACGAGGATGCGGCATCGATACTGCCACCCTTTCCCACCGCCCTGCCGCCCGAACCCATCACGATCGCGCCGCTCCCGGCGGACGCCCGGCCCGAGATGATCCAGGCGCGCGCCGAACAGGAACGCGCGGAAGCCGGCATCGTCGTCGCGGAACGCGCCCGCCGTCCCGATCCCACGCTGAGCCTCACCGGTGGGCGCGTGCGTGACGGCGCCCGCAGCGATCGCGTCATCGGACTGAGCGTATCGATTCCGCTGCCCGTGCTGAACACGGGACGAGCCGAGATCGCGGCGGCCCGGGCGGAGGCGGACGCGGCCAGCGCCAACCGTCGTGCCGCCTTGCTGCGTTCGCAGGCGGCGCTTCGACAGCAGCAGGCGACGTACAGCGCCTTGCTCACCGCCGCCCGTGCTTTCCGTGGAAGCCGCGCGAGCGCGCTCGACGAGCGCACCGCCTTGCTGGAACGGCTGTGGCAAGCCGGGGAGATCGGCACCTCCGATTACCTCGTGCAACTGAAGCAAAGCCTCGATACCGCGTTGTCCGGTCTCGCCCTTGAAAGCCAGGCCTGGCAAGCCTGGTTCGACTACCTCGCCGCCGCCGGCCGTCTCGACGACTGGATCGACGGCGCAACGCTGGATACCGCCCGATGAACGCTTCGTTGTGTCGATTCATTTTCGTGCTCGCCCTCCTGCCGCTCGCACCTGCCCATGCCCAGGCACCCGTGGAGAAACGCGACGATCCTCTCACCCTCGACGAGGCCGCCATCAAGGAAGCCGGTATCGTCGTCGATACCCTGCGCCCCCGCGCGATGAACGACCTGATCGTCGCACCCGGCGAGGTGAAGGTGGATGCGTATTCCACGGAACTGGTTTCCCCGCGCATCGCGGCGCAAGTCGTCGCGCGCCGGGTGAAACTCGGCGACGTGGTGGCCGTCGGCACGCCCTTGGTCGAGCTCTCCGGCGTGGAGGTGGCCGAGACGCAGGGACAATTGATCGTCGCCAGCCAGGATTGGCAACGCGTCTCCGCACTGGGTCCCCAGGCGGTGTCCGCGCGGCGTTATAACGAAGCACTGGTGGCTCGTGACCAGGCCCGGGCGAAACTGCGCGCGTTCGGCCTTTCGGAAGGACAGGTCGCACGCGTGGTCAAGCGTGGTTCGTCAGCCGCCGATGGCCGTTTCGAACTGCTGGCACCGCGCGCGGGACGGATCACCACCGACGACTTCCTCGTCGGCCAGCGCGTGGAACCCGGACAAACCCTGTTCACCCTCGTGACCGAGGATTCCGTCTGGGTCGAGGCGCGGCTGCCTCCCGCCGCGGCGAAGAGCGTGAAGCGAGGCGACACGGTGACCGTGGGCGCCCACGGCACGGAGCTTCCCGGCAAGGTGCTCCAGCGCTCGCACCAGACCGACGAAACGACGCGCACCGTGGCGGTACGCATCCAGGTCGACAACCGCGACGACCTGCTGCATCCCGGCGAACTGGTGGAGAGCCGTATCGCCATCGGCCTTCCCACGCAACGGCTGGCGGTGCCATCGGAAGCCGTGCTGCTTCTGCAGGACCAGCCCACCGTCTTCGTACGCCGTGGCGCGACCGGCCGGTTCGACGCCGTTGCCGTGGAAACGGATGCGACCGTCAATGGCTGGACCCCGATCCGGCAAGGCCTGCGTGCCGGCGACACCTACGTGAGCAAGGGCGCGTTCGCGCTGAAGGCCCGGCTCCTGCGCTCGCAGTTGGGGGAAGAGTGATGTTGCAACGTCTCGTCGCACTTTCGCTGCAGTACAAGCCACTGGTGCTGATCGCGTTCGCCGTCGTCGCCCTGCTCGGGATAAGAGCCGCCGGCAGCTTGCCCATCGACGCCTTCCCCGACGTCACGCCGGTCCAGGTCAATGTCTATACCGAGGCCGCCGGCCTCGCCGCCGAGGATGTGGAGCGACTGCTCAGCACGCCCGTGGAATCCGCGCTTGCGGGGCTGCCCGGCGTGGAGGACATCCGTTCGGTGAGCCTGTTCGGCCTGTCGTACGTGTCGGTGTACTTCGACGACGGCACGGACATCTACTTCGCACGCCAGCTCGTGAACGAGCGCCTGCAGCAGGTGGGCGACCGTCTTCCCGCGGGCTATGGCAAGCCTGAGATGGGACCGAACACCTCGGGGCTCGGGCAGGTGTTCTGGTACACCGTGGAACGCGACGGGAAAAACCCCGCCAAGGCGCCCTCCGACATGGACCTGCGCAGCCTGCAGGACTGGACGTTGCGCCTGGTGCTGCGCACCGCGCCCGGCGTGGACGACGTCACGTCCTGGGGCGGGCAGGAGAAGCAGTATCAGGTGAGCGTCGATCCGATCCGGCTCTTCGCACACGGCCTGGGCATCAAGGACGTCATGCAGGCGGTGGAAGCGAACAATGCCCAGGTCGGCGGCAACGTCGTCGACGTCGGCCGCGAACAGTACCTCGTGCGTGGCCTCGGCCTGGTCCGGAATGCCGCCGACATCGGCGACATCGTCCTGAAAACCGCGGATGGCACCCCGGTCTACGTGCGCGACGTGGCGACCGTCATCGAAGCCGGCGCACCCCGAACCGGCGCGGTGACCCGCGATGGCAAGGAGGTGGTCATGGGACAGGCGTTGGCCCGCATCGACGAAAACGCGCGCAACGTGGTCGACGCCGTGAAGGCGAAGTTGGCGATACTGACGCGTGCACTCCCTGAAGGAGTCACCGTTCGTCCGGTCTACGAGCGCAGCGACCTCGTCGATGCCGCCGTAGGCACCGCGACCCGCGCCCTGGTGGAGGGATCGATCCTCGTCGCCGTGGTGCTGTTCCTCTTCCTCGGCGAGTTGCGCAGCGCCCTGATCGTCGTGGCGACCCTGCCGCTGGCCCTGCTGATCGCCGTGATCTGCATGGCGCAGGCCGGGCTTTCCGCGAACCTGATGTCGCTGGCCGGACTGGCGATCGGTATCGGCATGATGGTGGACGGCGCCGTGGTGATGGTCGAGAACGCGTTCCGCCTCATGGCCGAGCGCAAGGCCCGTGGCGAACCCGAAGACCGTACGGCGGCCGTGCGCGACGCCGCTCGCGAGGTCGCCACGCCGATCGCCTTCGCCATCCTCATCATCATCGTGGTGTTCCTGCCGCTGTTCGGCCTGCAGGGGCTGGAAGGCAAGATGTTCCGGCCGATGGCGTTCAACATCGGCTTCGCCATGGCGGGATCGCTGGTCCTCGCGCTCACGCTCATTCCCGTGCTGGCGGCCCTGCTGCTCAAGCCCGGCGAGGAAAAGGACACCCGCCTGGTCGCCTGGCTGAAACGCGGCTATGCGCGCGTGTTGCGCTGGTCGCTCGCGCACCGGCCGATCGTGATCGGTGTCGCAGGGGCCGCCCTGGTGGCGGCACTCGCCCTGTTTCCCTTCCTGGGCAAGGAATTCATGCCCACCCTGCGCGAGGGCGCGATCATGTGGCGGATCACCTCGATTCCGTCGGCTTCGCTGGAAGAATCGATCGGCCTGTCCAAGCGCGTCGCCGAGCGGATCAAGAACCGCTTCCCCGAAGTGGAGACCACGCTGGCGATGATCGGGCGCGCAGAGAAAGGCGAGACGGCGGACGTGAACTACATGGAGGTCTATACGCCACTGAAGCCAAGATCGCAGTGGCGCGACGGACAGACCCTTGAAGCGATCGAGCAAGCCATGCAGGACGACCTCGGCGCGCTCCTGCCCACCGCCGTGGTGAGCTATACCCAGCCGATCCAGATGCGGGTGGAGGAACTGATCTCCGGCGTGCGTGCCACCCTGGCGCTGAAGATCTACGGCGACGACCTCGGCGAACTCGACCGGTTGGCGTCGCGCATGAAGGACGTGCTGGCCGGCGTGCCCGGCGTGGCGGACCTCTCGCTCGAGGCCAATATCGGCAAGCCACAACTGCGCATCGAGGTGGACCGCGATGCGCTGGCCCGGTACGGCCTCAACGCCGACGACGTGCTCACCGTGGTGCGCAACGGCATCGGTGGCGAACCGGTGGGGACCCTGCTCGAGGGCGTGCGCCGCTTCGACATCACCGTACGCCTGGACGATGCCAGCAAGGCGTCGCCCGTCGCGATCGGGCGGATTCCGATCCGGACACCGTCCGGCGCCCTGGTGCAGCTCGGCCAGGTGGCCAAGGTGACCACGGCGGAGGGGTATTCGTTCATTCGCAGGGAGGCCTTGCAGCGTTACGCCGTGATCGCCATGGACGTGCGCGGGCGCGACATCGACGGCTTCGTCCGCGAGGCGAACGCACGCATCGGCGCCTCGGTCACCCTTCCCACCGGGTACTACACCGCATGGGGCGGCGCCTTCGAGAACCAGCAGCGTGCGCTCGAGCGCCTCGCGCTGATCGTCCCAGCGACCATCTTCCTCATTTTCGTGTTGCTTTATACCGCCTTCAATTCACTGCGCCATGCGAGCCTGATCCTGGCCAACGTGCCCTTCGCGATCATCGGCGGGATCTTCGGCCTGTACATCACCGGCCAGTACATCTCGGTGCCCTCGGCGATCGGTTTCATCGCCGTCTTCGGCGTGGCGATGCTGAATGGGATCGTCCTGGTGAGTTTCCTCGATGCGCAGCGCACCGCGGGCCTCGACGTGCGCGAAGCCGTGCTGCGCGGCACGGCCTTGCGTCTGCGGCCGGTGTTGATGACCGCGAGCGTCGCGATCCTTGGCCTCGTGCCCATGCTGCTCTCCAGCGGCGTGGGCGCGGAGACGCAGCGGCCGCTGGCGACCGTCGTCGTGGGTGGCCTCATCACCTCCACCCTGCTGACCCTGGTGCTGCTGCCGGTCGTCTACGACTGGATGGAGCGGAAAGCGAAGCCGAAGTAACGATCCAGCGAACGCTCCGGATGGAACGGAATCATGCAGGACCGTTGCGGGTTCTCCCAACGGTCCTGCAATTCGTAACCGAGCGACGAGAGTCCACCGAGGAATTCGCGCTCGGCGGTCACCCGGTAGGGGCAGCAGGCGGTGCCGATGTTCTGCACGGTGAAGTACGACTCGCGCATGTGGACGGGCACGGAGTTGAGCAACAGGAATCGCGGCCGGCGTTCCATCGCCTGCAGCGCCTCGACCAGTGAGTAACGCAGGTACTGCAACGAACCCGCCGCGAAAAGCACGTCCACTCCGGACGCCTTCGCCACCTCCCCGGCGAAATGCAGGCGTCCGGCCGGATCGTGTTCCTTCGCCCAACGCTCGCCCGCGGCGTTCACGGCCGGCACGTCCATCACCGTCCAGCGCAGGCCGGCCGGATAGGCGAGGTATTTCTGGTAAGCGTAATAGGCGATGCCGATGTGTCCGCCGATGTCGAAGACGGTGTGCGCGCCGTCGGCGAAGAAGCGGCCGAGCCAGTACATCATCGGATAGTCGTTGATGAAGACCCGCCGGGTTCGCTCGCGATAGAGTTCGGCCGACTCGGTGTTGTCGTAGCCACTGGTGTTGGCCGCGGGAATGCTGGCCTGGGCCTCGTCGAACGTGGGGAACACGCCACGATACAGGTGATGCGTCAGCGCCCGGTGTGCGAAGAACGTCCGTGTGTACCGCGCTTCGAGAAAGGAACGGATCAACGGCAGCCTTGCCGTCGCCTCCTGGTACGGCCGGGAGTCGACTTGCGTGTTCATGAGCACCTCTGGACGGAACCTGCAGCCCCAAGCCTGCGCCTCTATGTCCGTCCTGCCCATCGTCCAGAGGCCTAGTCCATCCGGCCAGCGGGCCCGGGGGTTCAGCCCTGGCGGCGGGCCTGCATGTCCGAACGCATGCGGTGCAGGCCACGGTACAGCCAGCGAAGCGGCGCGACCATACGGAATCCGGCGGTGGCACGCGTGGCCCGTACCACGTAGAGCGATCCGCACGGCTCCGCTCGCGTCGACAGCAGGCGCTTGTACTGGTTGTCGCCATAGCCGAAGCTGATCCGCTCGCCGGGGAAGCGGTCGAGCAGACCACGTACCGCCTGGAACACGGCGACCGACCCGATGCCGATCTTCGCGACCTCCTCGTCGTAGCCGAGATCGTCGACGAGATACGTGCCCGCGATGCGATAACCGTGCACATACGCCAGCGGCCGCCCGTCACGTACCACCACGTGGCCGATCAGCTGGCCCGCCTCGGCGAGACGCTGGAACAGGGTGACACGTTCGGGAGCCTCCCAGTCGATGGGCAGGTCGGCGTGATGCCACGTCCGCGCGTACAGCTCGTTCATGAGGCGGCAATACTCCGCCATATCTTCCGCGCGATCGAACACGCGCAACGCGGCGTCGCCGCCCAGCTTGCGGTAGGCGCGCCCGACCCGTTGCACGAGGTCGGCGCGCTTCTTCTTGTCCATGGCGGCAAGCCATGCCTCGGAGGATGGCTGCGGGTCGATCGACCAGTGCACCTGGTCGAGCAGGTGCGCCACCACGGTGCGGAAACCGCCGCCATGCGACAACGAGGCGGCGAAGCCATTGGGCAGGTCCGCTTCCTGGATGCGGACGACGCGGATATGGGGGTCGTGGGCGATCTGCCGGGATACCAGCAGTTCCACCGCGGAACGTTCCCCTTCGTTCGCTACGACGCCGGCACCGAGCATGCGCAGGGCCGCGCCGCGGTACAGCTGCAACCGCCGCCCCGCGAGGTCGAGCCGGGCCGTGTGATCGATGGCGAGCAGCGGCGCGTAGCCCGCCACCCTGCCCTCCGCATCGTGAGCGACGATCACGTGCGGCACGGTGCCGTCGTGACGGCTGACCACCTCGTACTCGATCCAGTCCGGGTGTTGCACGATGCCGCTGGCCGCTCCCGGCTGTTCCGCGACGCGCGCCAGTTCGTCGCGCAGGCCGCGAAGGGCTTCCAGGGTATGCACGGTGGAACAGACGTAACTCATGGGCTGGCCTTCACCACGGAAGGTTGGACGAACTGGAGGCCCCGGATCAGCCATCGTCCGGGCGGACCGAGGCGGCGGCTGATACCCGTCATCAGGGCGAGGTCGTCGCCGGTCCAATAACGAACGAGCATGCTGCCGGGCAGGTACAGGGCCATGAACACGGCCGCGCCGACGAGGAAGCCGAGTCGCGACGGCGTGGCGGCGGTGGCTCCCCAGGCGGCGAGCGTGGCGATGAAACCCACCGCGAACAGGCGCGACATGGCCGCCACCGGCAGGGCGCCGCTGGTCGCCTTGCGCAGGTAATGGATCGCCAAGGCCATCTCGACGATGCGCGTACCGGCGTAGGTGACGACGGCCCCGGCCAGGCCGAGCGGCGGGATCAACGCGGCGCCGAGCACGGCGTTGGCGGCCAACGCGACGACGGCGATGCGGATGCGGTCGTCCTGGCGGTCGACGACGGTCTGGAACGCGGCGATGCCGTTGCCGATGAGCAACAGGCCACCCAGCACCAGGGTGGCCTCGATGGCGGGAATCGCATCGACATAGCGGTTGCCGTACATCAACCGGACGATCTCCGGCGTGGTGACCAGACCCAGCCCCGCGATGGCGATACCGACGGCCCAGTAGAAGCGCGTGGCTTCGGAAAGGAAACGCGCGGCGCGCGCCGTTCCGCTCTCGCCGTAGGTCTTGGCCATGTAGGGCAGCAAGGTGGACGTGAGCCCCACCGAGAACAACTGCACGGCGCCGCGGGTGAGTGTCCCGGCGATCGCGAAATAGCCCACCGCGACCGATCCGGCGAAGGCATTGAGCAGGAATACCTCGATCGTGCCGACGCGGAACGATCCCATGAGGACCAGGGCGGCGGTGAGGCGAAGATGGCGATTCACGCGTGCGTTCACGTCCGGCGGAATCGGTCCCGGTGCATAGGGGCGGCAGCAGCGACGATAGGCCACCCGGTTGATGAGGTTCAGCAGCAGGCACGCCACCGCGAACAGGGCCACGAAGGAGACGAGGTCCGCGTGCACGATCATCGCGGCGAGCACGAGCAGCATGCCGACGATGCCGGAGGCCACGGTGGCCACGGCTTCCGGTTCGAAGCGCTCCTGGCCCTTGCCGATGGCGACGAGCATGGCGTAGTTGGCTTTCGCGACCACGGCCACGACGACCAGGCCCATGATCGGCAACAGCGAGTTGCCCCATTCGGACGGATGGAACAACCAGCCGATCAGGACGAACAGGAGGATGACCGCCAACGAGCTGTAGGTCTGGATGTGCGAGAAACGCGCGGCCAGGTGAGAGGCGAGCGATGCGTCGCCCATGCCGTCGGCCTCGGCGATGAACTTGGTCGACGAGGTGGTCAGCGCGTGGTTGGAGCAGACGATCAGCCAGCCGCACAACCACACGGTGAAGGCATAACGGCCGAAGTCGGAGGGGCCCAGCGAGCGGGCGATCCACACGCTCATCAGCAAGCCGAGCGCGTATTCGATGTACGTGGACACCGTGACGATGCCGATGCTGCGCAGGACGGCGACGCGGCGGTTCATGGCGATGCCACCTGCCGCGGCACGCCGGCGCCCGCCGGTTGCGCCATCATCCATTGCGCCACGCCCGCGCCGCGATTGTTCCAGTTGAAGCGGCGCAAGGTATCCGATATCGCCGCGCAGGCAGGGCTGTACGACGCGGCGATCGCCTTGAAACGCTTCTTCAAGGCGGCGGCTTGCGCAGGATCAGTCTCGAAGTACCATGCGGCCGCCACCGGCAAGCCGAGTTCGACCGTGTGGCCATCGCTATACCAACCGTCGGTGTCCTGGATCTTCGTCAACGCCTCGTCATTCACCTGCGACGACGACCAGTACCAGGCGATCTGTCCCTGCGGGCCGGAGCAATCGTTGCGCCAGTCGTGCGGCGGCACGAGCCGCCGCGGATCGATCCAGCCATGTCGCTCCAGGTAGCGTCCGAAGCCGGTGAGCATGCCGGGGATGCGCGGATCGGCCGTGACGAGCCATGCATGCCACAGGCCGTCGACGATGTTCTCGCTCATCCACGGGGAAGCGCCGCGTACGTCGTCGGCACCGTGTGGATCGTTTTCGTGCACGTTCCAGCTGTTGCGCCACGAGCCGTCGTCGCCGAGACCGTCTGGATTCGTCCGCTGGTGGTCGTGCAGCCAGCCGACGCGCGCGTCGATGCGTTGCCGGTAGCGCACGTCCCCGGTGAGTTCATAGGCGGCCACCGTCTCGACCAGCCCGAGGCCGGCGAGGCGTTCGGTGAAGTAATCGTCGGGATGCCTGTATGGGCCCGGCGCGCCATTCCAGCCACCGCTATTCCAGAGGTCGGCCATCTTCGCCACGGTCGCCCCGTCGTGCATGGAATCGTCGCCCGTGAGCGCCACGGCGAGCAGCACCGGCTCGATGTACACGTATTTCACGTCGCATGGCTTGCCGTCGGGGAGCCAGCCTCCACCGCAGGACGGGCTTACCGGCAGGCCGTCGCGCTTGATCCCCGCCATGTACCAGCGGTAGCTCATCTCGGCCGCCTCCAGGTAATCCGCCCTGCCCGTGCGCACATAGGCCTTGAACAGGGTCGACGGCCGGTCGAACAACCATGCCGTCGTGTCCTTCGTGGGCAGCGCGGACGCCCAGCGGAACTGGCCGTCGACATAGCGCGCGTAGGGCTCGTCGTTCGCCGCCACGGACTGCGGCCCGGCGATGAGCGAGGCGGTGAGCCATTCCGGCGTCAAAGTCGCAATGGCGGCGAGCCGCCCGTCGACGAGGCCGCCGGCATACGGCCAGCCGGGGATGTCCGCCGTGCGTGGCGAGTCGAGTGTGAACTGGTAGGTGCCGGGTACCGCGCGAAATTGCACACGAACGGCGCGCACGCTGCCGTCACGGAAATGCCAGGCCAGGGTGGATGTCACCGCGGCTGGGACCTCGCTGCCGCGGCCGTCGACGATGCGAACCCGCTTTGGATCGCGCAGCAGGCCTGGTGGAAACGGAATTCCCACGGTCACCGGCAAGTCATCGCCCCGCCCCGCCAGCCGATGCACTTCGATCCTGCGAATGGCTTCCGTGGAAGCTCCTGCAAGCTCTTTCGAGGGAGCTCTTGTGGGAGCTTTTGTGGGAGCCGCTTCAGCGGCGATGGGTGCTTGCCCAGACCTGGCCCGCTGCCGCGGGATCGCCGCTGAAGCGGCTCCCACAGAAAAGCTGGTGGTTGCCGCAGGGCTGGTGGTTGCCACAGAAGCGCTTTTGGCTTCCACAGGGGAAAAGACGGCGGCCAGCGCGAGGAGCAAGCCGAGCATCAAGAGCACATGGCGCGAGAGACCGGACGACGGCGGCAGCGATACATCGAGGCGACGCGACGCGCGCCTTCGCTCGCGCAGCGACACGTGACAACGGACGCTCATGCCACGGACGCGGTGGGCAAGGCGTTGCCGGCCAACCGGTATTCCCACGACAACGCGGTGCGCACGATGACGTCGAGGTCGTCGTAGCAAGGCTCCCAGCCCAGCTCGCTGCGCAACCTGTCGCTGCGCGCGATCAGCTGCGGGATATCTCCGGGACGGCGTGGCAATTCCAGCACGTTCAGGGGATGGCCCGCCGCGCGGGCCACGGCGTGGATGACTTCGCGCACGCTATAGCCATGGCCGTAGCCGCAATTGAGGGTGAGCGACGCGCCGCCCTCGCGCAGATGGTCGAGCGCGCGCAGGTGCGCCGCCGCCAGGTCTTCCACGTGGATGAAGTCGCGCACGCCCGTGCCGTCCGGTGTGTCGTAGTCCGTGCCATAGATCGCCACGCATGGCCGCTTCCCGACCGCGTGCTCGCAGGCCACCTTGATCAACAGCGTGGCTTCCGGCGTCGAATGGCCGATCCGGCCCTGGGGATCGCAACCGGCCACGTTGAAGTAGCGGAGGATCACATGGCGCATCGCCCCGGTGTCGCACCAGTCGCGCAGCATCGTCTCGGACATCAACTTCGACCGGCCGTATGGATTGATCGGCTGGGTGGGCGTGTCCTCGTCGGCGATGCCCGCCTCGGTCGTTCCGTAGACGGCCGCCGTGGACGAGAAGATGAACTTGTCCACGCGCGCCGCCGCGCAGCATGCGAGCAGGTTCCGCGTATTGCCCGTGTTGTTGGCGTAGTACTTGAGCGGGTCGCTCATCGATTCGGGAACGACCGTATGCGCGGCGAAGTGCAACACCGCGTCCACGCGGTGCGCCTCGATCACGCGCGACACCAGGTCGCCGTCGCCGACGTTGCCCTCCACGAAGGAGGCGCCGCGGACCGCCTCGCGGAACCCGGTCGAGAGGTTGTCGATCACTACGACGCGATCGCCGCGTTCGACCAGCTGTTGCACCGTGTGGCTGCCGATGTAACCGGCGCCACCCGTGACCAGGACCGAGTTCATGCGTGCCTCCCGGCCGCGGCCGGCGGGAAATTTTGCGTGAGCCAGCCACCGATGCCGTCGAGCAGACGGGCGCGGTCGCCGGTGAGGATGTAGGTATGGTCGGACTCGGCGGAATACCGCGTGGTGACCGCCGGATGGCTCATCACCTTGCCGAAGCATTCGCGGAATTGCCGCGCATGGTTGAAATAGTTGCTGATGCCGCCCGAATAGACCAGGTACAACTTCATGCCACGGTCCACCATGCCGGTGAAATCGGCGATGACTTCCGCGCGCGGTGCGGGCGCCACCGCGAACACCGGCTCGGAAGCGGGCTTGCCGCCAACGCCGTTCGCGCTGCCGCGTCGCCGCAGAAGGCGTGCCCAACGACCGGGATCGGCGATGCGCGGCAGGTAATGACGCAGCTTGTAGCCGACCGTCCGGTAGGCATACCCGTCGAGGAATACCGCGCCGGATACACGCGGATCGGTGGCGGCGACGATGTGCGCGTTCTGCGCACCCGAACACAGCCCCACCAGCACGAAGCGTTCGCAACCGGCGCGGGCCTTGAGCAGGTTCATCGCGTCGTCCAGGTCCGCGCACACCTGCTGGGTTCGTGTCTGGCCACCGCCGGTGGCGGCGCTGTCGCCCAGCGTGGACAGGTCGAAGCGCAGCGTGGGGTAGCCGCTCGCGTTGAGCTGCCGGGTCAATTCCACATGCAGGCGGAAAGGACCGATGCGATGCACCAGTCCCGCGTTCACCACGATGACGCCGGTTTCTCCGGTCGCGGCCGCCGGTACGCCGGCGATGCCGACGAGATGGTTTCCGCGGCCGAACCGGTGGGCTTCCTCGCGCATCACGCGGTCTCCTTCAGGCGGCCGCTGACGGCCTGGATCAGCGGCTGCGAAAGGATCGCGCTCTCCAGCCGGCGCAGGTCGTCCCACGGCGTCGGTGGGGCGATCGATGCGACCGCGCCACGCGGTGAGACGATGCGCTCCCAGCGTGATACCGGCGCCGAAGGCAACGAATCGAGCACCAAGGTGGGGACGTTCGCGGCATGCAGGTGCAACGCGGACAGTTGCTGGCGGAGGTGGTCGCCGATGTCGAAGCCCAGCCACTGCTCGGCGATGTCGGCGTCGCTGCGTGGCCGTGTGAAGCGTTCGGTGTCGTCACGCAGCGCCACCTGCAAGGCATCGAGCGCGGAAACATAATCGCCGCCATCCAGCACGGGGTCCCAGGCGATCACTTCGGTGAAACGCGCGCGATCCGCGGCGGCGAGCGCCACGCTGCCGCCGAGACGCGCACCGAAGGCGACCACGCGGTCGACGCCCGCTCGCGAGCGCAGTTCATGGGACGCGACCGCCGCGTCGGCGACGCAACGCTCCCAATCCACCTCCGCACTGCCCCCCGCGGAGTCACCCGTCCCGTAGTAGTCGAAGCGCAACACGGCCATGCCTTGCGCGGCGAGTGCCTGCGCCAGCTGCCGATAGAGACGATGGCAACGGATCAGGTCCTGTCCCAACGGTGGGCACATCAGCAATGCGCGGCGCGCCGGCAAGGCGGGTGCGTGGTACATGCCGAAGAGATCGCCGGCGGGACCGAAGAAGAAAGGAATCTCGGCATCGGTTCGCATGGTCATCTCCGGTAGACCACGCCGACGAAGAACTGGGTCTCGCGATAGTCCTGGCCCATGGCGTCGCTGCTACGCCTCTCCCGGGCCACGGACACGTGCCAGCTCCAGTGCCGGTTCACCTGCTGGCCGAGATCGAGGCCCATGCGCACGGTGGTGTCCTTGCGCTCGAGGCTGTCGTAGGTCAGGCGGCTTCCCGTGGCGAAACCGGTCAGGGTGAGCGTGGGACGAAGCCGGTAGCCGACGCCTATGCTGACACCCTTGTCGGTCTGGTCGAAGGTGGGATCGCCGATGTAGCGCAGCTTGTTGAAGGACGGCGACACGGTCAGCACGATGCGTTCCGAGCGCCAGTTCCAGGTGGCTTCCAGCCGTTTTTCCTTGTAGACCTGCGAGCCGATCACCGCGCTGCCGACGCCCACGCCCGTGCCGTTGCCACGGCCCAGGCCGCCCGTGGCGGCGAACGGGTCGAATGCCTCGACGCGATCGGCCACCGTGGCGTCGTACACGCCGGGCGTGGCGATGAGGTCCTGCGCCGCGTCGGCATACTGGTAGGCACCGGTGACGGACACGGTATTGCGCGGGCTGGGCCGCCAGCCGAGGCTCAAGCGGGCCAGCGGCGCCGACTTGCTGGAACCGTCGTCGAATTCGAGGCGTGTGCCGCCCGCCAGCACGTCCACGTCGAAATGCGCCAGCGTGCTGGTATAGCGGACGAAGGCTTCCTTCCGGTCGTAGTTCGCGTCGCTAGGCTGGTTGGTGAAGTCCACGCGCTGGAATTCGACATTGCCCGACAACGTCGCGGTGGGGCTGAGGTCGCGGTAGACACGGAACGCGGCGAGGCCGCGCGAGGAATCGAACTCGTCCACCTTCGACGCATAACTGTTGATGTAGCGCAGTTCGAACTGGCCGCGGGCGGCATCGCCGAAGCGCATGCGCAGGGTCGGCCCGAGCACGAGCACGTTGGTCTGCTGCTGGTTGTCCGGCGAGTTGCTCGACAGCTGGTCGACCGGCTGCACGCCGGCATAGTCCTCCACCGAGAAATCGAGACGGTCCGGTGCGATCGTCCAGTTGCCCTGCCCTGCCAGCTGGGTCTGCGCCTGCGAGTCGAAATGGTTGCCCAGGTACTTGCGGTATTCGAAGGTGCCGGCGACGTTGGCCTGGAAGGTCGAACCCATCTGGGTGAACTGGAAGGTACCGCCCGGCGTCAGCACGTTCTCGCTGAGGGGCCGGTCCGACGAGAGGGCGATGTTGTTGCTGTGCTCCAATCCGGCATAAAGCGTGTAGTCGAGCGTGCCGGCCAGCACCACGCCGGGTGCCGACACGAGCGCGAGCACGATGGCGCGGGCGAGCCTGGACGATGCCGGCATATTCCCTCCCTTTACCCCTGTTGGCGCACGACGCCTGCCGGCCGCGTGCCAGGGTGCCGCGCTCACGGCGATTGGTTGAACACCACGCCGGCGAGTTTCGCCGGATCGAAATTGGCGACGGCCTGGTTGATCGTCGCCGGGGTATCGCGGCCGTAACCGGCGACGATCACGACGAAATCCGCCAGGTCCGAAAGAATCCGGGCGTCCGGCGAACCCTTGACCGGGGGGCCATCGAGGAACAGGTACCGGTCCGAATAGCGGCAGCGCAGCGAATCGAGTACCGCCCGCATGCGGAACGAGGAGAAGTACTCGCCGCTGTTCTCGCGCGACTTGCCGGCGGGGATGAGGCGCAGGCGCGGCACCCCGGTGTGGTACATGATCGACGCGATGCCGCGCGAGGGATGCTCCAGGAAATCGATCAGTCCTCCGGTACGCGGCTCCACGCCGAAGGCTTTGTGCTGGTTGGGGTAACGAAGGTTGCAATCCACCAGCAGGCTGGTCTTGGATTCGTCGAAGGCGAAGGCGGTGGCCAGGTTACGGGCGACGAAGCTGCCGCCGGAACGCGGGCTCACGGAGACCACCAGGGTCACGAAGTTGTTCTCGCCGGCCATTTCCAGCAGCCGCGTGCGGATGCCGCGGAAGGCATCGGACTGCCGGCGGACCGACTCCTCGCGATGGATCAGGCGCTTGCGCTCGCAGTCGATCGGCGCCAGGGCGCCACCCTCTTCGCGCATCCTGGCGATGGAATGCCCGGGCGACGTGCGGGTTTCGCCGTCGTGGTCGGCGACCATGTCGCCCATCTCGATATTGTCAGCGGCCATCTTGTTCATCGTCAGCCCTTCATCCTCAGCCAGAACACCACGAGGTACACGGCGGCGACACCGACGACGGTCAGGGCGAGCATCATGTTGTGCAGATGCTCGCGGCGACGGTCGCGCGGGGTCGGGTAGAACGGGATCGCGGCGAGCACCGGGAAGCCCGTCGCACGTTCGAGCTGGGCCACCGAACGGACGCGTGGATCGAACCGCGCCACCGCGAACAGCAGGCCGAGCGGGATCGCCAGCGACAACGCGAGCCCCGCGAGGCCGAAGTGCATGAAACGCAGGCCGGACGGCACCAGGGGCATCATCGCGGGGTTCTGCACCATGAAGGTCAGGCCGCGCTGTTCGGCGTCGAGGTTCATCGAGACACGCGCGTTCTCGCGACGCTTCAGCAGGTCCTGGTAGACGTCGCGGTTGACCGTGTAGTCACGGGTCAGCTCGGCGGTCACGTTCTCGGAATTGGCGATGCGCTTGCTGCGCTCCAGTTCGGCCTGGAGCATCGCCTCGCTGGCGCCGACCCGGGCGGCGCTGGCCGCCGCGTCGCCACGGACGGCGGCGAGCTGCAGGCGCATCTGCTGGTAGACGGGATTCATCGTGACGGCATGATCGAGCGGAATGGCGCCACCGGCGGCACGCTGCGCGTCCGCGGTCTGCGCTTGCCGGCGCACGTCCTCGATCTGGTGGCGCAGGCGGATCACGTCCGGGTAATCCTCGGTGTAGTTCAGGCGCAGCTTGTCCAGTTGGCCTTGCAAGTCGGCCAGTTGGGTCTGGTAGATGCCCCCTACCGTCTGCACGGCGTTGACCTCCGACTCGCCATTCAACTGCGAAGACAACACGGCCGCCTGCGACTGCCGCTGCATGTAATCCATGCGGTTGTTTTCGATCTGCGTGCGCAGCTGGCTGATCCGCGTGTTGGTGTCGGTCTCGCTGCCGGGGCGCGCGTCCGCGTTGGCATCCCGGTACGCCTTCAGTTTGTCTTCGGCGTCGGTGAGCTTCGTCCGGTATGCCTCGACCTGGCTGTTGATGAATTCGTAGGCTTCGCGGCTCTCGCGTTGCTTCGAGGCCAGGCTTTCGCTGATGAACAGCTGGCCGAACGCGCGGGTGACTTCGAACGCGCGCTTCGGATCGGAATCGAAATAGCTGATCGTGATCAGGTTGTCGCGATTGTTGACCAGCTTGGTGCGCGACTTGATGCCATCGACGATCTTGTCGCGCTCCAGCGGTGACGGGTTCGTGGCGAGCCAGCCGCCGGCCTCCAGCACCTCGTCGAGCACCTTCCTGCTGAAGATCACGTCGCGGGCGATGCCGGCGCGGTTCTTGTTACCGGTGGCGGTCGCCGCGCCTTCCATCAGGGGCGTGATGATGCTCGCCTCCTGGGCGAGGATCGTGGTCGACGCCTCGTACTTCTTCGGCCAGACGGAGCCGACGCCGAGGGCCGCCAGCGCGATGGCCGCGAAGGCGAAGCCCATGACGACACGCCGCCTGCGCGCTTCGCCGATCAGTGCGGGCAGCATGCCCGCGAAAGGAACGAGTTCCCCGCTCATATGTAACCCCTTGCTCCCGCCGCGGCGGGCCGGTCAGAAAGCGCGTTGCGGAACGGTGATCACGTCACCGGGCTGCACCGGGTAGTTGTTCGCCAGGTCGCCTTGCTGGAGGATCTTCTCCAGGCGCACGGCATAGGACTGCGTCGAACCACCCTCGTTGCGGCGGTAGAGTTCGGTGCGGTCGGCCGCGGCGAACTCCGTCGTACCGCCGGCGGCGAGCACGGCGTCCAGCACCGTCATGCCCTGCCGGTACGGGATCGAGATCGGGCTGCGCACCGCGCCGGTGACGCGGATACGCGAAAGGTATTCATGACTGCGCAGCGCGGTAAGGATCACCGCCACCTGCGGATCGCGGATGTACTGGCCCAGCTTCTGCTGGATCTCCGTGGCCACCTGGTCGGTGGTACGTCCGCCGGCGGGAATGTCGCCGACCAACGGCACGGTGACCTTGCCATCCGGCCGCACGGGCACGCTGACGCTGAGGTCCGGGTTGTGCCAGACGGTGACCTGCAACTGGTCGTCGACACCGATCAGGTAGGCATCCACGGCCTGGGTCGCGGCGTCCTGTTTCGGCGGGGGCGTCGAGCTTCCACCCGTGGCGCAGGCGGTAAGCAACACGACGGCGACGAGTACGATTGCACGGTTCCACTGTTTCATGACGTCCACCCACCCCTGTGACTTCCTCGGTGGCTATCGTCATTTCAATGCGGTCACGCGTCTATTCAACAGCCCGCCTATGCCATTCGACAGAAGGTATGTGGGAGCGTTTCGGGTGATGCTTGGGCCGTGGCCGAGCTCATGGACATCGCCCCGCGCCTGCTGCACCCCGCCTTGCAGGCCTTGCTGCTGGGTGGCGTTTCGATGGTGCTGGTGCTCCTGCGCAGGCACGTGCCCGCGCTGGTGACGGCGCTGGTCGCCGTGGCATGGATATGGTTCGCTTCCACGCCCGCGGTCGCCCTCGCCCTGCACGATGCGCTGGCGACACCGGCACCCGGCACGACGCCACGCGCGGATGCCATCGTGGTGCTCGGCGGCGATACGTTGCCCGTGAACGACTGGTCGCGCGCGACGACGCGGGCGGGCAAGGGCCTGGCGCTGTGGCGGGCCGGACTCGCGCCCGTGCTGCTGGTATCGGGCAGCGACCAGGCGCGTGCGCTGGCACAGGGTCTCGAAGTATCCGGCGTACCGGCCCGTGACCTGAAGATCGAGGATACGAGCACCAACACCCACGAGAACGCGCGCAATTCGGCGTTGCTGCTGCGAGCCAACGGCTCGACCGACATCCTGTTGGTGACCTCCCCCATCCACATGCGCCGGGCCGCGGGAGCGTTTCGTCACGAAGGTCTCGCGGTATCCGCCGTCCCTACCGCCGACACGCACGCATCGTTGGTACGGGCGCCATCCTGGCTGCCGCGGCGCGATGCGCTCACGCTCACCGCGCGGTGCCTGCGCGAATATGCCGCCCTGTGGGTGTACCGCCAGCGTGGCTGGATCTGACGTGCCGCCCCGTCTTTACGGGTCGCCGGTTTCGATCTGCAGGGAGGTCTTGCCGTCGCGGCGGATGAGACCCGGTCCGAACTGGACCACCTTGCCGTCCTTCAGCACGACGGTGTAGTCCTTATGGGAGAACGAAAACCGGCCCGGCCGGCGGTCGAACCAGTTGAGCACCTCGTATCCGACGATGTTGCGGTCCGAATCGGGGCGGCCGAGGCGCTCGATCACCTCGTCCCGCTGCGTGCCCACATCGAGCTTGGCGATTTTCGCCGCCATGCCCTGACATCCGGCGATTCCGGCCGCCACGACGGCCACGGCGATCGCTCGTTTCATCCTCACCCCCGCGCGGTACGGCATCCGCCCGATGGTAGCGCACCGGCGCAAGAGCGTGCGAACGGGGCACCGTACCGTGTGAAGCCAGGGCCGCCCTGCTAGGCTCGCGGCTTTCGCCCGTGGAGACGCCCATGCTGTTCGCCCTTGCCCTCGCACTCGCCGCCGGTGACGGTTTCGAAGGACGCGTCCAGGCCGCCAAGGCGCTGGAACGAAAGGCCGACGGCAAGGCGTGGCAATCGGCCATGTGGGACCGGGTGGGCAATCCCGCGACCGACGCGCTGAAGGACTGCATCGCCAGCAACGCCCCGGCCGACAAGCGTCCGTTCACCCTGGTGGCGGACGTGGACGCCGATGGCCGTTCCAGCCAGGTGGAGGTGCGTCCGGCCACGCCGGTCGCCCGCTGTTTCGCCGGCCAGTTCAATGCCTGGATGCTACCGGCGCCGCCAAAGACGCCGGCGCCCTATCCCGTCGAGATCGACGTCACGATGGATCCCTGATTCAGTTGAGCTGATCGGGATGCGGGCCCATGCGGTTGCCGGCGTCCAGTCCGTCGATGGCCTTCATGTCCCCATCGGACAGTTCGAAGTCGAAAACGTCGATGTTCGCGGCGATGCGCTCGGGGGTCACCGACTTCGGGATCACCATGTAGCCGAGTTGCACGTGCCAGCGCAGGATGACCTGGGCCGGGGTCTTGCCGTGCTTCCTGCCGATCTCGACCAGGGTGGACTGCTTCAGCAGGTCGCCACCCTGGCCCAGCGGACTCCACGACTCGGTGACCACCTTGTGCCGCTGGTTGGCCGCCACCACGTCGCGCTGGCTGAAATCCGGGTGCAGCTCGATCTGGTTCACCACCGGCACCACGCCGGTTTCCGCGACGATGCGATCGAGATGGGCGGGCTGGAAGTTCGACACGCCGATGGAACGGATACGGCCTTCCTCGCGCAGTCGGATGAACGCCTTCCATGTGTCCACATAACGATCGCGTTTCGGCGTCGGCCAGTGGATGAGGTACATGTCGACGTAATCGGTGCCGAGCTTTTCCAGGCTGGCGTCGAACGCGCGCAGGGTTTCGTCGAAGCCCTGCTCGGCGTTCCATAGCTTGGTGGTGAGGAAGATCTCGCCGCGCGGTACGCCGGACCGCTCGATGCCCTTTCGAACACCGGCCTCGTTACCGTAGATGGCGGCGGTGTCGATCGAACGGTACCCGGCGGAAAGCGCGTGGGCGACGGCGTCCGCCGTCTCCGCATCGGGAATCTGGAACACGCCGAAGCCGATCTGGGGTGCGCTGTTGCCGTCGTTGAGTGCGAGGTTGGGGACCTTTGCCATGCGTGTCTCCTGCGGGTTGGACCGCCCGTCATGGTGACGGACGGACCCGCATGCAAGGCGTGAATCAGTCGCCGCGGGCGGCGTAGTGGGTTTCGACGTAGTTGTCGAGGATCGCGACGAACTCATCCGCGATGTTGTCGCCACGCAGGGTCATGGCCTTCTCGCCATCGATGAATACCGGGGCCGACGGCGCCTCGCCGTTGCCGGGGAGCGAGATGCCGATGTTGGCGTGCTTGGATTCGCCCGGGCCATTCACCACGCAGCCCATGACGGCGAGCGTGAGGTTTTCCACGCCGTCGTACTTCACGCGCCACAGGGGCATCTGCTCGCGTACGTGGCCCTGCACCGTCTTCGCCAGTTCCTGGAAGAATTCGCTGGTGGTGCGGCCACACCCCGGGCACGCCGTGACCAGCGGCGTGAACGCGCGCAAGCCCATCGTCTGCAACAGTTCCTGCGCGACGATCACCTCGGCCGTGCGCGACTGGCCCGGCTCGGGCGTGAGCGAGATGCGGATGGTGTCGCCGATGCCCTCCTGCAGCAGCACGCCAAGCGCGGCGCTGGATGCGGTGATGCCCTTGGAACCCATGCCCGCCTCGGTGAGGCCGAGGTGCAGCGCATAGTCGGCACGGCGCGCGAGATCGCGATAGACCGCGATCAGTTCCTGCACGCCGGACACCTTGCAGGACAGGATGATGCGGTCGCGCGGCAGGCCGAGGTCTTCCGCGCGGGCGGCGGAATCCAGCGCCGAACGGATCAGCGCTTCGCGGGCCACGTGACCCGCGTCCCACGGTTGCGCGCGCCTGGCGTTCTCGTCCATCAGGGCGGCGACCATCGACTGGTCGAGCGAGCCCCAGTTGGCACCGATGCGCACCGGCTTGCCGTAGCGGATGGCCATCTCGATGATCGAGGCGAACTGGGAATCCTTCTTCTTGCCGAAGCCGACGTTACCCGGGTTGATGCGGTACTTCGCCAGTGCCTCGGCACAGGCCGGCTCGCCTTCGAGCAGCTGGTGGCCGTTGTAGTGGAAATCGCCGATCAACGGCACGGAGACGCCCATCATGTCGAGGCGCTCGCGGATACGCGGCACCGCGGCGGCGGCGGCCGGCGTGTTCACCGTGATGCGGACCAGTTCGGAACCGGCGCGAGCCAACTCGGCCACCTGCTTCGCCGTGGATGCCGGGTCCTCGGTGTCGGTGTTGGTCATCGACTGGACGACGATCGGCGCGCCGCCACCGACGTGGACACGGTCGATCAGGACTCCCGTACTGGGGCGGCGGGCGCCGGCTTCCGCGGGACGCGGGCGGCTAGTGAGGTCTTCGGTCATAGCTGCCCATTTTAGCGCATCGGCATGACCGCTCGCCGACCGTTCAAGCTGGCTGAGGTTTTGGTTGTGCCAGCCGTTGTGCCAGCCCGGTGGGAAGCCGTTGTGGGAAGCCGCTTCAGCGGCGATGGGTGCTTGTCCCGACCTTGTCGGCGATTCAGGGTTGCCGCGGCGCCCGGCCCTGCCACCGCAACGCCGCCTGCACCAGCCGCCGTTCCAGCCGTTCGGCGACCGACCCGGGCCACCCCAGCCCTATGCGCTCCAGCGCCTCGCCCTCCCCATCTACCGGCTTCCCCGGCGCCACCAGCGCCCGCAACAACGTCCCCTTCCCCGCATCACGCAGCCAGCCCAGCGCAGGCAACAGCCGCCGTTCCACATCGGTGAAATCACTGCCGAAGGGAAAAGGATCGAGCAACCCGCGCCGCCGCATCGGCTCCAGCGCCGCCGCCAGGCCCTCGGGCGTATGCCCCCGCCACGCCTCGGGCACGACGAAATCCCGCCGCAGCTTCCCGGCCCTTTTGGCCTCGTCCACCAGCCCGTCCACGAAGCGCGCATCGGCGATCGACAACATCGCCTCCACGCACGCCTCGTCCGACAGGCCACGCAGGTCGGCCACGCCATATTCCGTGACATAGACATCGCGCAGATGGCGCGGAATGGTCGTATGCCCATAGTTGAAGCGAATGTTCGACGCCACCTTGCGCCCCTTCCCGCGCGTCGCACGCAACAGCAGGATCGACCGCCCGCCGGGAAGTTCGTGCGCCATCGCCACGAAATTGAACTGTCCGCCGACGCCGCTCACGACACGGCCGTCCTCCAGCCCGTCCGAGACGGCGGCACCCGTCAACGTCGCCATCATGCAGGTGTTGAAGAAACGGGCGCCGCGACGCTGCAAGGCAGCCAGCGGCTGGTGATCGCCATAAAGATGATTGACGTTGGACACCCGGCACATGTCGATCGCGTCGGGATCGTCGATTTCCGAACGGTGCATCCAGGCATACAACTCGCGCGAGCCGAGCAGGAAGGCGCCACGCAGGTAATGACCGCCTGCCGCACCGACGTCTTCTCCCGCCGCCGCGCGGCGCTCGCGCTCGATATCGTCATAGGCCCGCCGGCGCAGGATGCCCGCGCGTTGCAGGTGCATGAAGCCGTCCATCACCATTTCGCTCGCGCCGTACAGGCCTGTCGCGAAGGCGTCGCCGCCGCCCCAGCCATTCATGCAGCGGCGCGTGCCCCCTGTGACATCGAGGGCACCGAGGCCGTCACGCCAGGCGCCGTTCTGTTCGTGCCGCAGCAGGAGGCCACGCACCAGCGCGTCCGACAAGGCGCCGATGCCGATCTGTAGCGTACCGCCATCCACCACCAGCGCGCTCGCATGCATGCCGAGCGCGAACTCGGCCGGTTCGATCGGCGAACGCGGCAAGGCGAACAGCGGCGGTGAGACCTCGGGCTCGACAAGCAGGTCGAAGAGGCCCTCCTCCGCTTCCGCATGGCCGCTGACGTAGGGCATGTCCGGGTGGACGACCGCGACGCAGAACGGTTTCGGCTTGCCCGCCCGCGCCAGGTTGTCGAGGAAATCGAAGGTCAGGTCCGGGTTCGACGAGAGGCTGGTCCGGCCGTCACGCCGCGCCACCAGTTGGACCAGCACGTTGATATCGCGTCCCACCAGGTCGCGAGCCACGTGCGTGTAGTTCTGGCTGATGTAGTCACGCTGCGCCGAGCCGGACCCGAGCAGCGCGCCGGATTGCATGTAGAACTCGTGCACGTGGATGTTTGCCGGCAGCGCATCGCGGGCCTGGGCGATCGCATGGTCGAGGTCCACATAGCCCTCGCCGAAATGACGGGCGAGGAAGGGTGCGGCGAAGCGAGCGGCCAGCCCCTTCCCCGGCGACGGCCGGGTCAGCGACAACGCCGTGAATATCGTCAGCGAGCGGTCGTCGCGCCCCTGCACCGCGCGATAGAGCGCATTGAGCAAGGCATGCGGCTTGCCCAGGCCCAGGGGCGCCGCCACCCGGGGGTGACCGCCCGTGCGTTGCAGGATCGCCTCGACGGCGGCTTCGGTGTCACGGTCACGCGGTGTCGATGCCATGGCGGCGATGATGCCAGATGCCGATACACTCACCATCATGAACGTACGTCACCGCAGCACAGGATTCTCCAGCCGCCTGTTCGCCGAACAGGCATTGAGCCGCAGCGCGGGGGCACCGCTGATCGGCGGCAACGCGGTCGAGTTGTTGATCGATGCCCAAGCCCACTTCGACGCATGGCTGGCGGCGATCGCGGCCGCGCGCCGCCACGTGTTCCTCGAGAACTACATCATCCGCGACGACCGCATCGGCAAGGCCTTCCGGGATGCGCTGGTGGAGCGGGCCAAGGCCGGCGTCTTCGTGGCGGTGATCGGCGACTGGATCGGCTGCCTGGGCCAGTCGCGATCCTCCTTCTGGACGCCGCTGCGCGAGGCCGGCGGGCAAGTCCGCATCTACAACCCGCCCACGCTGGGCAGTTCCTTCGGATGGGTGAGCCGCGACCATCGCAAGGTGCTGGTGGTGGACGGCGAGGTCGGTTTTCTTTCGGGCGTATGCCTCAGCGAGAAATGGCTGGGCGATCCGTCGCGTAACGTGCCGCCGTGGCGCGATACCGGCGTGAGGCTGCGTGGTCCGGCGATCGCCGAGATCGAACATGCCTTCGCCGACAGCTGGCGCGAAGCCGGCGAACCGCTGCCGGAAGACGAACGCCTGCTTCCGGTGACCAGCGTCACCGCCGGCGATGTCTCGTTGCGCGTGATCGCCACCCAACCCAGCACGGCGGGCATGTATCGCCTGGACCAGATGGTCGCCGCCATGGCGCGACAGACGTTGTGGCTTACCGACGCCTATTTCGTCGGCGTGGCGCCGTACGTCCAGGCGTTGTGCGCCGCCGCCCGCGATGGCGTCGACGTGCGTCTCCTGGTCCCGGGAAGCAGCGATATCCCGGTGGTGGCCGGCATGTCGCGTTCGGGCTACCGGCCGTTGCTGAAGGCGGGCATCCGCGTGTTCGAATGGAACGGTTCCATGCTGCACGCGAAGACGGCCGTGGCCGACGGGCGCTGGGCGCGAGTGGGATCGTCCAACCTCAATATCGCGAGCTGGCTGGGCAACCGCGAAATCGATGTCGCGGTCGAGGATGCGGGCTTCGCCACGCAGCTGGCGCACCAGTACGAAGCGGATCTGGAAAACGCCACGGAAATCCTGCTGCACCGGCCACGTTACCGCGCCGGCAACGAACGCCTGCGCAGCCGTTCACCGCGCCCGCCACGCCCCCGGCGCAGCGGCGGGAGTTCCGGCCGTGCGGCCGCCGGTGCGTTGCGCATCGCCAACACCGTGGGCGCGGCGATCACCCAGCATCGCGTGCTCGGCGATACGGAAACCGGGCCGCTCCTGGCAGGTGCGGCGGCAGCCCTGGTGTTGACGGTTGTCGGGGTGCTCTGGCCGGCGGTGATCGCATGGCCGCTGGCGGTTATCGGCGCGTGGTTTACGGTGAACCTGGCCGTGAGCTGGTGGAGCCTGCGGCAGCGCAGGAAACATGGGCCGTCGCCAGCCGATCAGGCACCGCCTTCGGACTGAAGGGTCATCGCCGCTGAAGCGGCTCCCACAAGGGCGAGAGCCACTCCTGTGGGAGCCGCTTCAGCGGCGATACGCGCGGCCCGTACTCCGCCGCGGTCCCAGCCGCAACCTCAGTTCCGCGGCTTGAAATGCAGCGGCTGGGCCTCGCTCTTCGGCGCCGCCGGCCCGCAGCTTCCGCACGAACCGCAGCCATCGCCGCAACTGCCCGTGGCCGTCGCGGGTTGCAGGCGGCGGCCGAGCGAGCGCACGACACCGGCGCGGCCAGGCCGGTTCAGGCTGGCCGACACGCGCGCCATGACGCGCGTCGAGGTCTTCGGCAGCAGCTTGCGGAAAGCTACGTACGCGCTGACGACGACGACGAGCGCGATGATCGCTCCCTGGACCAGTTCGAACGTGCTCATGTGAGCGCCCTCGCGATCTGATAGGTGGCCAGCGACGCGAGGTAGGCGAGTCCGAACAGGTAACCGGCCGCCACGGCGACATTGCGCCAGGAATTGGTTTCGCGGCGGATCACCGCCAGCGTGGACATGCATTGCGGCGCGAACACGTACCACGCCAGCAGCGAAAGCGCGGTGGCCAGCGACCACTGGTGGGCGATGACCGGGCCGAGTTGCGAGGCCACGGCGTCGTCGCTGCCCGACATCGCGTAGACGGTGCCGAGCGCGGCGACGGCCACTTCGCGCGCGGCCAGGCCGGGTACCAGCGCGACGCAGATCTGCCAGTTGAACCCGATCGGCGAGAACACGTACTCGAGCATGCGGCCGAGGCGCCCCGCGATGCTGTAGTCGATCGCGGGCTGGGTGGCCCCCGGCGGCGGCCCCGGGAAGCTGGACAGGAACCACAACAGCACGGTGAGGGCGAGGATGATGCCGCCCACGCGCTTGAGGAAGATCAGGGCGCGCTCCCACAGGCCGAGGCCGATGTCGCGCACGTTGGGCAGGCGGTACGACGGAAGTTCCATGATCAGCGCGTGTTCGCTCTTGTCCTTGCGCATGCGCTTGATCACGAAGGCGACGGCCAGCGCGCTGAAGATGCCGGCGAAATACAGCGCGAAGAGCACGATGCCCTGAAGGTTGAAGACACCCCACACCGCGTGGTCCGGAATGAAGGCGGCGATCAGCAAGGTGTAGACCGGCAGGCGCGCGGAGCAGGTCATCAGCGGCGCGACGAGGATCGTCGTCAGGCGGTCGCGCGGGTCCTGGATGCTGCGCGTGGCCATGATGCCGGGAATGGCGCAGGCGAAGCTCGACAGCAGCGGGATGAACGCCCTGCCCGTCAGGCCGACGCGGAACATCATCTTGTCGAGCAGGAAGGCCGCACGCGGCAGGTAACCGGATTCCTCGAGCACGAGGATGAACAGGAACAGGATCAGGATCTGCGGCAGGAACACGAGCACCGCGCCCAGGCCGGCGAACACGCCGTCGTTGAGCAGGCTGTGCAATGCGCTGTCCGCGGGAAGGAATCCGGTGACCCAGTTGCCCAGCGCGGCGATGCCCGCCTCGATCCCGTCCATCACCGGCTGCGCCCACGAGAACACGGCCTGGAAGATGAAGAACATCAGCGTGGCGAGGATCGCCAGGCCGAATACCGGATGCAGCGCCCAGCGGTCGATGGCGTCGTCGAGGGCCACCGTGTCGCGTGGCAGCTTCACCGTATCGGCAAGGATCGAGCGCACTTCCGCGTGCAGTTGCTCGACGTCGGCCTCGTCGATCGGAGCCGGCGCCACCTCGGGCACGCTGGCGTCGATACGCTCCATCAGCGCCTTCGCGCCACCGCGCTTCACGGCGATCGTTTCGACCACCGGAACGCCGAGACGGCGCGACAGGCCTTCCACGTCGATCGCGATGCCGCGCCGGCGGGCCGCGTCCATCATGTTGAGCGCGAGCACGACCGGACGACCCAGGCGGCGCACTTCGAGCACGAAGCGCAGGTGCAGGCGCAGGTTGGTGGCATCGGCCACACAGACGATGAGGTCGGGCGCGGCTTCGCCCGGGTAGCGCCCGTGGCAGACGTCACGAGTGATCGCCTCGTCGGGGCTCGTCGCATCGAAGCTGTACGCCCCCGGCAGGTCGAGGATGTGCAGCGTCCGCCCCGACGGTGCCACGAAGCGCCCCTCCTTGCGCTCGACCGTGACGCCCGCGTAGTTGGCGACCTTCTGCCTGCCGCCGGTGAGCTGGTTGAACAGCGCCGTCTTGCCGCAGTTCGGGTTGCCGACCAGCGCGACGCGCATGGCGATGGCGCTCATGCCGCACCGCCCACGAACACTTCCACCCGCGCGGCTTCCGTCTTGCGCAAGGCGAAGCGCGTCGAGCCGATCTGGATCAACAGCGGGTCGCCGCCGAGCGGGCCACGCGCCACCAGGCGAACCGGTTCGCCAGCGACGAAGCCGAGATCGCGCAGGCGCTGCGCGATCGGATCGGATGGATGGGCATCGGTAACGGACTGGACCACGGCTTGGGCACCTTTCGGCGCGTCTGAGAGGCGCACTGGGCTTACTCAAATAAGAACTGTTCGCATTATATGCCTTTGCCGGGAGGGCTGCATCCAACGCAAGAACTTATGGATCGGCGGCCTGCCCCGGGTGGCATCGGATACTGGACCGGGAACGTGCCGCCCGCCTTTCAGCCCGGCGCGCCGTTATGATCGGCGGCTCGAAACAGGAGTTCCGCCATGTCAGCCGTCGAACTGGTCCGCCAGGGCAGCATCGCCCACCTGGTCATGAACCGCCCGGAGGTGCACAACGCCTTCGACGACGGCCTGATCGCGGAACTCACCGCGGCCATCGAGGCCGTGGAGGCCGACGACACGGTGCGCGCGGTGGTATTGACCGGTGCCGGCGCCAGCTTCTCCGCGGGCGCCGACCTGCGCTGGATGCGTGGCATGGCCCAGGCCTCCGAAGCCGACAACCGCGAGGATTCGCTACGCCTCGCCACGCTGATGCGCCGCCTCCAGTTCCTGTCGAAACCGACGATCGCCCGGGTGAACGGCGCGGCGTTCGGCGGCGGCGTGGGATTGATCGCCTGCTGCGATATCGCCATCGGGGCGCATGGCGCGAAGTTCGCCCTTTCCGAGGTGAAGCTCGGCCTCGTGCCGGCGGTGATCTCGCCATACGTCATCGCCGCCATCGGCCTGCGCCAGGCCCGCCGGCTCTTCGTCACCGGCGAGGTGTTCGATACGGCGGCCGCCTTGTCGATGGGCCTGCTCCACGAGGTGGTCCATGACGAGGAGCTGGATGCGGCGGTCGAACGCATCCTGGGCTTCCTGGCCAAGGGCGGGCCCATCGCGCAGCGGGAGGCGAAGCGCCTTGCCTTGGATATGGGGGGGATGGAATCCGCAGCCATGGAGACGACGGACGCGGCCAACGCCGCGTTGATCGCCCGTCTTCGCGTTTCGGCGGAGGGGCAGGATGGGCTTTCGGCCTTCCTCGACAAGGGCCGGCCGTCTTGGCTGGGGTGATGGAGGCGGTTCGGGGCGATCGGGGTGGTGATGGTGGTTGGAGCGGTGATGGTGACCGCGGCGATCGCGGCCGAGGCCGCTTCCCACCCGAAGGTTGGCGGCGGAGATCGATGCTTGAACGTAGCGGGGTGGGAAGCGGCCTGGGCCGCGACCGGCGACACCGCAGCCTCGCCTACCTCACAACGTTCCTGCTATCGCTAACCACAGTCACACAAGCCGAAACCCTGGCCCGGCGCATCGACCAACACCTGGCCGAACCCCGCTTCGCCGCCGCATCGTGGGGCATCTCGGTGGTCTCGCTGGATGACGGCCGCACGGTCTACGCCCATGACGACGGCCGCCTGCTCCTGCCCGCTTCCACCGCCAAGCTCTACACGGCTGCCTTCGCCCTCGACCGTCTCGGCGCGGACTACCGCACCCACACCGATGTCATCGCCGCCGGCGAACTGCGGCGCGGCCGGCTGCGTGGCCCGCTCGTCCTGCGCGGCCGCGGCGATCCGACACTGGCCGGCAACGCTTGGGCCGACACCCTCGCCACGGCCCTTCGCGAACAGGGCATCCGCCGCATCGATGGCGGCATCGTCGGCGACGACACGGTGTTTCGTGGCCCGCCCATCGGCAGTGGCTGGGAAGCAGGCGATTTGCAGGCGTATTACGGCGCGCAGGCCGGTGGTCTCGACATCGACGAAAACACGATGACCGCCAGCGTGTCCATGAACGGGATCGACGTAACGCCCGAGGACGCGGCCGTCACGATCGCCATGCAACCGGCGAAGGGCTTCGAACTCTATCGCGCACCGGGAACGGCGACGCTGCACGTGCTCGGTGGCGTGAATGAAACGGAAAAACCGAGCCGCTCGCGCCTGTCCATCCCCGACCCCGCGCTCACGGCCGCCCGGCGCCTGCGATCCGCGCTGGAGCGGCAGGGACTGCGCGTGGATGGCGAGGCTCGCAGCGTGCAATGGCCGGTGCCGGCACTCGGCGGTCCGACCGTCGCCTCGTTCCCTTCGCCCACGCTTGCGGACATCCTCCGCATCGGCCTGAAGCGCTCACAGAACCTCTATCTGCAAAGCGTCTTCCTTCTCTCCGGCCTGGAGTCATCGGGCGCCGAAGATGCGCGCGCCGAGGACAGCGCCGCCACCGCGCTCGCGGCATGGCTGGCGGCACGCGGCATCGGTCCGTCATCGACGACGCTGGACGAAGGCACCGGTCTTTCGCGTCATGACCTGACGACGGCCGCATCGCTGACCCGGTTGCTCGCGCTGATGGATGCCTCGCCGATCGCCGCGACCTGGCGTGGACTCCTTCCCGTGGCCGGTGTCGATGGCACGCTTGCCGGCCGCATGCGCGGTACGGTCGCGGAAGGCAACGTCGTGGCGAAGACGGGCAGCATGAGTTTCGTGAACGCGTTGGCTGGCTACGTCACCACCAAGAGCGGCCAGCGCTTGGCGTTCGCGATCCTGCTGAACAATTACCGGCCACCGGCGAAGAGCGCGGAGCCGGTGCCTTCGGCCTCGGCGGATGTCGATGCGATCGCGGTGATGCTGGCCGAGGTTGTGGAAAAGCTTTAGAGCATCGCCGCTTAAGCGGCGATGGCTACCCTCACCCAAGCACCTTCGGCAAATCCTTGCCGATCTTCTCCGGTGTATCGGTCGGCGCGTAGCGTTCCACCACCTGGCCCTCGCGGTCGACCAGGAACTTGGTGAAGTTCCACTTGATGCCCTCGGTACCCAGGACGCCCTTCTTCTCCGCCTTCAGCCAGCGATACAGCGGATGCGCGTGGTCGCCGTTGACCTCGACCTTCGAGAACATGGGAAAGCTCACGTCGTAGGTCAGCGAGCAGAAGTCGCGGATCTCCGCTTCGTTGCCCGGCTCCTGGTGGCCGAACTGGTCGCACGGAAACCCGAGCACCTCGAAACCGCGCTCGTGCCAGGCCTTCTGCAACTCTTCCAGCCCCTTGTACTGCGGCGTGAATCCGCACTTCGAGGCCACGTTGACCACCAGCAACGCCTTGCCGCGAAACTCGGCGAGCGAGCGCTCGTTCCCATCGATATCAACGGCGGAGAAATCGTAGATGCTGGCCATGCGCGTTCCCTTCATTGGTGAATACGCGCAGTCTACGCCCCGCGCGGCGCCCTTGCCCCGGGTTCGGATACCATGGACGTCTTTCCGGCCGGAGAGCCAAAGCCCGTGATCCGTTTCGCCGCCGCGTCCAAGTCCTACCGTGTGGACGGAGCGCTCGTGCCCGCCCTGCAACCCGTGGACCTCACCATCGAAGCGGGCGAGGTGTTCGGCATCATCGGCCATTCCGGTGCCGGCAAATCCACCTTGCTCCGGCTGGTCAACCTGCTGGAGCGTCCGACCGCGGGAAAGGTGTTCATCGACGGCCGTGACGTCACCGATGCCCAGGGTGCCGAGCTGCGCAAGCTACGCTCCGGCATCGGCATGATCTTCCAGCACTTCAACCTGCTTTCCTCGCGCACGGTGGCCGACAACGTCGCTTTCCCGCTGCGTCTCCAGGGCGGCGTGGACGATGCGGCGATCGTCGCGCGCGTGGATGAACTGCTGGACCTCGTCGGGCTGACCGCGCACGCACGCAAGTACCCGGCGCAACTGTCCGGCGGGCAGAAGCAACGCGTCGGCATCGCGCGGGCTCTGGCGAGCCGCCCGTCGATCCTGCTTTGCGACGAGGCCACCAGCGCCCTCGATCCCCAGACCACGGCATCGGTGCTGGAACTGCTCGCCGACATCAACCGACGGCTCGGGCTGACCATCGTGCTCATCACGCACGAGATGGACGTGATCCGTCGCGTCTGCGACCGGGTCGCCGTGCTCGACGGCGGCAGCGTCGTCGAACTTGGCCCGGTGGCCGACGTCTTCCTGCATCCGCAACATCCCACGACGCGCCGCTTCGTGGCCGAGGCGGATCATCGCGAGGGACGCGGCGCGGAATTTCCCGGCGTACCGGGACGGCTGTTCCGGCTCTCCTTCCGTGGCGAGGCCACGTACTCGCCACTGCTCTCGCGCGTGGTCCGCGATACCGGCGTGGAATACAACCTCCTTTCCGGCCGTGTCGACCGGATCAAGGACGTGCCCTACGGCCAGCTGACGCTCGCCATGCATGGCGAGCGCCTGGACGACGCACTCGTGCAGATTCGCGACGCGGGCGTCGATATCGAGGAGGTGGCGCGATGAGCCCCATGCAGGCCCTGTTTCCCAACATCGACTGGCCCGAGATCGGCCAGGCATGCATCGATACCCTGCTGATGCTCGGCGGCTCGCTGCTGTTCACCATCGTGCTCGGCTTGCCGCTGGGCGTATGGCTGTTCCTCACCGCCAAGGGCCAGTTGCACGCCAGGCCGAAGCTCTATGCCGTGCTTTCGCTCGTGGTGAACGTGCTGCGGTCGATTCCCTTCATCATCCTCATGATCCTGCTGATCCCCGTCACACAGGCGATCACGGGCGTGAGCATCGGCATCCGTGGCGCGATCGTTCCGCTGGTGATCGGCGCGGCGCCTTTCTTCGCGCGACTGGTGGAAACGGCGCTGCGCGAAGTGGATCGCGGAGTCATCGAGGCGAGCCAGGCCATGGGCGCGACCACGGGGCAGATCGTCACCCGGGTGCTGCTGCCGGAGGCCCGCGCCGGCCTCGTCGCCAGCACCACCGTCACCGCCGTGGCCCTGGTCGGCTATACGGCGATGGGCGGCATCGTCGGTGCCGGCGGCCTCGGCGCCCTCGCCTACCAGTACGGCTACAACGGCTACAAACCCGATTACATGCTCGTCACCGTCGCACTGCTCGTGGTGCTGGTACAGGTCCTGCAATCGCTCGGAGATCGACTGGTGAGCCGCTACAGCCGGCGCTGAACCCTCGGGGCCGGCTTTGCATCCGGCGATATGGACGTCTATGCTGTCGCACCGCAACATTCGCGATGGACGCCTCCCATGAAGAAGTACCTGCTCCCGCTCGCCGCCGCCCTCACCTTCATGGTCGCCGGCTGTTCGGGCGGCGGCGGTGCCGACAAGGAGGGAGGCCAGGGCGAGGCCACGCTCACCGTCGCCGCCACGCCCGTGCCGCATGCGGAGATCCTCAAGGAGATCAAGCCGCTGCTGGCGCGGGAAGGCGTGAACCTCGAGATCCGCGTGTTCACCGATTACGTGCAGCCGAACATGCAGGTCGCACAGAAACAGCTCGACGTGAACTTCTTCCAGACCGAACCCTACCTCGACGCCTTCAACCGCGAGCGCGGCACGAACCTGGTGAAGGTCGTGGGCGTGCATATCGAGCCGTTCGGGGCGTACTCGCGCAAGTACACCTCGATCGACCAGCTTCCCGATGGCGCGGACGTGGTCATCCCCAACGATCCCAGCAACAACAGCCGGGCCTTGCTACTGCTGGCGAAGCATGGCCTGATCACGCTGAAGAACCCGGGCGACCGGCTGGCGACGCTCAAGGACATCGCCACGAACCCGAAAAACCTCAAGTTCCGTGAACTCGAGGCGGCGATGTTGCCGCGCGTGCTGGGCGAAGTGGACCTGGCCCTCATCAACACCAACTACGCGCTCGCCGCCAAGCTCAACCCGGTGAAGGACGCCTTGCTGATCGAGGACAAGGATTCCCCGTACGTGAACTTCCTCGTCTCGCGGCAGGACAACAAGGACGATCCGCGCGTGCAGAAGCTGGCCAAGGCGCTGACCTCGCCCGAGGTGAAGGCCTTCATCGAGAAGAACTACGGCGGCGCGGTGCTGCCGGCGTTCTGAGCCGGCATCTCGAACACCCGGCGCAGGTACGCGATGTAGTCCGGGTCTTCGGTTCCCATGCTCTTGCCGGGTGAATCGGAGAGCTTGGCCACCGGCTGGCCGTTGCAACGGGTCATCTTGATCACGATGTTGATCGGCGCCGGGCCCACGTCGTTGGTGAGGTTGGTGCCCACGCCGAACGACAACAGGCAGCGCCCCGCGAAGTGCCGGTAGAGCTCCATCACGCGCGGGATATCCAGGCTGTCGCTGAACACCAGTGTCTTCGTCCGCGGGTCGACGCGGTTCGCTTCGTAGTGCGCCAGCACGCGGTCTCCCCACACGATGGGGTCGCCTGAATCGTGGCGCGCGCCATCGAACAGCTTGCAGAAATACATATCGAAATCGCGCAGGAAGGCGTCGAGGCCGTAGACGTCGGAGAGTGCGATGCCCAGGTCGCCGCGATACTCGCGCGCCCATGCCTCCAGTGCCGCCGTCTGCGAATCGCGCAGGCGTGGCCCCAGCGACTGGAAAGCCTGGAGGTATTCATGCGCCATGCTCCCGATCGGGACCAGCCCCAGCCGCATGGCCAGCCAGACATTGCTCGTGCCCGCCAGCTGCGCACCCAGGTCGCGCTTCATGATCCCCAGCATTTCCTCGTGCCACGCCTGTGAGAAGCGCCTGCGCGTGCCATAGTCGGCGATACGGGCACTTTCGTAACCGCGGGTATCGCGCAGCAGTTCGATCTTCGAACGCAGCCTCGCCCTGCCCTCGTCGAGTTCCAGGCCGGGGTATGTGGCCTGGTAGTACAGCTCGTTGACGATCGCGAGCAGCGGCACCTCGAACATGATGGTATGCAACCACGGCCCGGCGATCACGATCTCGATCTCGCCGTTCCCCTTCGTCGAAGGCCCGACGGTCACGTATTTCGCGTTCAGCTGGAACAGGCCGAGGAAATCCACGAAGTCGCTGTCGATGAAACGCAGGCTGCCCAGATAGGCTAGTTCTTCGTCGGTGAAGCGCAATGAACACAATTCATGCAGCTCTTCCCGGATGCGCCCTATCAGCGGAGCCAGGTCGACGCCGGGCGTGCGGCAACGGAAGCGGTATTCCACCTGCGCGGCCGGGTATTGATGCAGCACCACCTGCATCATGGTGAACTTGTAGAGGTCGGTATCGAGCAGCGACCGGATGATCATGCGCTGGCGCCGGTGGCGGCGATCTGGCGATTCACCGCATCAACGAACGGCTGGGTGCCGGGCCACGATGTGATGCGACCGAGCTTCCTGCCACGATGGAAAAGAAAGAACGCCGGGATGCCGTGCAATCCGAAACGGGTGCCCATGGTCGGATCGTCATAGACGTTGTCGTGCAGCCAGCGTACCTCCGGCCAGACGAACTGGTCGGGCGTGAGCAGGATCTGTCGTTTCGCGATGTCGCAGTTGGGGCAATCACGTCCCCACAGGAACAGGATGGCGATGCGGTTGTCATCGGTCGCGAGATCCTCGTCCAGTTGCACATCGACGATGCGCCGCATCGGGAAACGCTGGAAGAAGTCGGGAACGCTGGTCTCGGCCATGGGGCAAAATCCGTGAACGGGTCGAATGCGCGACATGGGGTCGCGGGAGCGATAATCCGAGGGTACCGCGACACCTCGTCCCTTCGCCAAACGCCTCAAGGATTCCGTGTGCGCCTCGTCATCGGCCTGATCTTCCTCGTTTACGCCCATCTCACGCTCGCCGCCACGCTTACCGTCGACACCGGAGCCGGCCCGCGCCGGTTGAGCACGGAACAACTGCTTGCGCGGCCGGATGCCCGGGATATCCAGGTCGTGGGGGATGTCTCGTACCACGCCGCGATGCGTTATCGCGCGGTCCCGTTGAAAGCCCTGCTCGGGGGAGTCTCGAACGGCGGCCACCTGCAATTCGTGGCGCTGGACGGCTTCACCGCCGAGATACCCGCCTCGCTCGTCCTGGGCACCGGCGGTGCCGAGGCATGGCTGGCCATCGAACCGGCCGACAAGCCATGGCCGAAGCTCGGCGAGGGGAAGCCCAGCGCGGGGCCCTTCTACCTCGTCTGGCTGCATCCCGAGGCGAGCCACGTGGGACCCGAGCAGTGGCCTTACCAGGTGGCGTCGATCAAGGTACTGGCCGATCCCGCGGCACGTTTCCCGGCGATGCAACCGGCCGCCGGGCTACCCGTCAATGCGCCGGCACAGCGTGGCTTCGCGGTCTTTCAACGCAACTGCATCAGTTGCCACACGCTCAATGGCCAGGGCGACGCGAAGCTGGGGCCGGACCTCAACATCCCGCACAGTCCGACCGAGTACCTGCGCGGGGACATGCTGCGCACGCTGGTGCGAAATCCGCAGAACCTGCGCCGCTGGCCGCAGGCGAAGATGCCGGGGTTCGATCCGAAGGTGTTATCGGATGCGGACCTGGACGACCTGGTGGCTTATCTGAAGCATATGGCGGGGCGGAAGAAGGTCTCGCCCTGAGCCGTCGCCGACAGGGTCGGCTCCCACCAAGCCTCGCGTCGTATCGCCGACAGGGTCGGCCCCACCGTCTCGCCCTGAGCCGTCGCCGCTGAAGCGGCTCCCACACAAGCTGGCGGCTGGCTGCGATCCGCCAGGTTTCCTGTGGGAGCCGCTTCAGCGGCGATATCGGCCCCTCAGGCCCGCTCCCCCTCGACCACCAGCTCACTCGACGCCCGGTTGTAAACCGCCAGGTCGAGAATCCCCCGCTCGCGCGCGACCAGCACCGGCACCACCATCTGTCCGGTGACATTGGTCATCGTGCGCATCATGTCGAGGACGCGGTCGATCGCGACGAGATACCCGATGCCTTCCAAGGGCAAACCCGCGGAACTGAGCACGAGCGTGACCATCACCGTGGCGGTGCCGGGCACGCCGGCCGTCCCGAACGAACCGAGTACGGAGGCCAGCAGGATCACCATGTACTGCGCCGGTTGCAGGTCGAGGTGGAAATACTGCGCGATGAACACGGCGGAGATGGCCGGATAGATCGCGCCACAGCCGTCCATCTTGATGCTCGCGCCCAACGGCACCGCGAATGCCGCGTACTCCTCCTTCACACCCATGTTGCCCACCACGCTGCGCAGCGCGATCGGCATCGCCGCGAAGCTCGACGACGAGGTGAAGGCCACCTGCATGGCGGGAAACGCGGCGCGGAAAAACTTGAGCGGATTGAGCCCGTGCGTGAGCAACAGGCCGCCATACACCACGACGATCTGCAGCGCACAGGCCAGGTAGAGCGCGCCGACGAAGGTCGCCAGCGGCAACAGTTTCTCGAACCCGTACGCGCCCACCAGCGCGGCGATGAGGCCGAACGTGCCCAGTGGCGTCACCTCGAGCACGAACCGCGTGACCTGGATCATCCCGTCGTTCGCTTCGGTGACCAGCGCACGCAAGCGCACCGACTTCTCGCCGATCTTCACCAGCGCCAGGCCAAGCAGTCCCGCGAAGAAAATCACCTGCAGGATCTTGCCCTCGCTCAGGGCGCGGAACGGATTGGCCGGCACGATATCCAACAAGACCTTGACCGGCTCCGGCACGACCTTCGGTTTCCAGCCTGCTGGCGTGGTGAGTCCTTCCACGCCCAGGCCTGGCTGGGTGACGTGCGCCACGAGCAATCCCACCAGCACGGCGAGCGTCGCCGTCGCGGCGAACCAGGCGAACGTGCGCCCGCCCAGGGCGGCGACATCCTTCACGCCATGCAGGCTCGATACGCTGTGCAGGACCGCGAAGAACACCAGCGGCACCGCGATCATCTTGATCAGGGTGACGTAGAGATCGCCCAGCGGGCCGAACCATGTCGCGGCCGCCGGCCCCATGAGCCAGCCTGCGAACGCACCGAGCACGAAGCCCGCCGCCACCCGCTTCCAGAAGCGGATACGTAACCAGGAAGATATAAGTGACATGGATGGCACCTGTTCACACGAAGGCCAACCTTACACCGCCAACTGGCCGTCTGGATGGCCATCATCGGACACTGTGTTTCCCCTGGCGAACGATCTGGGGGTGGGAAGCCGCTTCAGCGGCGATCGGTACCCCTCAACCTCTCCAACTCGCCCGTCCGCTCCACCGGAGCCAGCCTCGCCAGCCCCTCCACCCGCGCGAAGAACACCCGCCAATCCCCTCCCACCTCGGCGAACAACGCCGCGAACGACCCCACCCACGTGTCGTAGAGACCGAACGGCAACAGGGCCGCATTGTTCAGCGGCCGCCCCATCCAGCGGTCGTAACGGTGGTCGCCACCCGCCTCGCCGTCGCGCCAGGCGAGATAACGTCCGCGGAAATCCTCGAACTCCTCCGCCTTGGCCACCCGCTTCGCCTCGTCCGTCCATGGCTGCGCATAGATCGCCGCGAGGCGATCGCGCAAGGCCAGCACCTGTGTCGTGAACGACCGCTCCAGCACGTCGCCCTTCTCGTCCGGTGCCGCCTGCTTCCTCGCGCCACGCCATTCGCGCAGGCCTTCGCGCTCCACGAAGGTGGCGAACGATTCGTTGAACGAGGAATCGTTCTTCACGTAGATCTTCTGGTGGGCCAGTTCGTGGAAGATGGTGCCGGCCAGTTCGTCGTCGTCCCAGCGCAGCATGCTGCTGAGGATGGGGTCGGCGAACCAGCCGAGCGTGGAATAGGCGGGCACTTCGCCGATGGCCACATCGTGGCCCAGGGTTCGCTCGCGTGCCGCTTCGCGTTCGGCCAGGTCCTTGCGGAAGTAACCCCGGTAGGCGACACACCCCGCGACAGGGAAACAGTGCGTCACGGCGGAAACGGACAGCTCGGGTGTCGCGAACACGTTCCACGCCACCCACGGACGATCCAGCTGCACGTAATACGTGTAGCTGCGATTGTCCGGCAGGTCCAACCTGGACGAAGCGAAGCGGCGTGCCTCACGCGCCAGCGTGAGGCGACGGCGCGTGGTGTCCGGCGTCTTCGGATCGGCCACCACCTTGTCGATGGAGCGGCGCTCGGCGAGCAGCGTGACCTGCCCATGCGTCACATGGGCGTAATACCCGAGCGAACGGCATCCGGTGAGCAGGATCAGCATGGCGGCAAGCACATGGCGCATCGGCCCATTGTGCCGCATGGCGAGGTTGTCGAGACGGTCAGGCGGACCGCTTCCCCCCGGTCATCGACTGGAGTACCCCGTCACGACGGATCAAGCCGTGCATCAACGCCGCGCCCATGTGCGCGAGGAAGGTCAGGAAGAACAACCAGGCGAGATAGCGATGCGCCTCGCGCAGCCAGGCGAAGAGCGCGGCGTCGGAGGGCAGGATCGGAGGCAGGCGCAAGCCCGCGCCCAGGGTCACCGGATAATTTCCCGCCGACAACATGCCCCAGCCGATCAGCGGCATCGCGATCATCAACCCGTACAGCAGCCAGTGCGAAGCGTGCGCAGCCAGTTTCTGCCACTCGGGCATATCCGCGGGAAGCGGTGGCGCCGGGTGGGTCAGGCGGAAGCCGAGGCGGATCAATGCGAGCACGAAGATGGTGATGCCCAGCGGCTTGTGAATCGCCAACAGCCACGCGTGCCTGGCTTCGACCGAGGTCACCATGCCCGCGCCGACGAACAGCATGGAAAGGACAGCCAGGGCCATCAGCCAGTGCAGCACGCGGGCGAAAGGATGGAAGGTGTCTGCGCGGCTCATGGGTGGTTCTCCTTCGGGCTGGCCGTCCCGGGCAGATGACCTTCTTCGCTGGTGCGCCTCAGGTACGAATCCGCGTATGCCGCGGACCGCGCCACGAGCAACGGATCGTTCGACACCTCGATGCCGCGCGGCAGGATGGTCGGATCGTAGTTGACGTCGCGGCAGGGGCCGTCGGCCTGCGCCTCCATGTGATCGATCACGATCGTGCCGGCATCCACGGTTTGCCGGTCGTCCGGCCACACCTTGGTCGCGTCGTCGACCGGATCGCCGTCGGCGGCGAACACCATGCGCAGGTGCCAGCGCAGCGGGCCTTCGCCAAGCCGCTTCGCGAGGTCCGCGGCGAGGTAGTCTGGATCGCCCGCGGCCGGTCCGCCGTCGCCAGCCGGCGGTTGCTCGGGAACGGCCTTCCAGCGCACGGCGTGGCGCTGCCCTGCCGCGTCGCGCAGATAGAACGCGTTGATGCTTTCGTACGTCTCGGTCACATAGCTGGCCGAGGGCTTCGCCGTCTTTATCCAGGCGAGGAAGGCCGCCGTCTCCGGATGCGCGGCGAAGAACGCCTTCGGCTTGGCCGGGTCCGGCTTGCCCGTGGCGGGATCGGGATGCGTCGCCACCTGCAGGTCGTAGAAGGCCTTCGCCGTGGACACGGGGAAGACCGGCATGGCGTTCATGCCGGTGCGCCATTGCTCCCCGTCCGCGAGGTCGAATCGCAGGGCGAAGCTGCGAATGGGAATGGAACTGTCCGCCGCATAGGGATTCCCGCCGGGAATCGCGAGGCGGCCTACGACGGGGGTGTCGCCGGGTGCGAACAAGGGTGCCGTGGAATACGCGGCCAGCGCGCCGCTCGACTCGAAACGGCCGGTCACGCAGATCCCCTTGGCGTGGTTGCGACGGTAGCCCGGGTATTCACCGCCATTGGCCTGTATCGCGTCGATGACCCGTTTCGGGGTCAGGCGCCCTGGCGCCAGCCATCCACCGACATAACAGAAGGCGGCGGCGAAGGCGGCCACGACCAGTCCAATCAGTGCCCAGCGCCAGGCGGCATGCGCCGGGGGGTGCCGTGTCTCGGGTTCTTGCATCGTCATCTCTCCGACCGGTGGGGTATTCGGGTTGGCATCGCAGGGTGGGACGTACGTCAGGCTCTTTTATTCCCGATGGGGGAATAATTCGTTCCAGCGGACGTCCCACGTCCAACCACTCCCCGGCACGGGACCCTCATGTCCGATCCAGGAATCGATGAAGCCCTGCGCACGATGCTGCCGCGCCTGCGGCGCTTCGCGCTGTGGCTCGCCCGCGATGCGAGCGCGGCGGACGACCTGGTCCAGTCCACGATCGAACGGGCATTGACCCGATGGCACACCCGGCACGACGACCAGAGCCTGCGCGCCTGGCTGTTTTCGATCTTGTACCGGCTGTTCCTCGACGGCAAGCGCCGCGCCGGCCGCTATGCCAGGCTGCTCGGCTCGCTGGCGCACGAGGAAGCCAGCTGGCCATCCGCCGAGCGTGTCGCCACGGCCCATTCGACCCTGGCCGCGTTCGCCGGGCTGCCGGTGGAACAACGCAGCCTCCTGATCTGGATCACCGTCGAGGGCATGAGTTACCAGGAGGTCGCCGACATCCTGCAGGTCCCCATCGGCACGGTGATGTCCCGCCTCTCCCGCGCCCGCCGCACCTTGCGCCGGCTGGGCGAAGGCGAGGTGCGGCCCCCTTCCCTGCGGCTCTTGAAATGAACACACCCCCGAGCGAACACGATATTCACGCCTACGTGGACGGGCACCTGGACGGGCCACGTCGCGGCGAGGTCGAGCGTTACCTCGCCCGGCATCCCGACGAGGCCGACGAGGTCCAGGGCTGGCGGCAGGACGCCCAGCAGCTGCGCGCCCTGCTTGCTGGCGACCTTGCGGAGGCGCCGGCCCCCCTGGACCCGGCCGAGATCCGTGCCCGGGCGCGGCACCGCCATGCGGTCCGCTGGGCCACGGCCGCCAGCCTGCTGCTTTGCCTGATCGTGGGTGGCCTCGGCGGCTGGGCCGCGCGCGGCATGGGCACCGGAAACGCCCCCATGGCCGACGCCATGCAGGCCTATCGCCTTCTCGCGCTCGATCACGGCGTAGGCATGGATATCACCACCGGCAACGAAGGCGACCTGCGGGCGTGGCTCTCCGGTCGCGTCGGTTCGAACGTGCGCCTGCCCGACCTCGCCGATGCGGGCTTCCGTCCCATGGGAGGACGGCTCTTCGCCACCGACCAGGGACCGGCGGCGATGGTGCTCTACGACGATGGAAACGGCCACACGGTGAGCTTCTACGTGCGCCCACCCGGCCCGGCCCGGCACCTGCTACCGCGTGGCAGCCGCGAGGACAGCGGCCTGCTGGCGAACTACTGGTCCGACGGGGGCCACAACTACGCCGTTGTGGCCATGGCCGACAATGCGGGCCGCTCGGCCGCCGAGCGCGTGGTGGGCAAGTCGATCTAGCGCTCGTGCAACTCGCCCGAATGCAGTTCGAGCGTGCGGTCCATGCGACCGGCCAGGCGCGAATCGTGCGTGACCAGCACGAAGCTGGTGCCGATCTCCCGGTTGAGCTCGATCATCAACTCATAGACGTGGGCCGCGTTGGCTTCGTCGAGGTTGCCGGTGGGTTCGTCGCCGAGTACGCAGGCCGGGCGCGTGACCAGCGCACGCGCGACCGCGCAACGCTGGCGCTCGCCGCCCGACATCTCGGCCGGGCGGTGGCGCAGACGCGCCCCCAGCCCCACGCGCTCGAGTAGCGCGGTCGCCTCTTTCTGCGCCTGCCCGATCGAGACGCCGCGGATCAACAGCGGCATGCACACGTTTTCGAGCGCCGTGAACTCGGGCAGGAGGTGATGGAACTGGTAGATGAAGCCCAGCGAGCGATTGCGCTCGCGGCCGCGCTCGGCATCCGAGAGCTCGGAAAGGACGCGGCCGTTCACCTCGACCTTGCCCGCGCTCAACGTGTCCAGGCCGCCGATGATGTGCAACAGGGTCGACTTTCCCGACCCCGACGCGCCCACGATGGACATGGTCTCACCGCGGCGCAGGGAGAAGTTCACGTTGGACAGGACGCCCGTGCGCAGGTCGCCCTCTTCGTAGACCTTGGCGACGCCGATGGCGCGCAGCACGATGTCGTCGTTCGGCTTATTCATAACGGAGTGCCTGGGCGGGCTGCGTGCGCGAGGCGCGCCACGCCGGATACAAGGTGGCCAGCAGCGAGAAGGCGAATGTCACCAGCACCACCCAGCCCACGTCGGACCAGAGCAACTGGCTGGGCAATTCGCTGATGTAATAGACATCCGGCGAGAGGAAGGTCTGCCCGGTCACGTGCTCGATCCACTTCACCAGCCCGGGCAGGTTGAACGACAGCAGCGAGCCGAGCAGCACGCCGAGCCCGATGCCCACGATACCCACCAGCAGGCCCTGCACCATGAACATGCCCATGATGCTGCGCGGCGTCGAACCCAGCGTGCGCAGGATGGCGATGTCGGCCTGCTTGTCCGTCACCAGCATCATCAGCATGGAAATGAGGTTGATCACGGCGACGAGGATGATCAGCGAGAGGATGACGAACATCACCGTCTTCTCCATGTCGATCGCGCGGAAGAAGTTGGCGTGGGTATCCATCCACGTTTCGACGCGGTACGCCTGGCCGAGCTTGTTGACCAGGTCCTGCGCCACCGGGAAGGCGGCACGCATGTCGTCGAGCTTGAGCCGGATGCCCGTCGGGCCATCGAGTCCGTTGAGGCGCTGCGCGTCCTGAATGTCGATCAGCGCGAGGTTCGCGTCGTATTCCTGCATGCCCAGTTCGAAGATGCCGCTGACCGTGAAACTGCGCAGCTTCGGCACCGCCCCCATGGGCGTGGCCGTGAACTGCGGTACCACGACGGTGACCTTGTCGCCCACGCTGACGCCGAGCGCGAGGGCCAGTTCCCGGCCCACGATGATCTTCCAGCCGCGATCGGTGAGATCGCTCATCTTGCCTTCGACCATGTGCTTGTCGATGTCGGAGACGTTCGGCTCCATCGACGGCAGGATGCCGCGGATGATGGCGCCACTGGGCCGCTTGGCCTGCAGGAACGCCTGGATCTCCACGTACGGCGCGGCGCCGCGCACGTGCTTGGTGGCTTCGGCGGTCTTCACCGCCCGCTGCCAGTCCTGCACGGTTTCATCGATGCCGGACACGGTCACATGGGACACGGCGCCGAGGATGCGGTTGCGCAATTCGCTGTCGAAGCCGTTCATCACCGACATCACGGTGATGAGAGCGGTCACGCTGATCGCGATGCAGACGATCGAGACCGTGGAAATGAAGGAAATGAACTGGTTGCGGCGCTTCGCGCGGGTGTAGCGCAAACCAATGAAGAGCTCGAGGGGTCTGAACATACCGGTCGACAACAGCCTTTGGTGAGTGGGCCGCCACGAAAGGCATGCACCGCGCGGCAGAGTGCCCGATGCGGACGGTCGGGGCAAGCCAGGGCCTCGCGCCCAGACAGCGAGGCTTTGGGTTTCAGGGGGCTTGCCGGGTTGAAAGGTGGGCCCGCAGAAGGCGAAGATCGTCGGCCGGCGTGTTGTCGGGAAGCAAGGCCACCCGCCCCTCGCCATCGCGCCAACGAAGGCGCAGGAAAACCGATGTGCCGAATATCCGTGCGTCTTTCAGGTCGGCGGGCCGCTCGCCACCACCGCGCAAGCGCACCGACCAGGCATCGTCCAGGGTCCAGCGCAAGGAGACGATGGCCGATCGCCGGAACGCCACGAGACGCCGATACCCGTGCCATGCGATGGCGGCGGCGAACAGCCAGGCGATCGTCCGGGGCAGCCCGGTGAACAACGGGGCCATCGTGGCCAGCGCCACGATGCCCGCACCGAAACGGCTCAACGTGGCCGACGGCCGTATGTCAAAGCCGGTACCTGGAACGGATGTCATCGATGATCGCCTGCCAGTCGTGGCGGGGAGCGCGGGCATGGCCCATCACCCAATCCCAGAGATCGGGATCCTGCACGTCCAGCAGTTCGTCGAAAGCCAGCCGCGTGGCTTCGTCAGCGTCGGCGAAGCGCTCGTCGAGCCACCCGCCGAACAGGCGATCGAGCTCCCGCGTCCCCCGGCGGGTACGCCAGCGCAGGCGTTTGAGGCGGGCTTCTTCCATTACAGGTCACCGAAATCACTGTGGGAGCCGGACCCTGGTGGAAGCCGGACCTGGTGGGAGCCGACCTTGTCGGCGATCCCGCGGCAGCGGGCAAGGTTATCGCAAGCACCCATCGCCGACAGGGTCGGCTCCCACCAAGCCAAGCCAAGCCAGGTCAGGTCAGGCCGGGCCGGGCCAGGTCGGGCTTAGCCGAACCGGCCGGGCCTAGCCTGGGCCGGCGGGTGCTCTCAGGCCGAGCGGCGCTGCACGATCAGCTTCTTGATCTCCGCGATCGCCTTCGCCGGGTTGAGACCCTTCGGGCAGGTGCGCGCGCAGTTCATGATCGTGTGGCAACGGTAGAGCTTGAACGGATCTTCCAGGTCGTCCAGGCGGGCGCCGGTGTCCTCGTCGCGGCTATCGACGATCCAGCGGTAAGCCTGCAGGAGGATCGCCGGGCCGAGGTAACGGTCGCCGTTCCACCAGTAGCTCGGGCACGAGGTCGAGCAGCAGGCGCAGAGGATGCACTCGTAGAGACCGTCGAGCTTCTTGCGGTCTTCCGGCGACTGCAGGCGCTCCTTGTCGGCGGGCGCCGGGCTCTGCGTGCGCATCCACGGCTTGATCGAGGCGAACTGCGCGTAGAAATGGGTGAGATCGGGAACGAGGTCCTTCACCACCGGCATGTGCGGCAACGGGTAGATGTTGACCGTGCCGCTACCGCAATCTTCGATGGCCTTGGTGCACGCCAGCGTGTTGGTGCCGTCGATGTTCATCGCGCACGACCCGCAGATGCCTTCGCGGCACGAGCGGCGCAGCGAGAGCGTCGAGTCGATTTCGTTCTTGATCTTCAGCAGGGCGTCGAGAACCATCGGACCGCACGCGTCGAGATCGACCTCGTACGTGTCGGTGCGGGGGTTCTGGCCGTCGTCCGGCGTCCAGCGATAGACCTTGAAGGTGCGCACGTTCTTCGCGCCCTTCGCCGGGAAATGCTTGCCGGCCTGAATCTTGGAATTCTTGGGTAGCGTGAACTCTGCCACGATTGCCTCTCCGGTCCGGTATCAGTAAACGCGCTTTTTCGGCGGCACGACTTCGACGTCGTCCGTCAGGGTGTACATGTGCACCGGGCGGAAGTCGAAGCTGGACTGGCCGGCCTCGTCGATCCACACCAGCGTGTGCTTCTGCCAGTCGTGGTCGTCGCGATCGGGGAAGTCCTCGCGTGCATGGGCGCCACGGCTTTCCGGGCGCTGCTCCGCCGAATGCATGGTGGCCACCGCCTGCGCGAGCAGGTTGGACAATTCCAGCGTCTCGATGAGGTCGGAATTCCAGACCATCGAGCGATCGCTGACCTTGACGTCCTTGAACGAGTCGTACACCGAGGAGATCTTCGCCTTGCCTTCCTTCAGCGTTTCGCCCGTGCGGAACACGGCGGCGTCGGACTGCATGGTCTTCTGCATCTCGGCACGGATCTGCGCGGTCGGCGAGCCGCCGTTGGCGTGACGCAGCGCGTCGAAGCGGCCCAGGATCTTGTCCAGCGCGTTGGCCGGGAGATCCTTGTGCGGCGTGTCCGGCTTGATCAGTTCGGCGCAACGGTGGGCGACGGCGCGGCCGAACACGACCAGGTCGAGCAGCGAGTTCGAGCCCAGGCGGTTGGCACCGTGCACCGATACGCAAGCGGCTTCGCCGATCGCGAACAGACCCGGAACGATCGAATCCGGATCGTCGTCGCGCTTGGTGACCACTTCACCGTGATAGTTGGTCGGGATGCCGCCCATGTTGTAGTGGACGGTCGGCAGGACCGGAATCGGCTCCTTGGTGACGTCGACGCCGGCGAAGATGCGCGCGGACTCCGCGATACCCGGCAAACGCTCGCCGATGACCTCGGGACCCAGGTGCATCAGGTTGAGGTGGATGTGGTCCTTGTTCGGGCCCACGCCACGGCCTTCGCGGATCTCGATGGTCATCGCGCGGCTGACGACGTCGCGCGAGGCGAGATCCTTCGCGTTCGGCGCGTAGCGCTCCATGAAGCGCTCGCCCTCGGAGTTGGTGAGATAACCACCTTCGCCACGGACACCTTCGGTGATCAGGCAGCCGGCGCCGTAGATGCCGGTCGGATGGAACTGCACGAACTCCATGTCCTGCAGCGGCAGGCCGGCGCGCAGCACCATGCCGCCGCCGTCGCCCGTGCAGGTATGCGCCGAGGTGGCGCTGAAGTAGGCGCGGCCGTAGCCACCCGTGGCCATGACGACCGCGTGGCCGCGGAACAGGTGCAACGTGCCCTCGTTCATGTCGAGCGCGAGCACGCCCACGCACTTGCCATCCTCGAAGACGAGGTCGATGGCGAAGTACTCGATGAAGAACGTGGCGTCGTGCGCGAGCGCCTGCTGGTACAGCGTGTGCAGGATGGCGTGGCCGGTGCGGTCCGCCGCGGCGCAGGTGCGCTGCGCGGTGCCCTGGCCGTAGTGCGTGGTCATGCCGCCGAACGGGCGCTGGTAGATCTTGCCTTCCTCGGTACGCGAGAAGGGCACGCCGTAATGTTCGAGCTCGATGATGGCCGGGATGGCCTCACGGCACATGTACTCGATCGCGTCTTGGTCGCCGAGCCAGTCGGAACCCTTGATCGTGTCGTAGAAATGAAAGCGCCAGTCGTCCTCGCCCATGTTGCCGAGCGCGGCCGAGATGCCGCCCTGCGCCGCCACGGTATGCGAGCGGGTGGGGAAGACCTTCGTGATGCAGGCGGCCTTGAGGCCCTTTTCGGCGAGGCCGAAGGTGGCGCGCAGGCCAGCGCCACCGGCGCCGACCACGATCACGTCGTACTTGTGTTGTTGAACCTTGTAGGATTCCATCGATCAGCTTCCGAGCGCGACGCGCAACACGGCCAGTACGCCCGTGAGCGTGGCGAGTACGGCGATGAACTTGATGACGACCAGCGAGGCTACTTCGAGCCAGCGGGTATGGACGTAGTCTTCGATCACGACCTGCAGGCCGAGCACGGCGTGCCGGAACATCGTGATGATGAGCGCGATGAGCAGCACCGCGTTCCAGGGTTTCGCCAGCGTAGCGCGGGCCGTACCGAAATCGGCGTGCGCCAGGCTCACCACGGTGACGACGAACCAGAGCGTGAGGAAGACCAGGCCGAGCGCGGTGACGCGCTGGAGCATCCAGTGGCTCACGCCTTCCTTCGCCGATCCGAGGCCACGGGCGCGGGCGAGCGGGTTGCGCAGGTCCTTGTTCATGCCTGGGCTCCCAGCAGTACGTAACCCCAGACCAGGGCGGTCAGCAGGATCGCGCCGACGATGGAAAGCCAGCTGGAGCGAACGAACGATTCGATCGCGTAACCGGCGCCGGTGTCCTGCACGAGGTGACGGATGCCATTGCACAGGTGGTAGAAGAAGTTCAGCGTCCAGCCGACCATGACGACCGTGCCGAATGGGCTGCCGGCCACGCTGGTGAAGGTTCCGAAGGCTTCCGGACCGGCGGCGATGGAGGCGAGCCCCCAGACGATGATGAGGCTACCGACGGCATTGAGGATGCCGGTGACACGATGCAGGATGGAAGAAACCATCTGCACTTGCCACTTGTAGACCTGGAGATGCGGTGAGAGCGGTCGTCCCGTTTGTGCCATGGCGGCTATCCTGGATTGGAATCGCTATATGCCCGACAGTCTCCCCTCGCCTTCCGGTCGTCAGAAGTCGATGCAGCGTCCGTTCTTTTCCCAATCGCCGTAACGCGTGGGGTCCAAGGGCGCTTTCTCGACCCTGGGTCCACCGTTCGTGGGGGCGATCGGCGTGACGAGCGGCTTCGCCGGAGCGGAATCGTTCGCGTCCTGGGGTTCGGAGGGATTGTCGGACATGGTTATAAAGCCCTAAAAGCGTAATACCTGTGCAACGGCAGCACAACCTTGACGAAAGCCGCGAGGCTTGGTTTGGCCAAGGCTGGACCGTATATCTTACCCCTCCACCCTGCCTTGCGCCTCCCCCATGCCGAGCCGTACCACTCGAACCATCACCCTCGCCGGCCCCGATGCCGCCGCGTTCGCCAACGCCCAGTTCAGCAGCGACGTCCTGGCGCTCGCGACCGGACGCTGGCAGTGGAGCGGCTGGCTGGACCCGAAGGGACGGGTGCGCGCGCTGTTGCAGATCGCCCGCGTCGCGGACGATCGCTACGTCGTGATGCCGCGCGGCGGCGATGCGTCGTCGCTCGCCGCCGATCTGAAGCGCTTCGTCTTTCGTTCGAAGGTGACGATCGATGTATCCGGCGAACTGCACGTGTCCGATGGCAGCGCCGTCGCCGATGGCGATGCGCGCGAGGAAGACGGCGCGCTGGTATTGGGCGAAGGCGACGCGTCGTTGCGTATCGGCATGCACGAGGGCGACGACGCGTGGATCGCACGACATGTCGACAAGGGTTTCGCATGGCTTCCCGAGCAAGCGCTCGGCATGTTGCTTCCGCCCGCGTTGTCGATGGAGCGGCTCGGCGCCGTGGCATTCGACAAGGGTTGTTTTCCCGGGCAGGAAATCGCCGCGAGACTGCATTTTCTCGGTGGACACAAACGCCATCTGCGCATCGTGCGCAGCGATGCTGCACTGCAAGAAGGACGTTCACTGCACGTTGACGGACGTGATGCGGGCATCGTGTTGATGCACAACACATACTCGCCTTCGCCTACATCGCTAGTTGTACTGGACGACACGATGTCGCAGGCGGAAACTCTTGAATCGCAGGGTATACAACTACATGTCTTATCGACGTTTGCCGAATGAAAGTGCGATAACGTCGTAAAAAAATGTTCATGCATGTGTGTGAGTCAAAGCTGAACCGCGCCACTCGCGCACTTGCGCAAATCGACACGCGCCACTAGGCTCCGCCGATCCATTTGCGTGGCCGTGCTGTCACCGCACGGTTACACCCGCGACGATCCGTCGACGATGACGGTTCTGGCGCGACCCGGCCCCCGCCGGAGCACAACGTAACGCGCCTCCCCATGGCGCGTCGTGAGCCGAACTCATTCGGCGACACCCCATGCCGGGCGGCTCCGGACAGCCGCCCAGTAAAGTCACAGTGTGTGACGCCCGCCTCATCCGTGTTTCCTGCATGTATCGGATGTCGTCGGTTGGTCCAGGTAGTAACGGCCTGCCCGCCCGTCTACCGCTCATACGTCCCCCATGGCTCTTCCAAGGCCGCAAGTGACGGAAAAGCTCGTTGGAGGCAGATACACATGAAACTTTCCGCTTTGCTCTGGATGGCGTCCGTCCTTCCAAGCCACCTCGCCGACCAGACGTGCCTGGCGACGACGGTGTACCTCGAAGCACGTAGTGAACCGACCATCGGCCAGTATGCCGTGGCGGAAGTCGCCCTCCGTCGCCGCGATCGCGGCATGGGTGGCAACAATGTCTGCGAAGTCGTGAAGGCTCCGCGCCAGTTCGCGATCACCACCACGCCGAAGGATTTCGAGGTCAACGATCTCGTCGCGTGGAACAAGGCATGGAAAATCGCCGGCGATTCCATGAACAACTGGAACCTGCCCAAGAGCGAACGCCTCGTTTACGTGCCGCAGGCCGATCATTTCGCCACCGTGGCGGTGGCACCGAGCTGGTCGAGCAGCCGGGTCGTTCGCAAGATTGGCGACCACGCGTTCTACGCCGTCAACTGACGCGGGAACGCGCGGGGGAAAAGAGATCCAGGCGGGCAGCTTGGGATCTCCGGGAAAAGGGGCCCTCGGATGAGGGTCTTTTTTTTGCCCGCGGATTTTTTCCTATGGGGAAGCGCTCCATGTGGGAGCCGCTTTTTGTGGGAGCCGCTTTTTTGTGGGAGCCGCTTCAGCGGCGATGGGTGCTTGACTCGGGCATGCCCGCTGCCGCGGGATCGCCGCTGAAGCGGCTCCCACAAGTTGTGGTTCTCACAAGTGGTGGCTCCCACAAGTGGTGGCTCTCACAAGTGGTGCCTTTCACAAGTGGTGCCTTTCACAAGTAGTGGTTTCCACAAGCGGTGGCTTCGTCGGCCGCGTCCAAAAAAAGCCCGCCATGAGGCGGGCTTTTTTTGGACGTCTTTACGGCTGAACGATCAACGCCTGTAAACGCGATCCCCACGCACTTCCACGTAATCTCCGCGGCGAAGCTGCGGGTCCTCGCGCTGCGTCACGGTGGCCCAGCGGCCATCGTCGAGGCGAATCCGCACGCGGAACGCCACGTCGTCGGAACCGTTGCGCTTGCCGACCTGGTTGCCGACGAGGCCGCCTACGACGGCACCACCCACCGTGGCGGCGGAACGACCGTCGCCCTTGCCGATGGTGTTGCCCAGCACGCCACCGGCGACGGCACCGATCACGGCGCCCAGGGGCGAGGAATCCCTCTGCGTGTAGACCTGCTCGATGTCGTCCACGACACCGCACTGCGCGCACCCTCGCTCGGCACCGGAATACACCACGCGATCCTCGCGATAGACGCGACGCGGTTGTTCGTAACACGCGGACAACGACAGCGTGGCCAGGGCCACGGCGACGATGCCGATCTTGCGGACGATGCTATGCATGGCTTACGCCCTCATGGATGGTTCGTGGATCAACGCGCGTCGGATACGACCGACACGCCTTCCTGTACTTCCACGCGATCGCCCGGATCGTGGTCCATGCGCACCGTGCGGGTCACGCCCTTGTATTCGTAGCGCACGTCGTAGGCAACGATCTTGTCGCTGCTGCCCGCCGACACGGTGCTGCACTTGCGGACCGTGCTGGTCACCGTATTGGTTTCCTGGCGGCGCTCCTGGATCTCATGGCCCGCATAGCCGCCGCCGACCGCACCGGCCACCGTCGCCAGCGTGCGGCCCTTGCCGCCACCGATCTGGTTGCCGAGCAAGCCACCCGCCACCGCACCGATGGCGGTACCGGCGATCTGGTGCTGGTCCTTGACCGGGGCACGCCGCGTCACGACCTCGTCATGGCATTCCCGCTGCGGCGCCGACGCCTGTGCACGGATTGGGTCCACACTGACGACGCGCCCGTACTTCGGGCCCGCAGGCTCGGGGGCGGGTGCCGGAGCGGCCTCCGGAGCCGGAGCCGGGGCATTGGCGATGTCGGCATTCGCATCGCGGTTGCAGGCGGAAAGGCTCAACACGAGGGCCGCGCCCAAACCAGCGTTCAGGACGGAAATTTTCAACCTGCTCATAACCCTAATCTCCTAACAAAGGTCAGCGACCTCGATGGCGCCGTAGCCCCATCACCCGGAAGTCGCCTCGGTCACATTTGACAGTCGGTAAACTGAACGACGCCTTAGACTGCATCCACCCTTCATCCCGGCATCACACCGACATGCTCGATCTCGTAGACAGCCACGTCCACCTCGACGATGCCTCGTTCGACGCCGACCGGAGCGCGATGTTCGCCCGCTCGGCCGAGGCCGGCGTACGGCGCTGGATCGTGCCGGCGATCGACCGCGAAAACTGGGCACGGGTGGAACGGCTGGCCACGTCGGACAAGGGCGTCTTCCCCGCCTACGGCTTGCACCCTCTGTTCCTCGAACGCCACCACGACACCCATCTCGACGAACTGCCGGACTGGCTGGAAGGACACGGCGCGGTGGCCGTCGGCGAGATCGGGCTCGATTTCTACGTCGACGGCCTCGACCCCGCACGCCAGCGCGACCTGTTCGTTCGCCAGCTTCATATCGCGAAGGACCACGGATTGCCGGTCGTCATCCATGCTCGGCGTGCTTTCGAGGAAACCATCCACACCTTGCGCCGCATCGGTGGCCTGCGCGGTGTCGTGCACAGTTTCTCCGGCAGTGAGGAACAGGCCCGTCAGTTGTTCGACCTGGGCTTCCATATCGGCATCGGGGGGCCGGTGACCTACGACCGGGCCAATCGCATCCATCGCGTGGTCGCCGGCATGCCCCTGGAATGGCTGCTGCTCGAAACGGACGCGCCCGACCAGCCCTGCTCGCAGCACCGCGGCGAGCGTAACGAGCCCGCCTATATGCGAGACGTGTTGCGGGCCATAGCCACGTTGCGCGACGAGCCGGAGACGGACATCGCCGCGGCGACCACGGCCAATGCCGAGCGCCTGTTCGGTCTGTAGCCCCCCCCCCGGCAAATCGGCATGTTGCGGTATCCAGGCGATGCTTGCTAACCTGATAGTTCACCAGCGAACTATTTACCAGCGAAATGTCCAGCCTCAAGCCATGCGTGGAGGCGCTCTATGAGGGCGTCGGCCGCGTCGCCGGCCGTATCCCGGAGCTGCCGAAGTCCGAAGTGGTCCTCGTCCGCCTGCTGATGTTGACCGCGGGTGCGCTGCTGCGCGAGTTCGAGGACAGGCTAAAGCCCCACGGCTTGAACGACAGCGATTTCCGTACGCTGATGATGCTGTACAGCAGTGAAGACGGTAGCGCCACGCCCGGCGAACTGTGCGTGCTCGCCGAGCAGAAGCCCACCAACATGACGCGCATCGCCAACGTGCTGGCCAAGCTCGACCTCATCTCGCGCTCGCATGCCACGCATGACCGGCGCCAGGTGTTATTGCGGATCACGCCCGCCGGGCGACGCTTCGTCGCCAAGCTGCTGCCACCCATGTTCCCGGCCGTGACGGAGTCGTTCGCCTGCTTCAGCGCCGCGGAACGGAAGACCTTCGAGAAGCTGCTCAAGAAACTCGCCCTGCACATCGACCGTACGGTCGACACGGACGCCAGCCCATGATTCGTATATCGCTCCGCCCCACCCTGCTCGCAGGCGCGGTGGCCGTGTTGCTCGCCGCCTGCCACGTGCCGGCGAAGATCGACCGGCCCGCGCTACGCGAGGAGGCGCCCCTGGCGGGTCTTTCCACCGGCACCCGCGCCGGCTGGCCCGCAGCCGACTGGTGGCGTGTCTACGGCGATCCGCAGCTCGACACCCTGATGGACCTCGCGCTGCGCGGTGCCCCGGACCTCGCCCAGGCCAGGACGCGCGTGGAATCCGCGGAGCAGAACATCCGCGTCGCCGCCGCACAGGCCGGCCTGCGCGTCGACGGCAGCGGCCAGGTCGCGCGTCAGCGGATGAGCGAGCACGGCCTCATTCCTTCGCAATTCCTCGGATTCACCTGGTACAACCAGGCCGACCTCGGCATCCAGGTGCGTTACGACTTCGACTGGTGGGGCAAGAAACGCTACACGATCGAATCCGCGATCGACAGCGCACGCGCCGCCGAGGCGGAACGCTCGGCCGCTTCGCTCAACATCCAGGCCGTCGTCGCGGATACCTATTTCGGATGGCTGGCCGACGAGTCCCGTGTCGCCCTCGCCGACCGCCTCGTCGCCGCACGCGAGCGCGCCTTGCGTATCGCCGAGCTGCGGGTGAAACAGGGCGTGGACGAACCCGATACGGCGCAGCAGGCGCGGGCCGAACTGGCCGGCGCACGGCAGCAACGCGTCGCACTGCAGGGCTCGGCGGATATCCGCCGAGCCTCGCTCGCCACCCTGGTCGGCGTCTCGCCCGCCGAGCTCCCCGCATTGACACCACGACCGCTGCCGGTGGTGACGCCCGGGCTGCCGACGGACGCGGGCACGGACCTCATGGCACGCCGGCCCGACATCGCCGCCAGCCGCTGGCAGGTGGAAGCCGCGCTGCGCCAGACCGACGCCGCCCGCGCGCAGTTCTTCCCCGACGTGAGCCTGAGCGCCATGGCCGGCCTGTCGAGCATCGACATGGACAAGGTCTTCTCGGCCGATAGCCGCGTCTTCTCCCTCACGCCGGCGATCCACCTGCCGATTTTCGAGGGCGGCTCGCTGGAAGCCAATCACGGCGTCACCCGCGCGCAACTCGGCGCGGCGGTCGCCCAGTACAACGCCACCGTGGCCAGCGCCGCGCGCGACGTGGCCACGCAGGCGCTCGGCGCGCAGCAGATCGCCGACCGGCGCGCACAGCAGGACGCGCAGGTCGAGGCGGCCAATGCCTTGCTCGCCAGCGCCCGTGCCCGCGCCGCCCGCGGCGTGCGCGACGACCGCGAATCGCTGGCCACCGAGGCCGCGCTGATACAGCAACAGGACATGGAGGCCGACCTCCATGGCCAGGCCCTGGCCACCGACGTCGCCCTGATCAAGGCCCTCGGCGGCGGATACCGCGCCGAAACCATCGCATCCCCTTCCACGCCTCGCACGAACGGAGCCACGAGCCCATGAGCGCCAACCCGACCGATACGCCGCGCGCCCAGGACGATGGCGGCAACGCGCCGAAGGACAAGCGCAAGCGCACCCGCGCGCTGTTGATCGCGCTGACCCTCTTCGTTCTCGCCGCCATCGCCTGGGTCCTGCTCTGGCTGTTCGTCTTCTCCACCCGGGAGACCACCGACGATGCCTATGTCGGCGGCAACCAGGTGGGTATCTCGGCCCAGGTACCGGGCATCGTCGTCGGCGTCTATGCCGACGACACGCAGCGCGTGAACGCCGGGCAGGTGCTCGTGCGGCTCGACCCGACCGATGCCGACGTCGCCCTGCGCAAGGCCAGCAGCGCGCTCGCCCAGGCGGTGCGCCAGGTACGCCAGCAGACGCAGTCGGCGGCCGGCGCGGACGCCTCGCTCGTCGCCCGGCGACAGGACCTCAAGCGCGCGCAGGACGACCTCAAGCGCCGCCTGCCGCTGCTCGCCGAAAAGGCCGTGGCGCCCGAGGAGGTGCAACACGCACGCGATGCGGTCACCAGCGCGCAGTCCGCGCTCGACGCCGCGCAACGCCAGGCCGACGCCGCGCGTGCCCTGGTCGACGGCAGCGACGTGCAGGGCAACCCGGCCGTGGAACAGGCTCGCGCCAACTTCCGCCAGGCCTGGGTCGCCGCGCAGCGCAACGCGATCGTCGCCCCGATCGACGGCTATGTCGCCCAGCGCAGCGTGCAGGTCGGCAACAGCGTGCAGCCGGGCCAGCAACTGATGACCGTGGTGCCGCTGCACGACCTGTGGGTGGACGCGAACTTCAAGGAAAGCCAGTTGCGCCACGTGCGCATCGGCCAGCCGGCGAAGATCGAGGCGGATATCTACGGCGGCGGCGTGGAATACCACGGCAAGGTGGTGGGACTGGGTGCCGGTACCGGCAGTGCGTTCTCGCTGCTGCCCGCGCAGAACGCCACCGGCAACTGGATCAAGGTCGTGCAGCGCGTTCCCGTGCGCATCGCGCTCGATCCGCAGGACCTCGACAAGCATCCGCTGCGCATCGGCTTGTCCACCGCCGTGACGGTGAACATCACCGACGACAAGGGTGACGTGCTCGCCAAGCAGCCGTCCACGATGCCCGTCGCGCAGACCCGGGTTTACGACGAGGTCGCCGCGAAGGCCGATGCCGCCGCCGACGCCATCGTCCGTGACAACCTCGGAGCCGACGTGCCTTGAGCGACGCCGCCGCCCTTTCCGACGCCGCCCCCGCCAACGGCCCGAAGCCGCTGCATGGCGGGCCACTGGTCCTGCTGACGATCGCCGTCGCGTTCTCCACCTTCATGGAGATCCTCGACATGACGATCGTGAACGTCGCGGTGCCGCATATCGCGGGCAGCCTCGGCGTGAGTCCGAGTGAGGGCACGTGGGCGATCAGCTCCTACGCCCTGGCCAGCGCGATCATGCAGCCGCTGACGGGCTGGCTGGCGAAACGCTTCGGGGAAGTGCGCACGTTCTGTGTATCGGTAGCGCTGTTCGTCGCGTTCTCCATGCTCTGCGGCCTGGCCACGAGCATGCCGATGCTGGTGATCTTCCGCCTCCTGCAAGGCGCGGGCTCCGGGCCGATGGTGGCCTTGTCGCTGTCGCTGCTGCTGGCCAGCTATCCGAAAACCAAACAAGGCATCGCACTGGCGATGTGGGCGATGACGGTGGTGGTGGCGCCGATCTTCGGTCCCATCCTGGGCGGCTACCTCACCGATAATTTCTCCTGGCCGTGGATCTTCTACATCAACGTGCCCGTGGGCGCGGCGGCCGGCGTGGTGACCTGGAGCATCCTTCGCCATCGCGAGACGAAGATCACGCGCGCCCCGATCGACACCGTCGGCCTGGCCCTGCTGGTGATCGGCGTGGGTTCCTTGCAGTTCATGCTGGACAACGGCAACGACCACGACTGGTTCGCCTCGCCGATGATCCTCACGCTCGGACTCATCGCCCTGGTGTCACTGGTCTTCCTGGTGATATGGGAACTCACCGCGAAGCATCCCGTGGTGGATCTCTCGCTGTTCACCCGGCGCAATTTCGCGGTGGGCGTCACCGCGCTCTCGCTGGGCATGCTCGCCTTCTTCGGCATCAACGTGGTGTTCCCGCTGTGGTTGCAGACCACGTTGGGTTACACCGCGACGTGGGCCGGCCTCGCCACCGCGCCGGTGGGCATCCTCGCCTTCCTGGTATCACCCTTCATCGGCAAGAACATCCAGCGGCTCGAATTGCGCGCCGTGGTGACCTTCGCCTTCATCGTGTTCGCCTTCACCGCCTTCTGGTTCTCGGAATTCAACAGCGGCGCATCGTTCGCCACGCTGGTGTTGCCGCGTTTCATCATGGGCATCGCGATCGCGTGCTTCTTCATCCCGCTCAACCAGATATTCCTTTCCGGCCTCAGCCCGGACCAGGTCGCGGGTGCATCGGGACTGGCGAACTTCTGCCGCACGCTGGCGTCGAGCGTGTCCACCGCGGTGACCGTCACCCTGTGGCAGCATCGCACCGAATCGCACCATGCCTCGCTCACCGAATACGTGACGCATGCCTCGCCGGCGACCACGGCGTTCACCCAGCAGCTCACGTCGCTCGGTATTCCGGGTAAGCCGGGGCTCGCGGTGGTCGATCAACTGGTGACGCGGGAAGCGGCCACGCTGGCGGTCAACGACGTGTTCTGGGGGTGCGCGCTGCTTTTCCTCGCCCTGATTCCGATCCTCTGGCTGGCGAAACCGCCGTTCGGGAATGCGGGTGGCGCGGCAGCACATTAAAACAAAGTTAGCTAAATCGATCCAAACCACGAATGTGAAATCCGTAAACGATTACGGCCAGTTGGCACAACTGGTGCGGCGCAATACCTCGTGGTAGCTTTCGCCGCATGGCACAAACCCTACGCATCATTAAGAAGTATCCGAACCGTCGTCTCTACGATACGGAAATCTCGAGCTATATCACGCTGGAGGAGGTCCGCCAGCTGGTGCTCGACGGGGAAACTTTCGAGGTCCGCGACGCCAAGTCCGGTGAAGACCTGACCCGCTCCGTGTTGCTGCAGATCATCGCGGAGCACGAGGAACACGGCCAGCCCATGCTGTCGCCGCAGCTGCTCTCCCACATCATCCGCTTCTACGGCGACTCCCTGCAGGGCTTCATGGGGCCGTACCTGGAGCGGAGCCTGCAGGTCTTCCTCGACCAGCAGCAACAGTTCCGCAACCAGCTGAACAGCCTGATGGGCCAGACGCCCTGGTCCATGCTGAACGAGATGACCGAGCGCAACCTCGACGTCTGGAAGTCGATGCAGCGCGGCTTCCTCGACGCCGCAACGGCCAAGCCGGCCGAGCCGGTCAGGCCCGCGACCCGCACGGGCAAGAAACCCAGCTAAGACGCCCCGCCGCCGCGGGCTTGCCCCCGGCGGCGCTGCGGCGCACGATGCGCTGCCCCGCAATATCTCGCGCCCGGATGCAGGCCTCCATGCCCCGTAACGACATCGCCGTGGTCGGCGCCGGACTGGTCGGCGCCCTGGTCGCCACCCTGCTCACCCAACGCGGTTTCCGCGTCACCGTCTACGAGAAGCGCTCCGATCCCCGCCAGGCGGGCTTCCAGGGCGGCCGATCGATCAACCTCGCCCTGGCCGAACGCGGCCTGCATGCCTTGCGCGCCACCGGTCTCGCCGACCGCGTGCTCGAGCAGGCGGTGATGATGCGCGGGCGCATGGTCCACGATCCCGCCGGCCATAGCGGCCTGCAACGCTATGGCGTGGACGATTCCGAAGTGATCTGGTCGGTGTCGCGTGGCGGCCTCAACACGCTGATGCTCGACGCCGCCGAGGCGGCCGGCGCCACGGTGCACTTCGACCAGGGCCTGGCGGGCGCGGACCTCGATGCGGGCACGCTCACGCTGCGAGACGCGCACGGCGTGGAACGCACCGTCGAGGCGCCCATCGTCATCGGCGCGGACGGCGCCGGTTCCGCGCTGCGCGCGGCCATGCACCTGCACTCGCCGTTGTGCGAGCGCGTGGAGGAACTCGGCCACGGCTACAAGGAACTGGAGATCCCGCCCGGCAGCGATCCCACCGCACCGTTCGCGATCGAGCGCAACGCGCTGCACATCTGGCCGCGCGGGCATTACATGTGCATCGCGCTGCCGAATCGCGAAGGCAGCTTCACCGTCACCCTGTTCCTGCCCAACGATGGCGAGCATCCGAGTTTCAGAACGATCGCCGGCGCGGGCGCCGCGGAAGCGTTTTTCCGCGCCGATTTTCCCGATGCGTTGGCCCTCATGCCCGAGTTCGCCGCCGACTGGTCGGCGCATCCCGTGGGCACCCTCGGCACGCTCTACCTCGATCGCTGGCATGTCGGCGGCCGCGCCTTGCTGATCGGCGACGCCGCGCATGCGATCGTGCCCTTCCATGGGCAGGGCATGAATTGCGGTTTCGAAGACGCGGCGGAGCTGGCGGACCTGTTCGCCGCCCAGCCAGGCGATGCCGCGGCCGTGTTCGCGGAGTTCGAGCGCCGGCGCAAGCCGAATGCCGACGCCATCGCACAGATGGCTCTGGAAAACTACGTGGAAATGCGCGATTCGGTCGCCGATCCGCATTACCTGCGCAAGCGCGAGCTAGGCGCGTTGCTGGCCGAGCGATCGCCCACGCATTACTTGCCGCGTTATCGCATGGTCACCTTTACCCACCTTCCGTATGCGTATGCGCTGGAGCGCGGGCGTGCGCAGGACGTGCTGGTGGAGCAGTTGCTGCGGGGGCATGAGGCGGTGGATTCGGTGGATCTGGACGCCGCCGTGCGCACGCTGGAGGCGACGCTGCCGCCGCTGCCGAGGCAGGCGTTCGAGCGGGGGTGAGGTTTCGCTCCGCAGGAATCGCCGACAGGGTCGGCTCCCACCGAGCCTGCCGATGCATGGGGTGAGGTTTCGCTTCGCAGGGATCGCCGACAAGTCGGCTCCCACACAACGCGGCCATACATGGACATCCGCGCGGCGGCCCGCAACAATCGTCGGATGACCGCCGCCATCGAACCCCCGATCCTGCTCGAAGCCCGCGCGCTCGGCTTCCTGCGCCAGGACGAGCCGGTGTTCGGACCGTTGGACTTCGCGCTGCGCGCGGGCGAGATCGCCCTCGTCGAAGGCGACAACGGCAGCGGCAAGACCACCCTCATGCGCGTGCTCACGGGCATGCTGCGGCCGGGCGAAGGCGAGGTGCGCCTCGACGGCGCCACTTTCTCGCTCGACACCATGGCCGGCATGGTCGTGTTCCTCGGCCATCATCTCGGGCTCAAGTTCGACCTGTCGCCACGCGAGAACCTCGCCGTGAGCGCCGGCCTCTATGGCCTGCGCGAAGGAGCGGACGCGGGCTCCGCGCTGGCCGAGGTCGGCCTGGCCGGCTTCGAGGACGAGCCCGTGCGGCGTCTATCCGCGGGACAGAAAAAGCGCGCCGCGCTGGCGCGGCTCCTCCTCGTGCCCGCACGCATCTGGCTGCTCGACGAGCCGTATGCGAATCTCGACCGCGAAGGCATCGCCCTGGTCAATCGCCTGCTCGAGCGCCACACCGCGCGCGGTGGCGCGGCCCTGGTGACCAGCCACGGCGCGGTCAGCTTCGCCGGCGGCGAACCCCGACGCATCCGGTTGCACGCGTGAGGCCCGGCAGCACGCCCGCCGCCTGCGCCGCCCTGCTGCGGCGCGACCTCACCCTGGCCTGGCGCCGCCGCGGCGACATCGCGCTGCCCGTGCTGTACGCCGTCATCGTCGCCACCCTGTTCCCGTTCGCGCTGGGCCCCGACCCGGCCCTGCTGTCGCGGATCGCCGGGGGCGTCGTGTTCGTCACCGTGCTGCTCGCCATCCTGCTCTCGCTCGACCAGCTCTTCCGCGCCGACATCGAGGATGGCTCGATGGAGCAGCTGATGCTCGCGCCGCAGCCGCTGGCGCTGCTGGTCGCCATGAAGATCCTCGCGCACTGGGTCACCGCCGCCCTGCCCCTGATCGTGGTGGCGCCGCTGCTGGCGGGCATGCTCAAGCTGCCACCGGAGGTCATCCCCGTGCTGGTCGCCGCGCTGTTGCTCGCCACGCCGCTGCTGAGCCTCATGGGCGCGGTGCTGGTCGCCCTGACGGCGGGAACGAGGCGCTCTGGTATGCTTCTCGCGCTCATGTTGCTGCCGTTGTGCGTGCCGGTCGTGATCTTCGCCGCCGGAGCCGTGGCCGCCGCGCAGGAAGGGCTGCCGTGGATCGCGCCGATCGCCTGGCTGGGAGCGGGGCTCGCCCTGGCGCTCGTCCTCGCGCCGCTGGCCTGCGCCGCCGCGCTACGCATCGCCATGGACACATGAACGCACGCAACCGCACGGTCCCATCGGGGGACTCACGGTGCTTGAACGAACCTGCGACGAGGATCGATGGCTAACTGGGTTCCGCTCTGGCTTCACCGCCTCGGCTCGCCGCCGGTGTTCTACCGTTTCGCCGGTGCCGTGCGCCCGTGGGCGCTCGGTCTCGCGCTGGTGCTGGGCGCGGTCGCGCTGTATGGCGGCCTGTTCATCGCGCCGGCGGATTACCAGCAGGGCGACGCCTACCGCATCATCTTCATCCACGTGCCCAGCGCATGGATGAGCCTGTTCATCTATGGCGCGATGGCGGTGGCCGCTTTCATCGGCCTGGTCTGGCGGATCAAGATCGCCGAAACCGTGGCGATGGAATCCGCTCCCATCGGCGCCGCCTTCACCTTCATCACCCTCGTCACCGGCTCGCTCTGGGGCAAGCCGATGTGGGGCACGTGGTGGACCTGGGATGCGCGGCTCACCTCCGAACTGGTGCTGCTCTTCATCTATCTCGGCGTGATCGGCCTGTACCACTCGTTCGAAGACCGTCGCCAGGGTGCCCGCGCGGCCTCCTTCCTGGTGCTGGTGGGCGCGGTCAACGTGCCCATCGTGCACTTCTCGGTGAACTGGTGGAACACGCTGCACCAAGCCTCGACGGTGCGCCTGCTCGGCCCGTCGCATATCGAGGCGAGCATGCTCTGGCCGCTGTTGACCATGATGGCCGCCACCAAGCTTTACTACATCGCCAGCCTGTTCGCCCGCGTCCGCGCCGACCTCGTCGCCTCCGAAGGCGGCAAGGGCTGGGTGCGCGACCTCCTGGCCGGCCGCGCGGGAAACGATCCCGCATGAGCCACGCCTTCGCCATGGGCGACTACGGTTTCTATGTCTGGTCCGCCGTCGCCGTCTTCTTCATCGTCCTCTTGATCGACACGCTGGCCCCGTTGGCCCGGCGCCGCCGCAACCTGCGCGAACTTCGCGCACGGCTCGCGCGCCAGGAAAACCGTCGCCGGCCGGGAACCCCTCCAAGCAATGAATCCGACGCGTAAACGCCGCCTCGCCATCGTGATCTCGGTCGTCGCCGCCGCCGCCGTGGCGGTGGGCCTGACCGTGTTCGCCCTGCAGCGGAACATGAATTACCTGTTCACCCCCAGCCAGGTGCAGGAAGGCCAGGCCACGCAGTACACCACCTTCCGCCTCGGCGGCATGGTGAAATCCGGCTCCATCCAGCGCGCCGCCGACACGTTGAAGGTGAGCTTCATCGTCGTCGACGACGGTGGCGCGATGCCCGTCGAATACACCGGCATCCTCCCGGACCTGTTTCGCGACAACCAGTCCGTGATAGCCACCGGGCGCATGGACAGCGGCCGCTTCATCGCCAGCGAAGTGCTCGCCAAGCACGACGAGAACTACATGCCGAAGGAACTCAAGGACGCCATGGCCAAGGCGCACGAGAACCGCAAGATCGACGACAAGAAGGACATGCCACGGTGATCCCCGAACTCGGCCAGTTCGCGCTCGCGCTCGCGTTGCTGCTCGCGCTTGTGCAGGGCGTCTTGCCGATCCTCGGCGCATGGCGCGGCAACGCGGCCTTGATCGCCGTGGCGCGTCCGGCCGCCGCGGGCCAGGGCATCTTCGTGTTCGCCGCCATGGCGATCCTCATCCACGCCTTCCTGCACTACGACTTCTCGGTGGCCTACGTCGCCGACAACTCCAACCTCGCCCTGCCCTGGTACTACCGCATCACGGCGGTATGGGGCGCGCACGAGGGATCGATGTTGCTGTGGGTCTTCATCCTCAACGTCTGGTCGGTCGCGCTGGCCGCCTTCAGCCGTCACCTGCCGCCCGCCTTCGTCGCGCGCGTGCTCGGCGTGCTGGGCCTGATCGGCGTCGGCTTCCTCGCCTTCATCCTGTTCACCTCCAACCCCTTCGTGCGCGAACTGCCGATGCCCGCGGATGGCGGCGACCTCAATCCCGTCCTGCAGGACCCGGGCATGACCTTCCACCCGCCCGTGCTGTACATGGGTTACGTGGGCTTCTCGGTCGCCTTCGCCTTCTCGATCGCCGCCTTGCTCGGCGGCGGCATGGAACAGGCCTGGGTGCGCTGGGCGCGGCCGTGGACGAACGTGGCCTGGGCCTTCCTGACCCTCGGCATCGTCGCCGGCAGCTGGTGGGCCTATGCGGAACTGGGCTGGGGCGGCTGGTGGTTCTGGGACCCGGTGGAGAATGCGTCGTTCATGCCCTGGCTGGTCGGCGTCGCGTTGATCCATGCGCAGGCGGTGACGGAAAAACGCGGATCGCTTCCCGCGTGGACGGTGCTGCTCTCGTTGTTCGCCTTCTCGCTGTCGTTGCTGGGCACCTTCCTCGTCCGTTCCGGCGTGCTCACCTCGGTGCATGCGTTCGCCTCCGATCCGCGCCGCGGCCTCTACATCCTGGGTTTCCTCATCATCGTGATCGGCGGATCGCTGCTGCTGTATGCGATCCGCGCGCCCAAGGTGGCCACGGGCAAGCCCTTCGCGCCGCTTTCGCGCGAAACCGGTGTCATGGTCGCCAACCTGCTGTTCACCACGGCGGCGGCGATGGTCTTGCTAGGCACGCTGTTCCCGTTGATCGGCGACGCCTTGAACCTCGGACGCATCTCGGTCGGACCGCCGTATTTCGGTTTCCTGTTCGTGATGCTGATGGCGCCCGCGGTGCTCTTGCTGCCGTTCGGCCCGTACCTTCGCTGGGGTCGTGCCGAAGGGCGGCAACTCACGGCGATGGCGTTGCGCGCCGGCGTCGCCGCGCTCATCTGCGCGATCGCCGCCGCCTTCTTCGCACAAGGCCATCTGCGCGCGATCGCCGGCGTGGCCGGCGCGGTGTGGATCGGCGCGGGCACGCTGTCCTACGTCATCAAGCGCTGGCGTGAGATGCCGCGCGGGCGGCGTTTTCCCGCGGAAATGGCCGGCATGCTGGTCGCGCACACAGGTGTGGCGATCTTCGTGATCGGCGTGATGCTTTCCGAATCGCTCAGCGTGGAACGCGACGTGCGCCTCGCGCCCGGACAATCTGAGTCCATCGGCGGCTACGACTTCCGCTTCGACGGGGTCGAGGAAACCGAAGGCCCGAACTGGCGCGCGGACGAAGGCGTCGTCACGATCCTCCGCGACGGCACCACGGTGGGCACGATGCATCCGCAGAAGCGCACCTATTCCCGCGGCCAGGTGCAGACCGAGTCGGCCATCGACGCCGGCCTGTTCCGCGACATCTACGTGGCGCTGGGCGAACCGATGGACGCGAACGACGTGCAGGGCGCGTGGGCCTTGCGCCTGTATCACAAGCCTTTCGTGCGCTGGATCTGGCTGGGCGGCCTGTTCATGATGGCCGGTGGCTTCCTCGCCGCCTGCGAGCGCCGCTTCCGGGCGAAGAAGATTCTCGCCGCCGAAGGCAAGCTCAAGGCGGAGGCGACGCCGGCATGAGCCGCCTGCTTCCCCTGATCGGCTTCCTCCTCCTGGTGGGCCTGTTCGGCTTCGGCATCTGGTGGAACACGCAGCACGACCAGCGCGAGATCGCGTCGCCGCTGATCGACAAGCCCGCACCCGCGTTCGCGCTGCCGGTGCTCGGCGAACCGTCGCGCACCGTGGACAAGGCGTCCCTGCTCGGCAAGCCCTATTTCCTCAACGTGTTCGCCAGCTGGTGCATCGAGTGCGTGCACGAACACCCGATGCTGATGACGGACATGAAGCGGCTCGGCCTCCCCATCGTCGGCTTCAACTACAAGGACGAGCCGGAAGCCGCCACGACGTGGCTGTCCGAGCACGGCAATCCCTTCGATGTGATCGTCGCCGACCGCGACGGACGCGCCGGCATCGATTTCGGCGTCTACGCGGCACCGGAAACCTTCCTGATCGATGCGAAGGGCGTGATCCGCTACAAGCGCATCGGCCCGATCACGCCCGAGGTGATCGAGAAGGAAATCCGTCCCGCTCTCGTCGCACTGGCGAAGGAAACGCCATGATCCGCCGCGCCCTTCTCTGGCTGGTGCTTTGCCTGCTGCCCGTCGTGGCCTGCGCGCAGGCCATCCAGCCCCTGCCGTTCCACGATCGCGCGGAAGAAGTCCGTTTCCAGAAGCTGACCTCCGAACTGCGCTGTCCGATGTGCCAGAACGAAACACTGGCCGACTCCAACGCGCCGATCGCGCACGACCTGCGCCGGCAGGTGTTCGAGATGATCCAGGCGGGCAAGAGCGACGACGAGATCAAGACCTACCTCGTCGACCGCTACTCGCAGTTCGTGCTGTACAAGCCGCCCGTCGAGCCGTCCACCTGGCTGCTCTGGTTCGGCCCGCTCGCCCTGCTCGCCGCCGGCGCCATCGTCGTCGCCGTGCAGGTACGCCGCCGCGCACGACAGAATCCCACCGTCGGCACGCCGGCCAACGACACCGAGGACGACTGGTGACACTCGCGTTCTATCTCGTCGCGGCGGCGATGCTCGCCCTCGCGCTCGCCCTGCTGCTCGTTCCGCTCGTTCGCCAGGGCCGCCTGCATGGCCGTCCGCGCGGTGTGTTCGCATGGGTAGTGGTCATTGCCCTGGTCCTGCCGCTGGGCAGCGCCGGCATCTACTTGCTCGTCGGTACGCCGTCGACCCTCGGTGGCGTCGAGCCGGCGAAGGAAATGACCGTCGGCGAAGCCATCGACAGCCTGCTGGCGCGCCTCAAGGAGCATCCCGACGACGCCCAGGGCTGGGTCCTGCTCGGCCAGACCTACAGCATGCTCAAGCAAGCACCCGATGCGCGCGACGCGTACGGCCGCGCCTTGAAAGCCGACCCGAAGAATGTCGCGGCGATGGTCGGATGGGCGGAAGCGGACTCACTCGTGCGGCCGGATCACCGCATCGAAGGCCGTGCCATGGATCTGCTCACCGGTGCGCTGGCCCTCGAACCGCAGAGCCAGCGGGCCTTGTGGCTGCTCGGCATCGCGCAGTTCCAGCAAGAGCGTTACACCGATGCCGCGGCCACCTGGCGCAAGCTGCAACCGCTGCTCGACCCGGATTCCAACGTGGCCCAGGCCGTGGCCCAGCAGATCGCCCTTGCCGACAAGCGCGCCGCGAACAAGCCCATGTAACGAACGGCCAGAAGCGTCGCGGCCAGCCGCCGCACCCAGGTGGGAAGCGGGCTGGCCCGCGAACCCTCGACGTGATGGATCGCGGGCCAGCCCGCTTCCCACCCAAGCGACGGGCATTCAATAATGCCGTTTCGGACCCAAGATCGAGTTCATGGCTGACGCCCGCAAATACCACGAACTGACTTCCCCGTTCCGCATGAAGCGCGGCGGGGAACTGCACGGCGCGCGCGTGGCGTTCGAGACCTGGGGCACGCTCGCGACCGGGCGTGACAACGCCATCCTGATCCTCACCGGCCTGTCGCCCAGCGCGCACGCGGCGGCCAACGCCGAGGACCCCAGCCCCGGCTGGTGGGAGGACATGATCGGCCCGGGCCGCGCGTTCGATACCGACCGCTACTTCGTCATCTGCGTCAACTCGCTCGGTAGCGACAAGGGCTCCACCTGCGCCGCCTCCGTCGATCCGGCCACCGGCGAACCCTATCGCCTGACCTTCCCCGAGTTGTCGCTCGAAGATGTCGCCAACGCCGCGTACGAAGCGGTGACGGGGCTGGGCATCGCGCAACTGGCCTGCCTGGTGGGTTGCTCCATGGGCGGCATGAGCGCGCTCGCGTACATGCTGCTGCATCCGGGCGCCACGCGGACCCACATCAGCGTCGACACCGCGCCGCAGGCGCAGCCTTTCGCCATCGCCATCCGCTCGTTGCAGCGCGAGGCGATCCGCCTCGACCCGCACTGGAACGAAGGCCGCTACGGCGGCGACGAGTGGCCGGAACACGGCATGAGCATCGCGCGCAAGCTCGGTGTCATCACCTACCGCTCGGCGATGGAATGGAACGGCCGTTTCGCCCGTATCCGCCTCGACCCGGAACAACGCGACGGCAACGAGCCGTTCGGCTTCGAATTCCAGGTGGAGTCCTACCTGGAAGGCCATGCGCGCCGCTTCAACCGCCAGTTCGACCCGAACAGCTACCTCTACCTCTCGCGCGCCAGCGACTGGTTCGACGTGGCCGAATACGGCGACGGCGACGTGATGCGCGGTCTGGCCCGGATTCACGTCGACCGCGCCCTGGTCATCGGGGTGAGCACGGATATCCTGTTCCCCCTGGAGCAGCAGGAAACCATCGCCAAGGGCCTGGAGGCCGCCGGGGCGCAGGTGGAATTCGTGGCGCTGGACTCGCCGCAGGGCCACGACGCCTTCCTGGTGGACATCGAGAACTACAGCCGGGCGATTGGGGGCTTCCTCCGCTCCCTGCTATGATCGGTGGCGACCGGCGTCCCCACGCCACCGCCTCCAGAGGTTCCATCCCATGATCACGGTCGACTTCCCGGGCAGCCGCAAGCTCATCGAGGCCATCGACGCCTCGGTCGCCCAGCCGAGCACCCCGGCGATCACCGACACCCTGCGCAACGCGCTGTGCCGGCTGATCCGCTCGCAGGAGGTGCAGCTGCCCCAGTGCGTGTTCGAGACCGCCGGCGACCACTACGCGCGCCGCGAGCTCTACCGCAGCGAGGAACACGGCTACAGCGTGGTCGCCATGACCTGGGGGCCCGGCCAGGGCACCCTGATCCACGACCATAGCGGCATGTGGTGCGTCGAGGGCGTCTGGAACGGCGCGCTGGAGATCGTCCAGTACGAACTGCTCGACCACGACGCCCAGCGCTACCACTTCCGCCCCGTCGGCTCGATCCAGGCCGGCCCGGGTTCCGCCGGCAGCCTGATCCCCCCGCACGAGTACCACACCATCCGCAACCCGAGCGAGGATGCGCTGGCCGTCAGCCTGCACATCTACTCGGGCCGCATGACCCAGTGCGCCGTGTTCAACCCCCAGGGCGACGACTGGTACCTGCGCGACGAACGCCAGCTGGGCCTCGACCGCGTCCACTGATTCCCGCATAATCGCGTCCATGCCCGAGTGGTGGAATTGGTAGACGCAGAGGACTCAAAATCCTCCGCCGCAAGGCTTGTCGGTTCGAGTCCGACCTCGGGCACCACATTGAAACCGTCCTCACCGAGGGCGGTTTTTTCTTTTCCGCTCCGGCCGCTACGAACTGCACCACCACCCGGCATGGGAAAGGCCCTGGTGGGAGCCGACCCTGTCGGCGATCCCGCGGCAGCGCGGCAGCGGGCAAAGTTACGGCAAGCACCCATCGCCGACAGGGTCGGCTCCCACCAGAGCTCACCGCTCCGTCGTCACCATCGTGCGATAGGCGCTGGGAGTCATCCCCACCGTCGCCTTGAATTGCCTTGCGAAGGCGCTCTGGTCGACGAAACCGCATGCCATGCCGATGGCGGCGATGCTGTCCTCGCCGCCGAGCAGGCGCATCGCGCTCTCGATGCGCACCTTGGTCAGCACCTGTTGCGGCGTGAGCTGGAAAACACGGCGGAAATGCCGCTCCAGTTGCGCGACCGACAAACCGGCGAGCGTCGCCAGCGTATGCACGCGGACGTTGTCCGCATAGTGTTCCTGCATGTGCGCCAGCACGCGACGCAGCCGGTCATACGTGGGATGCCTGCCGTCCGGCTGGCCCAGGTCGCGCGAAATGCCGATGACGCCACGCACCTCGCCGCGCGAGATCAACGGGCGTTTGCAGGTCAGGCACCAACCCGGCGCGCGATTGTTGAAGATGTGCACCTCGAGCTGGTTCTCGATCAGTTCGCCGGTCAGCACGCGGCGGTCTTGCGCCGCGTAGGAACCACCCATCGTCGTCGGAAACAACTCGGTCACGTCCTTGCCGATGATGTCGCTGCGATGCTTCAGGCCCAGGCGGCGAACCAGGGTGAGATTGGCGTGCGTGTAGCGGCCCTGGGTGTCCTTGACGAAGAACACCACGTCGGGAAGCGCATCGAAGAGCGGCTCGAGTTCATCGGCTGAAATCTTCACGGGCGCGGGGCTCCTCCGGGGCGAGCGGCGACGGCATGGGCAACGGGATATTTCGCTGCCGCACCGCATCATAAAGCCGATGGGCGGTTGGATGGCAAGTACGGTGGCATCGCCAAGGCGACCAGGCCACCCTCGCTAGGTATGCTGAATTCCGCATCTGAATCCGGCAAAGGTTTCTATCCCGCCGAGGCGCTCCCCGGCGAGCATGAAGCCATGCACACCCTCGACTTCATCGATTCGCATACCGGCGGCGAACCCACACGCGTCGTCCTGTCCGGCTTCCCCGACCTGGGCAACGGTTCGCTCGCCGAACGGCGGCGGCTGATGCGCGCGGAACACGACCGCTGGCGCCAGGCGATCGCCTGCGAGCCGCGCGGCTCGGACACCATGGTGGGCGCCCTGCTCGTACCGCCGGCCGATCCCGAGGCCTGCGCCGGCGTGATCTTCTTCAACAACGTCGGTTATCTCGGCATGTGCGGCCACGGCACCATCGGCACGATCCGCACCTTGCAGCACCTGGGACGCATCGGTCCGGGCCGCCACCGCCTCGAGACGCCGGTGGGTACCGTCGGCATCGAACTGCTCGATGATGGCCGCGTGTCGATCGACAACGTGGAAAGCTATCGCCACCGCAAGGACGTTCGTCTCGAGGTGCCGGGCTACGGCAGCGTCGTCGGCGACGTCGCCTGGGGTGGCAACTGGTTCTTCATCACGGCCGACACGCCGCTGCCGCTGACCCTCGACCATCAACGTGCGCTTACGATCTATACGGAGGCCATCCGCGCAGCGCTGGAACGCGAAGGCATCACCGGCGCGGACGGCGCGGAGATCGACCATATCGAATTGAACGCGGCACCCGGGCAACCCGACGCCGACGGCCGCAACTTCGTGCTCTGTCCCGGCATGGCCTACGACCGCTCGCCTTGCGGCACCGGCACCAGCGCCAAGGTCGCCTGCCTGGCCGCGGACGGAAAGCTCGCCACCGGTGCCGTCTGGCGGCAGGCCGGCATCCTCGGCAGCGTGTTCGAGGTGACTTTCCAGCCGGGGGCGTCCGGTGTCCTGCCACGCATCACCGGCAGCGCGCACGTCACGATGAAGGGGCAGATCCTGATCGACGAGGCCGATCCGCTGGCCTGGGGCATCGGCGCGGGGTGAGCGGTTACGACCTGATCATCGTCGGTGCCGGCATCGTGGGCGCGGCATGCGCCGACTACGCCACCGCGCAGGGCATGCGCATCGCCATCGTGGAACCGGGCGTCGTCGGTGGCGGCGCGACCGCCGCGGCGATGGGTCACCTCGTGGCCATGGACGACGATCCCGCCGAGCTCGCGCTGGCGCACTACTCGCTAGGCCTCTGGGAAGCGTTCGCGAACCTGCCGCAGGCGGAGTTCAGCCGCTGTGGAACCCTGTGGGTGGCCAGCAACGACGAAGAGTTCGCACGTATCCCTGAAAAGATCGCGCGGCTCGCCGCCTCGGGCGTCGTCGCGGAGCGGATCGACGCGCGGGAACTCTACCGCCTCGAACCCGCGCTCGCGCCCGGCCTCGCCGGCGGCATGCGCGTGGCGAACGAAGCGGTGGTGTTTCCTCCGGCTGTCGCCCGCCATGGGATCGACCAGGCGATCGCGCGCGGCGCCGTTTACCACCAGGATGCGGTGTTCCGCCTCGAAGACCACGGCGTGCTCCTGCGCGGGGGCCGGCGGTTGACCGGTCCCGTGCTGCTCGCCAATGGTGGTGCGTTGCCGTCCCTGTTGCCGGGCCTGCCGGTACGCCTGCGCAAGGGACACCTGGTGATCACCGACCGCTATCCCGGCGTGATCCGGCATCAGCTGCTCGAACTCGGCTACGCGGACAGCGCGCATGGTGGCGACGCCTCCAGTGTCGCCTTCAACGTTCAGCCGCGCCCCACCGGACAGATCCTGATCGGTTCATCGCGCGAATACGACGCCATGGACTCCGACGTTTCGATGGTGATGATCCGGCGCATGCTGGAACGGAGCTTTCGCTTTCTGCCACGGCTGCGTGAACTGGACGCGATTCGCCTGTGGACGGGTTTTCGTCCGGTAAGCGTGGATGGCCTGCCCTATCTCGGCCGCGCGCCGGGCCGCGACGATGTCTGGGTGGCGGCCGCGCATGAAGGGCTGGGCGTGACGACCTCCCTGGGCAGCGCGCGCGTGGTCATCGATCAGATCCTCGGCCGCGCGCCCGCGATCGATCCGGCGCCCTACGATCCCTCGCGGGTGCGGTCATGAAAATGAGCACCGTGCGACTCACCGTCAACGGGCGCCGCGTGCACGTGCCGGCCGGCATATCCGTCGCGGCGGCGATCGCACTCGTCGGCGAGCCGTTCCGCCGTTCCGTGACAGGCGAGCCGCGTGCGCCGCTGTGTGGCATGGGCGTATGTTTCGAATGCCGCGTACGCATCGATGGCGTGGCCCAGCAACGCGCCTGCCAACGCGTCGTCAATCCAGGCATGCGGGTGGAAACCGATGGTTGACGCCTGCGACATCGTCGTCGTCGGCGCCGGGCCGGCGGGCCTCGCCGCGGCGGAAGCCGCCGCGAGCCAAGGCAAGCGGGTGGTGCTGATCGACAGCCAGCCACGCGCGGGCGGTCAGGTCTGGCGGCACGACGTACTTCACGGTCAACCGCGCGTGGCGACGGATGCGATCCGCGACGTCGCCGGGAACGCCAACGTCACGTGCCTGGAGGGAACGCAGGTCGTCGCCGTCGAACCGGGGCGACTGCTCTTGCAGGATGCGCATCGCGGCTTCCATCTCGCCTACGGCGCTCTCGTACTCGCCACGGGCGCGCGCGAGCTCCTGCTGCCCTTCCCCGGCTGGACCCTGCCCGGCGTCACCGGTGCCGGCGGTTTACAGGCGCTTGCCAAGCAAGGCTGGCCCCTGCGCGGCAAGCGTGTGCTCATCGCCGGCAGCGGACCGCTGCTGTTGGCGGCCGCGGCAACCGCGCAACGGCATGGCGCGCACGTCGTGGGCATCCACGAGCAGGCCGGCGCATCCGCCGTGCATCGCTTCGCCGCCGGTCTCTGGCGTTGGCCGGGCAAGCTCGCGCAAGCGGCACGGCTTCGACTCGAACTCGCGCGCGTCCCGTATCGGACCGGCAGCATCGTGACCGCCGCCGAGGGCGAACATGGCGTCACCGGCGCGCGCGTACGTGGCCGTCAGGGCGACGAACGCATCGCATGCGACCTGTTGGCGGTGGGCTACGGCCTGCTGCCGCAGGTGGAGCTGGCCCAATTGCTCGGTTGCGCGCTGGAGCCGGAAGGTGCGCATGCGCGTGTGCAGGTAGGTCCGTGGCAAGCCACGAGCCAGCCACGCGTGTTCGCCGCCGGCGAAGCCTGCGGTATCGGCGGACTCGACTGCGCCAGGGTGGAAGGCCGCATCGCCGGGCTGGCCGCGGCCGGAGCGCCGGTGCCACCCACGCTGGTGCAGCGGCGCGATCGCGCACGCGCCTTCGCCGCTTCGCTACGCGAACACTTCACAGTCCGCGACGACGTGCGCGGACTCGCGAACGGCGACACGACGATCTGCCGGTGCGAAGACGTCCCCCTCGGCGCCGTGCGCCCCCACGCCGACACCCGCGAAGCGAAACTCGCCACGCGCTGCGGCATGGGCGCCTGCCAGGGCCGCATCTGCGGCAGCGCGCTCGCCGAACTCGGGCACGGCCCGCGCGGCGGCACACGGCCACCTCTCTTTCCCGCTCGCCTGGCCACGCTGGGCGAACCCGTTCTTTCTTCCGTCAGCGATACCAGAGGCTACACATCATGAGCAAGGCAACTTTCTGGCGCGGTGTCCTGCCCGCCGTCACCACGCCCTTCACCGCCGATGGCAAGGTCGACCACGCCTTCCTCGCCAGCCATGCGTTGCAGATGATCGACGCCGGCTGCAAGGGCATCGTCCCCCTCGGTTCCCTCGGCGAAGCGGCCACGCTGAGCTTCGAGGAGAAGACCGACATCCTGCGCACCCTGGTCAAGGCGCTCGACGGCCGCGCGCCGGTGATTCCCGGCATCGCGTCGCTCTCGACCGATGAAGCCGTACGCCTCGCGAAGGAAGCCAAGGCCATCGGCTGCGCCGGCCTGATGGTGCTGCCGCCGTATGTGTATTCCACGGACTGGCGCGAAATGAGCGCGCATGTAAAGGCCGTCATCGCGGCCACCGACCTGCCCTGCATGCTTTACAACAATCCGGTCGCCTACAAGACCGACTTCGCGCCCGCGCAGATCGCCGAACTCGCCGCGCAGTTCCCGAACCTGCAGGCGGTGAAGGAATCCTCCGGGGACGTGCGCCGTTTCGCCGCCATCCGTGCCCTCCTCGGTGATCGCCTCGACCTCCTTGTCGGCATGGACGATGCCATCGTCGAAGGCGTGAGCATGGGCGCGGTGGGCTGGATCGCGGGCCTCGTCAACGCGTATCCGAAGGAATCGGTGAAGCTGTTCGAACTCGCGCGCGACGGCGGCCCCCGCGCCGCGGAGTCGCTGTACGCATGGTTCCTGCCACTGCTCCGCCTCGACACGGTGCCCACCTTCGTGCAGCTGATCAAGCTCGTGCAGGCCAAGACCGGCATGGGCAGCGAGACCGTACGCGCGCCACGCTTGACGGTCACGGGTGCCGAACGCGAAGCGGCGCTGGCCGTGATCGACCACGCCATCGCCACGAAGCCGGGGCTCTGAGTCATGCAGGCCGATGCGAAACTGCTGCTCGGCGGCCGCTGGTGCGCATCGGCCGATGCGGCCGGCGCCTTCCGTGCCGAAGACCCGACGCGGGCCGAGCCGATCGGCCCCGCGTTTCCCATCAGCGGCGCGGCCGATCTGGAAGCCGCGCTCGCCGCCGCTTCCTCGGTCGCGGCGGAACTGGCGGCGACGCCTCCGGCACGCATCGCCGATTTCCTCGACCGCTACGCCCAGGCGATCGAAGAGGACGCGGACACGCTGGTCGCGCTGGCCGCGGAGGAAACCGCCCTGCCTGCCGAGCCGCGCCTGCGCTCGGTGGAACTGCCGCGCACGAGCGGACAATTGCGGCAGGCGGCACGCGCCGTGCGCGACTACGCGTGGACCGATCCGGTCATCGACACCGCCACCGGTCTGCGCGCGCACCGCGCACCGCTGGGCAAGCCGGTGCTGGTGTTCGGCCCCAATAACTTTCCCTTCGCCTTCAACGCCATCGCCGGCAGCGACTTCGCATCGGCCATCGCCGCGCGCAATCCGGTGATCGCCAAGGCCCATCCATCGCATCCCGCGACCAGCCGTCGCCTGGCGGAACTGGCGCACAAGGCATTGCTCGACACGGGCCTGCCGGGCGCATCCGTGCAGATGCTCTACCACTTCGACAATGCGCTGGGCGTGGCCCTGGCCGGTGACGCGCGGCTGGGCGCGATCGGCTTCACGGGCAGCCGCGCGGGCGGCCTCGCACTCAAGGCCGCCGCCGATGCGGCTGGCGTGTCGATGTACGCGGAGCTTTCCAGCGTCAATCCCGTTTTCCTCTTGCCGGGTGCGCTGACGGAACGCGCCGAGCCCCTCGCGCAGGAGTTCTTCGCCTCGTGCACCATGGGCAGCGGCCAGTTCTGCACCAACCCCGGCATCGTCGTGGTCGCGCATGGCGAGGCCGGCGATACCTTCGTCGCCGCCGCCACGAAACACTTCGCGTCGGCGACGCCGCGCCCGCTGTTCTCCCGTGGCGTGCGGGACAATCTCGCGCGCGCCGTGCAGGCGCTCGTCGACGCCGGTGCCCGCGTGTTGGCCGGCGGAGGCAAGGGCGACGGCCAGGGCTACCGCTTCGAACCCACCTTGCTCCATGTCGACGCCGCGACCTTCCTCGCCCATCGCGATGCCCTGCAGGCGGAAGCGTTCGGTCCCGTCAGCCTGCTCGTCGGCGGCGCGGACGAGACCGCGATGGTGGCGATCGCCGAAGCCTTCGAGGGTAACCTCACGGCGACGCTGTACCGCGCCGCCGACGGCAGCGACGACACGCTCTGGCAGGCGGTCGCGCCGCCCTTGCGCAAGCGCGTGGGCCGCCTCATCGCCAATCGCATGCCCACCGGCGTCGCGGTCAGCCCGGCGATGAATCATGGCGGTCCCTATCCCGCGACGGGCCATCCCGGCTTCACCGCGGTGGGCATGCCCACGGCGATCCACCGCTTCGCCGCGCTGCACAGCTACGACAACGTGCCCGAGGCGTTGCTGCCGCCGGAACTGCGCGATCGCAACCCGGGGCCGATCCAGCGGCGCATCGACGGCCGATGGACCGATGCCGACGTGGGAGTCTCCCGATGATCCAGATCGGACACCTCTCACCGGCGGATGCGCGTGCGGCCCTGGCCCCATGGAACGCCGTCGCCGCGCCCATCGCCCACGAGGAATACCTCGCGCGCATCGAGCACGCCCGGACACTCCTCCACGACATCGGCGCCGATGCGTTGCTGGTCGGCGCCGGCAACTCGCTTCGCTATTTCACCGGCATTCCCTGGGGCGCCACCGAACGCCTGGTGGCCTTGCTGCTTCCACGTCGTGGCGAGCCCGTGCTGGTCTGTCCCGCGTTCGAGGAAGGGTCGCTGCGCGCCGTGATGGCCCATCCGGTGGAACTGGCCCTGTGGGAGGAACACGAGGACCCGCAAGCCCTGGTGGCGAACCGTCTGGCGACGACCGGCGGGCGCGTCCTGGCGCTCGATCCGGCGGCGCCCTTCGGTGTCTTCGAGGCGTTGCGCCGCGTGTTCCCGTACGGCGAGGTCGTCGACGGCACGGCCGTGATCGACGGCTGCCGCATGTCGAAGACCGAAGCCGAGCTGGCCCTGATGAAGCAGGCCACGGCCATGACGCTGCACGTGCAGCGGCTGGCCGCGGGCATGCTTCACGAAGGCATCGGCACGGGCGAAGTGAAACGTTTCATCGACGAAGCCCACCGCGCGCTGGGTGCCGACAACGGTTCGACGTTCTGCATCGTCCAGTTCGGGCATGCGACGTCGTTCCCGCATGGCATTCCCGGCGAACAATACCTCCAGCGCGGCGACCTGGTGCTGATCGATACCGGATGCAGCGTGCAGGGCTACCAGTCCGACATCACCCGGAGCTATGTCTTCGGCACGCCCGACGCCGACCAGGCCCGCCTCTGGGACCTGGAGCGCGCCGCGCAACAGGCGGCGTTCGACGCGGTACGCCCCGGCGTGCCTTGTGCCGAGATCGACGCGGCGGCGCGACGGGTGCTGGAAGCGGGCGGACTGGGTCCGGACTACCGGCTTCCCGGCCTGCCCCACCGAACAGGGCACGGTTGCGGATTGGCCATCCACGAGGCGCCCTATCTCGTCCGCGGCAATCGCACCCTGCTCGGCCCCGGCATGTGCTGCAGCAATGAGCCGATGATCGTCGTGCCCGGCCGTTTCGGTATCCGCCTGGAGGATCATTTCTACGTGACCGGGGATGGCGGCGCGTGGTTCACCCAGCCCTCGCCAGCGATCGACCAGCCGTTCGCCGATTGATACATCCACATCTATTGTGCCCAATTCCGCATGGTCGCCGGGCAATCGCTTCTAGCGCCCGGCGGCCACACGGGTGAGCATCGGGGTGTCATATTCGTGAAGGGGTGTTCGATGAAGCTTCGCCCGATCGTCCGGGGACTCTGTCTGTGCGGCCTGCTAGCCGGGCCCTTCATCGCCGTCCACGGGGCGACGACGGGGGCCGCCGCCTTCGACGCCCTGGTGGCGCAACGCTGGGAGTACCAGCTAAAGGAAAGCCCGGAACTCGCCACCACGATCGGCGACTATCGCTACAACGACCGCTGGACCGACTACTCACCCGCCCACGTGGTGGAAGACCGCAAGGCCACCGAGGCCTTCCTGAAGCGCTTCGAAGCCGTGGACACGGCGAGCCTCGACGAACAGCGACGGTTGAGCCGCGACATGGCGATCCGCGAACTGCGCGACCGTCTCGAAGCCATACGCCTGAAAAACTACGAGATGCCACTCGACCAGATCGGTGGCGCCCATCTCGCCCTCCCCGGTTTCGTCTCCACCATTCCCTTCGACAGCACGGCGCACTACGAGGATTACCTCGAGCGCCTGAACGCGGTACCCAAGGCCATCGACCAGATGATCGCCGCGTCGCGCCTGGGCATGGCGGATGGATTGATGCAGCCGCGTTACCTGCTGGAGAAGGTGGTCAAGCAGGCCCGGGACATCGCCGCCGCGAAAGACGAGGACAACGTCTTCGGCCAGCCCGTGGCGCAGTTTCCCAAGAGCGTTCCCGCCGCCGATCAGGCCCGGTTGCGCAAGGCGATCCTCACCGCCGTCGACGACAAGGTGCGCCCTGCGTACCGCAAGCTGGCCGACTTCGTGGCGAAGGAATACTCCCCCCATGGCCGCAGCCAGGAGGGCATCTGGTCGCTGCCCGACGGCGATGCGCGTTATCGCTTCGCCATCCATACGCAGACGACCACCGAACTGTCCCCGCAGCGCATCCACCAGATCGGCCTGGACGAGGTGAAGCGCATCGAAGGCGAGATGACCGCCATCGCGCACAAGCTCGGCTATGCGGACCTGCCCGCGCTGCGCAAGGCCGTGGCCAGCGATCGCAAGCTGTACGCGAGTTCGCGCGAACAGATCCTCGACGACTACCGGAAGTACATCGCGGGCATGCAGCCGGAGTTGCCCAAGCTGTTCGGCACGCTGCCGAAGACGGCGCTGCGGGTGCAGGCCGTCGAGCGCTATCGCGAGAAAGACGCCGCCGGCGCGGAATACCACCAGGGCACGCCCGACGGTTCGCGTCCCGGCATCGTCTTCGTCAACACCGGAGACTACGAGCAACGTGGCCTGTACACGATCGAGGACACCGCCTATCACGAAGGCGTGCCCGGCCATCACTTGCAGATCTCCATCGCGCAGACCCTGCCCTTGCCGCCGTTTCGCCAGCAAGCCGGCTACAACGCGTATATCGAGGGCTGGGCGCTCTATGCCGAGCAACTGGCCAAGGACGTGGGTTTCTACAAGGATGCCTATGAGGATTACGGACGGTTGAGCGGCGAATTGCTGCGTGCCGACCGCCTCGTGCTGGACACGGGGACGCACGCGCTGCATTGGAACCGGCAGCAGATGATCGACTTCTTCCATGCGCATCCGGCCGAGGACGAACCGAGCATGCAGGCCGAGACCGATCGCTACATCGCGTGGCCCGGCCAGGCACTCGGCTACAAGCTCGGCCAGCTGAAGTTCCTCGAACTCCGCCAGCGCGCGCAGAAGGAACTCGGCGACCGCTTCGACATCCGCGCCTTCCACGACCAGATGCTCTCCGGCGGCGCCATGCCGCTGGACATGCTGGACGCGCGCACCAACGCGTGGATCGCCGCCGTGAAAGCCGGAAAGACCACCCACCCCTGAGCGGAGATCGCCGTGCCCCTATCCGTCGCCCGCGTGGCCTGCCTGCTTGGACTCATCCTCGGCACCCTGCCCATCGCCCACGCCACGGAGGATGCGAACCAACGGTTCGAGGCGATCCATAAACGCGAATGGACCTGGCGCCAGCAGCAGTTCGCCGGAGCCGACGACGAGGACGGCCCCGGCCGTGCCTCGTCGAGCCTGCCCAAGGTGGATGCCGCCACGCAGGATGCACGCGAACGGTACTGGGCCGACGTGTTGAAGCAACTGCAGGCGATCGACCCGAAGCAACTGCGCGGGGAAGGCCCCGTCGACTATGCGGTCTATCGGCAGCAGGTCGAGGTCTTGTTCGCCGACCAGCGCGACAAGACATGGCAGATGCCGTTCAACGCGGACTCGGCGTTCTGGAGCAACCTCGGTTTCAGCGCACGCGGCACGTTCCTGCGCGAGGACGACTACCGGCGTTACCTGGGCAAGCTGCGTGACATCCCGCGGTACTTCGACGAGCAGATCGCCAACATGCGCCTGGGCATGGCGCGTGGATTCACCCAACCGAAACTCATCGTGGAAAGCCAGTACGACGGCATCCAGCAGACCGCCACGACGAAGGGAGAGGCCAACCTCTTCTACACGCCGTTCCAGAAGATGCCCGCCAGCGTGCCCGCCGCCGAACAGGCCGGGCTACGCGCGGAAGCGCTCGCCATCATCGATGCGCAGGTGATTCCGTCCTACGCGAAGCTGTCGCGTTTCCTGCGTGAAGAGTACGCGCCGAAGGCGCGCGACAGCCTCGCCGCCGTGGACCTGCCCGACGGCGAGGCGTTCTATCGGTCGCAGATCCTCGAATACACCACGCTCGACATGAGCCCCGATGCGATTCATGCGGTGGGCTTGAAGGAGATGGCCTCGATCCACCAGCAGATGCTCGACATCATCAAGGAGGTGGGATTCAAGGGCAGCTTCGCGGACTTTCTCCAGTTCCTGCGTAGCGATCCGCGCTTCTACGCGAAGACGCCGGACGAACTGCTCAAGGACGCGGCATGGATAGCGAAGGAAGTGGACGGCGTGGTCGGCGACTATATCGGCCGCCTGCCGCGCCGGCGCTTCGCGATCAAGCCCGTCCCCGCCGATCTCGCCCCGATCTACACCGGCGGACGCGGCGGGCCCGGCATCTACCTGGTCAACACGTACAACCTTCTCGCGCGTCCGCTCTACTCGCTGCCTGCGCTGACCTTGCACGAATCCTCACCGGGCCACGCGCTGCAAATGCCCTTGGCCGCGGAGACGGACGGCCTTCCGGACTTCCGCCGCTACACCTATATCTCCGCCTACGGCGAAGGCTGGGCGTTGTACTGCGAGTATCTCGGCCAGGAGATGGGTATCTACCACACGCCCTACGAGCGCTTCGGCTATCTCAGTTACCAGGCATGGCGTGCCGCTCGCCTGGTGGTCGACACCGGCATCCACCAGATGCACTGGACACGCGAGCAGGCCCGGCAGTACCTGCGCGACAACACGGCCCTGGCCGAGCACGAGATCGACACGGAAGTGGACCGCTACATCGCATGGCCCGCCCAGGCGCTCTCGTACTACCTGGGCGAAATGGCGATCCGCGACGGCCGCGCGAAAGCGGAGAAAGCGCTCGGCAAGCGTTTCGACATCCGTGCCTTCCACGACACCGTGCTGTCGACCGGCTCGGTCCCTCTTCCCGTGCTGGCGGCACGGATCGACGCCTTCATCGCCAGCGGCGGCAAGTCGCCCTATGCAGGAAAGGATCACTGACCATGGCCGACGCTTCCGCACCGCCGCAAGGCAAGTTCCATAAACAATTGAGCCTGGTGGATCTCACCTTCATCGGCCTCGGCGCCATCTTCGGTTCCGGCTGGCTCTTCGCCGCCAGCCACGTCAGTGCATTGGCGGGACCGGCTGGCATCCTCTCGTGGGTGATCGGCGGCGTGGCCGTGTTGCTGCTCGGACTGGTGTACTGCGAGCTCGGCGCCGCGCTCCCGCGTGCCGGCGGCGCCGTGCGCTATCCGGAGTATTCGCATGGCCCGCTGCTCGGATCGTTGATGGGCTTCATCACGCTGATCGCGTTCTCCAGCCTGATCGCGATCGAGGTGGTGGCCTGCCGCCAGTATGCGGCGGCGTGGATGCCGGCGTTGAACGTGCCCGGCAGTTCGCATGCCAGCCTGCTGGGATGGATCGTGCAGTTCGCCCTGCTCGGGGTGTTCTTCGTGCTGAACTACTTCAGCGTGAAGGCCTTCGCCAAGGCGAACAACATCGTCAGCATCTTCAAGTTCGTGGTGCCCTTGCTGGTCATCGTGCTGCTGTTGACGCACTTCCACCCGGACAACCTGACGATCCACGGCATCGCCCCGAACGGCCTCTCGGGCGTGGAGGCGGCGATCTCCGCCGGAGGCATCATCTTCGCCTACCTCGGCCTGACGCCGATCGTGTCGGTCGCCAGCGAGGTGCGTGATCCACAACGCACGATCCCCATCGCCCTGATCCTTTCCGTGGTGCTGTCCACGGTGATCTACGTGCTGCTCCAGCTCGCCTTCCTCGGCGGCATTCCCACCGGCTTGCTGGCCGGAGGATGGGCGGGCGTGGACAAGGCCTTCGCCCTGCCGTATCACGACATCGCCATGGCCCTCGGCCTGGGCTGGCTGGCCACGCTGGTGGTGTGCGACGCGGTGATCTCGCCCAGCGGCACGGGCAACATCTACATGAACGCCACGCCGCGTATCGTCTACGGATGGGCGCGCAGCGGCTCCTTCCTCCCGGTGCTCACGCGCATCGATCGCCGGTCCGGTATCCCACGCCCGGCGCTCTGGCTGACCTTCGCGTTGTCGGTGTTCTGGACCCTGCCGTTTCCGTCGTGGGAAGCCTTGATCCAGGTGGTTTCCGCCGCCCTCGTGCTCAGCTACGCCGTCGCGCCGGTGACCGTCGCCGCGTTGCGCCGGAGCGCGCCGGACCTCGTCCGCCCGTTCCGGGTCAAGGCCTTCGGCCTGATCGGGCCGCTGTCCTTCGCCGTGGCGGCATTGATCGTGTACTGGTCTACATGGGCCACGGTATCGTGGCTGCTGGGTTTGCAGATCGCGATGTTCGCCATCTATGTCGTCTATAAGCTGGCGACAGGAGGTGACCGGGAACGGCTGCTGCGCAACGTGCGCTCGTCGCTGTGGCTCATCGGTTTCTACGCGCTGACGATGATCGTCTCGTGGCTGGGCACCTTCGGTGGCATCGGCGCCATCGCGCATCCGTGGGATTCGCTCACCGTGCTGGTCATGGCGATCGGCATCTACTACTGGGGTGAACGTACCGGCTTGCCGGCCCACGAACTCGCCCTGGACGACGACGATGAGTGAGCGCGACGATACGCCGATGGACCGGCGCGACTTCCTCCGCGTGCTGGCGGCAACGGGCGCCGCCGCCAGCCTGGTTCCTCTGACGACGGAGGCGTTCGCGCCGCCGCCGGTCTCCACCGGCAAGACGGCGGCTCGCGGGATCGCCACGCCCGCGCGTGTTCCGCTTGCCACCGCTCCCCGCGACCACCTCGCCGGTTTGCCGGGCTTTCGCTTGCAAGGGCGCGACTGGAGGGTTGGCGAGGATCTGTCCCACCCCGACGGCCCGATCGTGCTCCACGACGGCACGCAGGCCTGCGTGATCGGCAAGCGCACCGAACCGACCTACGACGAGGCCGCGCAACCCTACTTCGGCATGAAGCTGGCCGATGTCGCGCTGGCCGGGGTCGACCTCCTCGCGGAGCACCTCCTCGCGCGGGGCGAACCGGACGAGACGCAGGTGCGCCTGGCCGCTCCACCCGCGGCATCGTCGCTGGACCCCGAGAACTACTACGGCCGGCTGCCCTGGACCACATTCGTCGGCACCCGCCAATGCGCGGACACGATGCCCGTCTATACCTCCGGAAGCACGCGTACCTATCACGCCGACCAGGTCTTCGCCGACCTGCACGAACCGAAGAAGGTCGCGCGCCGGCGCGAAGGCCTGCTCGGTGGCTGGTTGCCGGCGGTGCACAAGGTCGTGCCGCTCGACGACGGCCGCTGGTACGACGTGCTCGTGTTCGCCGACGTGGACGCGAACGACCGTTTCGTCGCGCAGACCTGGCACCGGACCGCGCTGGTGGAGCATGGCCGGTTCACCCGCGTGGTCTACGGACACAGCTACCCCGCCTATCCCCCGCGCCGCGAACCGCCACAGGCCGATGCCTTCTATGCGGCGCTGCTGCGCTTCCACGACTACTGGCATGCCCAGCTGGCCGACCTCGCGCCCGTGCGCATCCCCGCGGCCGGATGGTCCGACATGGCCACCCATGCGTTCGCCCGCGAACTGGTGGTCCGTCCGGATGGCACCTACCCCAAGTACGGGGCCGTCGACCGCGACTATTACGGCAACGAATACGACGGCTTCCAGGACACCTTCACCAGTTCTCTCTACGCCAACCTGGAATGGGGCCGCTTCGAACAGACCGCCGCGGTGCTGGACGGTTACTTCCGCGATTTCGTGCAGGACGACGGCATGATCAACATGCGCGGCGCCGAGACGGGGCAGTTCGGCCTGACCCTTTCTCTCCTGGCACGCTACGTCCACTATACGAACGACGCGGCACTCCTGCGCAAGCACCGCGAGAAGATCGAGGCCACGGTCGCGATGCTGCTGGAGTTGCACGACGAGAGCCTGCGACTGCCCGCCGGCGACCCCGGGCATGGCCTGATCCACGGCTGGAACGAGTCGGATGCCTGCCTGTTTCCCGATCCGGCGCTCTGGTGGAAACCCTACTATGCCAACAGCGCGCTCGCGGCTCGTGGCCTGCTCGACCTCGCGGCTATCTGGCCCGATATCGCGGCGTCCGCCGCGACCGCCGCGTCGATGTGGAAGACACGTGCCGAGGCATTGGCCCGGCGCGTGGAGGAAAGCGTGCGTGCCAACATCCGCCACGACCTGAAACCACCCTACGTTCCGCCGTTGCCAGGCGTCACGCTCACCTTCCGCGAATCGCTCGCGCGGGAAAAGCCCAGCGAGCAACAGTGGCCGCACCGCGCTTATGCCGAACTCCTCCAGGCCGACGTGCTGCCGGACGATCTCGCCAACGTGGTGATCGATGGCATGCGTGGCCATGGCGCCACCACCCTCGGCGTCGTCGCGAACATCGGACCGGTCGATCCGAAAAGCCGCGACATCCTCGGCTTCATCTCCTATGGCTACGCACAACAATTGCTGCGCCTGGGCCGCATCGACGAATACCTGCTATTTCTCTACGCGCATCGCCACCACGCGCATACACCCGGCAGCTGGACCGCTGGCGAAGTCGCCGACATCACCGGCGGCATGCCCTTGTTCTGCATGCCCGCGCAGATGACGATTCCCTTGCTGCTTCGCTGGGCCTTCGTCTTCGACGACAGCGCGGGCGAGACGTTGTGGCTGGCCCGCGCGATTCCCCACGCGTGGCTCGATACCGGCGAGCCGGTGAGCCTGGATGCCGCTCCCACGCGCTGGGGACGCTGCGGCGTCGCGCTGCGGAAGGAAGGTTCGCAGCTTTCCGCGACGGTCACCTTGCCGGCCGACGCAAGCCCCAAGGCCGTCTGGATCAGCCTGCGCGGTGCGGGTCCCCTCGTTCACGTCGACGGCGAAGCCGTCGCGGAAGTCGACCGGAGCGGCGATGACATTCGCATTCACGGAAAACCGGGACAGATCCTGCGCATCGTGTCGACTGTGCGGGATTCCGCATCGAGCATCCGGAAATGACACAAGACAGCACGGTCGTGTGACCGCACGATGAAAGCGTGCATCGGGGGATGTGCGTCATCACGTTGGGGAGAAGCATGCAAGGTGTCGATCGGAGAAGGCGTTTCCTGAAGGCCAGCGCATCCACGCTTGCCGGCGCCCTGCTGGCGACCCCATTGCGCGCCTTCGATACCGCCGATCCGGCCGGCGGCACGACCGCCGCCGTGCGCGACAAGCCCGTCAACCGGATGCAGTCCTTCGCGCTCGACCGCGTGACGCTGCTGGACAGCGACTTCCGCCGCGCCGCCGCGATCAACCTGGATTACCTGCACAGCCTGCCGGTGGACCGGCTCGCGCGGGCCTTCCTCGTGCAAGCCGGCAAGCCCACCAACGCCCAGCCGCTCGGCGGCTGGGAGAAACCCGATTGCGAACTGCGCGGTCACTTCAGCGGCGGCCATTACCTTTCCGCGGCGGCGCTGGCCTGGGCCGCGCAGGGCGATACCGTCCTGAAAGCGCGTGGCGACGAACTGGTCGGTATCCTCGCTTCCTGCCAGCGATCCAACGGTTACCTCAGCGCGTTCCCCGAAAGTTTCTTCGATCGCCTGAGCCGCGGCGAAAAGGTCTGGGCGCCGTTCTACACCATCCACAAGATCCAGGCCGGCATGCTCGACATGTACCGGCTTGCCGGCAACCGCCAGGCGCTGGATGTCGCCACCGGCATCGGCAACTGGACCGTGCGCTGGTTGAACGGATTCTCCGACACGGAGATCGCGCACATCCTGAAGACCGAATACGGCGGCATGAACGAGTCGATGTACGACCTGTATGCCATCACCGGCAACGGCCGCTACCTGGACGCCGCGCACCGTTTCGACCAGGCATCGCTTTTCGAGCCGCTGGCCGCGCACCGCGATGAATTGAAGGGCCTGCACAGCAACACCCAGATCCCGAAGGTACTCGGCGCCGCGCGTCGTTACGAACTGACGGGCGAACCCCGTTACCGCCGCATCGCCGAGTATTTCTGGGAAACGGTGACGCAGAACCGATGTTACGCCACCGGTGGTTCCAGCAACGACGAGTTCTGGAAGACCGGCCCCGGTGACCTCAAGGGCCAACTCGGCCTGTATGCCGCCGAGTGCTGTGTCGCCTACAACCTGTTGAAGCTGACCCGCCATGTCTACGCGTGGAATGGCGATCCGCGCGCGTTCGACTACTACGAGCGCACGCTCTACAACGCGCGCCTTGGCACACAGGACGCCAAGGGCATGAAGCTCTACTACTACTCGCTGCAACCGGGTGGCGCGAAGTTCTACAACTCGCCGACTGATTCGTTCTGGTGCTGCACCGGGTCCGGTGCCGAGGAATTCGCCCGCTTCAACGACGCCATCTACGCGCACGACGACGACGAGCTGCACGTGAACCTCTACATCGCCTCGGAGCTGCGCTGGCCTGAACAAGGGTTGCGCTTGACCCAGCGCACCGGATTCCCGAAGGAACCCTCCAGCGCGTTCGAGTTCACGCTCGACCAGCCCCGCGAACTGACGGTGAACCTGCGCATTCCTTCCTGGATCGCACCGGGCGCCAGCGTCGCCTTGAACGGCACGCCGCTGGATGTATTCGCCTCGCCCGGAAGCTACCTGACCCTCAAGCGCCGGTGGCAAACCGGCGATCGCCTCACCATCACCCTGCCGATGCGCCTGCACGCCATGCCGTTGCCGGGCGACGACGGCCTCCAGGCCGTGCTCTACGGTCCGCTGGTACTCGCCGCGCGGCTCGGCAGCAAGGGGCTGACGCACGACCAGCAATACGGCAAGTACGACGCGGGCCCGTCGCCCGAACCGAAAGCGCAGGCCGCACCCCGCATCGCCATGGACGGACCGGACCGACTCGACTGGCTGACGCCGGCCGACGAGCCGCTGACGTTCCGCGCGAACACGCGCGACGGCATGCTGTCCGTGATCCCGCTGCACCAGATCCAGGGCGAACGCTACGCCGTTTACTGGCAGGCGGACGTGCCTGCCGACGGCGCGAGCTGAGCCCCTGCGATCGCGCGGCCGCGCGATCGCGTTCCAACTCCCGAGGTCGCGGTCCCGCCGCGCCCCTGAGCGATCGGCCTCATGCCGAGCGCCGAGCGAACTCGCCCGTCTTCCGTACGCCCACCGTCAACGAGGGAAGCCATGCACCAGCGCCATAGCGATTCGCCCGACCACACGCCCCGCCGCCACGTGCTGGGTCAAGCCGTACGCGCCGCCCTCTTCATCGGTCTCATCAGTGGTGCCGGAACACTGCATGCGCAGGAGACCAAGGACCTCGAAGGCATCACGGTCACCGGTTCACGCATCCGCCGCGTGGATGTGGAGACGGCCAATCCCGTGGTCACCCTCGACCGCGCGGCCATCGAGGCCACCGGCAAGGCCACCCTGGGCGACCTCGTGCAGGAATTGCCCTCGATCGCGGGCAACGCGACCAATCCCAATACCAACAACGGCGGTGGCACGGGCGCCTCCACCGTTTCGCTGCGTGGCCTCGGCGAGAAGCGCACCCTCGTGCTCGTCAACGGCATCCGCCTCGCGTACAACGACGTGAACGCCATCCCGGCGAACATGATCGATCGCATCGAGGTGCTCAGCGACGGTGCGTCCGCGATCTACGGTTCCGATGCGATCGGCGGCGTGGTCAACTTCATCCTGCGCGACCATTTCGACGGGGTGCAGATCTCCAGCGACTTCGGCACCAGCAAGCGCAGCGACGGCAATCGACGCAACTTCTCGCTGACCGCCGGCCATACCGGCAAGGACTACGGCGTGATCGCCGGCCTGTCCTACAGTGACATCGACGCCGTCTCGGCCGATGCGCGCAATTACTCGAAGGATGCCTTGTACCTGATCGACGGGGCCTCGGTGAAGCAAGGCTCGTCGGCCACGCCGACCGGCTCGGTCAACTTCAACGACGGTTCGGCCGCCTCGAAGGCGCTGGCCGGCACGAACGGTTGCTCTCGCGTGACCCTCAACCCCGGCGTGACCGGCGCGACTGGCCCGGGCGATTTCCATTGCTACACCGGCGCGGACTCGTACAACTACCAGCCATACAACCTGCTGCAAACACCGCAGAAGCGTACCAATGCCTTCCTGCTCGGCCACTACAAGTTCAACGACTACGTGCAGGCCTACGTCAACAGCTATTTCAGCAAGACGAAATCCTCGTCGGTGATCGCCCCGATACCGATTTTCGCCAACGGCGACAATTTCCTCGCCTCGGCCAGCAGCTACTACAACCCGTTCGGCGTGGACTTCGGCACCGACCGCGCCACGGGCACGTCGACGAACGACCTCAACACGCGCCTCACCGTGCTCGGCAACCGGCGCTACCAGTACAACACCTATAACCTCCAGGTGAATCCCGGCCTGCGCGGAAGTTTCGGCGACAGTTCATGGCAGTGGGACACCTCGATCAACTACGGTCGCGTGCGCCAGGATTCGATCAACTACGGCTTCCTCGATTACGCGAAGTTCAACCAGGCCGTCGGCCCCTCCTTCAGGGATACGGATGGCACGGTACGTTGCGGCACGGCCGGCAACGCGATCGCCGGGTGTACGCCACTGAACCTCTTCAACATCAACGATCCGTCCGGCCTGTCCAACCTACAATCGATGGTGGTGAATCCCTCGGTGGGCAGCGTCTACACCGTGAAGCAGCTGGAGGCGAACGCCAACGGCGACCTGTTCGACCTGCCGGCCGGCACGGTGAGCCTCGCCACCGGGCTGTCGTATCGCAAGGAGAGCACCTCCACGAGCGCCGATCCCCTGTGGACCGCCGACGAAAACGGCCTCTGCGGCGTGATCGAGTATTGCGCATCCACCCTGGCCGGCCGCTTCAACGTGAAGGAGGCCTACGCCGAAACCCTGATCCCCCTGTTGGCCAACCTGCCGGGCGTACGTTCCCTCAACCTCACCGTGGGTACGCGCTGGTCGGACTACAGCACCGTGGGCAGCAGCACGAACAGCAAGGTGTCGCTGGAATGGCGTCCCGTCGAGGACCTGCTCCTGCGCGGTACCGTGTCGGAAGTGTTCCGCGCACCGAACACCAGTGAACTCTATGCGGGCGTGGCCGGTGACTCCGCCACGGTGAACGATCCCTGCAACGGCTACACCGGTGGCCATGATGTCGCCTGCGCCAACGTACCCACCGATGGCAGCTATCGCCAGGCGGATGGCCAGATATCGGGCAAGGCATCCGGATCGGAAGTGGCCGGCTACCAGTTGAAACCCGAAACCGGTCGTTCGTACGACATCGGCCTGGTCTACGACCCGCACTGGCTGGAAGGCCTGTCGTTCAGCGTCGACAGCTGGAAGATCAACCTGAAGGACACGATCTCCACGGTCTCCGCGCAGACCGTGCTCAACCAGTGCTATGCCAATCCCTCCAGCGCCTTCTGCGCGCTGATCCACCGCAACGGCAACGGCACGATCAACTACGTGGCCGAGCCCACGGTGAACCTGGGCAAGCTCTGGGCCGCCGGCACCGACTTCGCGGCGACCTACCGCCTCCCGGAAACGCGCTACGGACGCTTCACCGCCAGCCTCAACGGCACCTACATGAAGCGTTACGACATCAACCCCGACACCACCGATCCCAGCTCGGTCGTGATCCACAATGCGGGCATCTTCACCTACAGCTACGGCAACTTCCCCCGCTGGCGCGCACTGGGCACGTTGAACTGGTCCCAGGGCGACTGGAGCGCATCCTGGCGGCTGCGCTATGTCGGCCGCAGCCAGGTCGGCAGCGCGGATCTTCGCCAGGGACTCTCGGCCGACTACGACCAGGCCGGTGTCGAACGCAAGATCGGCGCGTACGTCTATCACAACGTGCAGGTGGGCTATAACGTCGAACCCTGGCATACGAAGCTGGAGCTGGGCGTGGACAACCTCACCGACAAGCAACCGCCGTTGTACTACGCGAACAACACGACGAACGCGAATACCGACGTCGCCACGTACGACCTGTTGGGGCGCTTCTACTGGATGCGCGCAACGGTGTCGTTTTGAGGCGGTTGCTCTTCCTGGTCGCGATGCTCTGGCTGGCGGTCGCCGCATCATCGGCGGCGCGCGCCGCCTCGTCCATGCCGCGTGTCGTCCACGAGCAGGGCCGCCACGCCCTGCTCGTGGATGGCCAGCCCTACACGGTGCTGGCGGCGCAGCTGCATAACTCCAGCGCCTGGCCGGCCGTGCTGCCGAGCGTATGGAACGACGTGCTGGCCCTCCATCCGAACACGCTGGAAGCGCCGGTCTACTGGGAACAGTTCGAGCCGGCCAAGGGCCGGTTCGACACCCGCCATGTCGATGCCCTGGTCGAAGGCGCACGGGCACACGGACTGCGCCTGGTCATCCTGTGGTTCGGCAGCTGGAAGAACGGGCAGATGCACTACGTTCCGGAATGGATCAAGTCCGATCCCGCGCGCTACCCGCGCGTGCTGGACGAGCACGGCCAGCCGGTCGACGACCTCTCCACCCAGGCCACCGCCAACCTGGAAGCCGACAAGGCCGCGTTCGCCGCCTTGATGGCGCATATCGAACGCGTCGATGGCGATCGCCACACCGTGATCATGGTGCAGGTGGAGAACGAGCCGGGCACCATCGGAACGGTTCGCGACCATTCCCCCGCCGCCGAAGAGGCCTTTGGTGGCAACGTGCCCGCCGACCTGGCGAAGGCGCTCGGCAAACCGGCCGGCAAGACATGGACGGAAACATTCGGGGCGGATGCCGACGAACAGTTCAACGCCTATGGCATCGCGCGATACATCGACCAGGTGGCGGCGGCTGGCAAGGCCATCTATCCGCTACCGATGTATGTCAACACCTGGCTGCGCTACAAGGGCAAGCACCTTCCCGGGAACGACTATCCCAGCGGCGGCGCCACGTGGAACGTCCTCGACCTGTGGAAGGCCAGCGCGCCGCACATCGATCTCATCGGCACCGATCTCTACAGCACCGATTACAACGAGTTCACCAAGGTGGTGGGCCAATACACACGCGCCGACAATCCGCCATGGATCTCCGAGACCGGCTACGACGCCGGCAACGCGCCCTACCTGTTCCATGTGCTGGCGAACGGTGGCATCGGCTTCTCCGTCTTCGGCGTCGACAACGATCCCGACACGCCGGAACGCCGCAAGGCCACCCAGGCGCACGCACGCAATTTCGCGCTCGTGGACTCGATCAACGGACAGGTCGCGGCCGCCGCCTACCGGGGCACGTTGCACGCTTCCGTGGAACAGCGCGGGCAGCCGAAGCGAACCATCGCACTGGATAACCGCTGGCGGGCCGACGTCTCCTATGGCGCACCCCGCTGGGGTGACGCGCCCGCCGAACTGCCGGGCACGCCCGACGCCACGGGGCACGTGCTCGTCGTGCCTCTGGGCACCGACGAATACCTGGTGACCGGCTTCGACGCACGTGTCGAGTTCGCCCGCGACAACGCGGATGGGCGCCACGGCCAGCTGCTGCGCGTGGAGGAAGGCAGCTATGTCGACGGCCAGTGGAAGGCGATCCGCTGGTGGAACGGCGACGAAACCGACTATGGGCTCAACTTCACGGACAAGCCCGTGCTACTCAAGGTCCGGCTCGGCAGCTACTGAGCCGGACCACGTGCCTCAACTCAGGAAACCACCGTCGATGCTGAGGCTGGCACCATTGATGTAACGCGCATGCGGACCGGCGAGATAGGCGACGAGCGCACCTACTTCCATCGGCTCGCCAAGACGGCCCACGGGAAGCATCGGGATCAGCATCTCCTCATGGCCGGTTGTCATGTCGGTGGCGATCGGTCCAGGCTGCACGTTGTTCACCGTGATGCCGCGTGGGCCCAGATCACGGGCCAGTCCACGCGTCATCGCCTGGATGGCGCCCTTCGAAGCGCCGTAGATCGAAGTTCCCGGCAGGCCCGCGCGATCGGCCACGACGCTGCCGACGTTGACGATGCTGCCTCCGCTGCGCAAATGGGCCGCCGCCGCCTTCGTGGCGATGAAGACCGCACGTACGTTGATCGCGAACAGTCGATCGAAGTCTGCCAACGAGGTGTCGTCGAGCGTGGCATACACGAGCACGCCCGCGTTGTTCACCAGGATGTCGAGGCCACCGGTCGCCTTGGCGGCATCGTCGATCGCAGCGACCAGCGAAGCTTCATCCGCGCTGTCGGCACGCACGGCTTCGGCCTTGCCGCCTGCGGCGCGCACCTCGTCCACCAGCGCCTGGGCGGCGTCGGGCGAACTGGCATACGTGAACGTCACATGGGCACCTGCCGCCGCCAGCGAGCGGACGATGCCTGCACCGATGCCGCGGGAGCCGCCCGTGACGAACGCCGACTTGCCTTCGAGAAACTGGATGGTCATGACGCACCTCGTTATGGAATGATCGGTCAATAAATGAAGGAAAAAGAAGGGGCTGCGGCCCCTGCTTGAAACGACGCTGACGCGCCTCGAAAGGTGCGTGCTGCGCAGCCTACCAAATACTTGACTTATCAGTCCACTATTTTAGCGAGGCGCCAGCGCACCCAACGCCACCCTGACGATGCCACGCAGGATCTCGAAAGATGCTCCACCCCGCGCCGCCACCTTGAGGCCGGACAGGGTCGCAAGGAGGAAGTGCGCCGCGTCCGCCGGGTCCAGCTCCCTTGCCAGTTCGCCGCGGGCGATACCGTCGCGAATCCTGCTTTCGAAGGCGAGCAGCGTTCGCGCCGACACATCCGCGGTCACCGCCGCCACGTCGGGGGCGGTGGTGCCGAACTCGGTCACCGCGTGGATGCCAAGACAGGCCTGCCCGGTACCCGTCGCCGCCGCCTCGCCGAAACGAAGCAGCGCATGCTCGATGCCGTCGAGCACCGACTCGCGGGCGAACATCGCCGAAAGCGTCGTGCCGACGCTGTCTTCCGAGTAACGGCGCAACGCCTCGAGATACAGCTTCCGCTTGTCGCCGAAGGTGTCGTAGAGGCTTTGACGCCCGATCTTCATCGCCGACAGCAACATGGGCGTGGTCGTGCCTTCGAACCCATGCATGGCGAAGGCTTCGATGGCCCGTTGCAGGGCCGTATCCCGGTCGAATTCACGTGGACGCGCCATGTGAGGCCCTTTCTGGAACGAAGAGTCCACAAAGAATACCACCCCGACCCGGCACCGGCACGCCCGGATCAGAGTTCGCGCACGATCCTGAAACCCACCCGGGCGTTGCGCAGGTCGGCCGATGCGCCCTGGCGGTACGCGGAGCGGACCATGTCCGGGGCGCTGCCCCAGGAACCGCCACGGATCACGCGGCGGCTGCACCCGGGATTGACCCAGGCCTCGGCCGTGCGTGGCGCGCGGACGTAATTGTCATGCCAGCAGTCCGCCACCCATTCCGAGACGTTGCCGCCCATGTCGTAGAGGCCGAAGGGATTGGGCGTGAAGCTCATCACCGGTGCCGGACCCCAATAGCCGTCCTTGTAACCCGAGAACGCGTTGCTCCAGCGCCGGCCCGACCCGGAGCGATCGTTACCGCCGGTGAGGTTTTCGACACGCGAGCCCGGGTTGCCATCGCCCCACCAATAGCGAGTGGTGCTGCCGGCGCGCAGCGCGTATTCGAATTCCGCCTCGCTCGGCAGGCGGTACTTCTTGCCCGTGCGCTGCGAAAGCCAGTCGGCGTAAGCCTTGGCGTCGTTCCACGATACGTTGATCACGGGCAACCGTTCCTGTCCCGGCTTGCCTGCGTAGTCGTCCTGCCAGGTGACCGAGGTCTCGTCGCGAAGGCCACCGCTCTGCTCGTCGTACACGCTGCCGCCGCCCATCGACTGCGACTGCGGCACGTAACCGGACGAGCGCACGAAATCGCGGAACTGGCCGATGGTGACGCTGCTGCGCGCCATGGCGAAGCCCTTGTCGACCTGCACCTCGTGCACCGGCGCCTCGTCGGCATCGTGCCCCGCCTCACCGTCCGGCGAACCCATGAGGAACTTGCCGGTGGGAACCACGACCATCGCCGGCGCCTGCCCCGTGGAATCGATGAAGCGGTCGGCGAAGACCTGGCCGGGCTTGTAGCTGGAATACAGCTTCGCGTTGGTCACCCGTTCGTTGAAGTCGTCGATCCCGGCCAGGTCGGGGCTCACCTGTTGCGCCTTGGCCGCCAGCTGCTGGGCGAGGTCGATATTGCCGGCATCGAGGGCCGAACGCGCCTGCGCGAGCATCGCCGTGGCGCTCTGCCGGCGCATGCCTTCGATGCGGCCACGCGTGTCCTGCAGCGCCTGCGATTCCGGCGCGATGGTGGCGGCCTCCGCCAGCGCCGCGTCGGCGGCGGCGAAATCGTTCTGCGCGACGGCCGCGAGCGCCTTGTCCAGCACGCTGCGCTGCACGGTGGTGATGCCCTGCTCGGCCACGGCGTTCTCCGGGTCGAGTTCGAGCACGTCGCGATAGGTGTCCAGCGCGCTGTCGCCGCGCGGCTGGCTGGCCTTGCCTTCCTGCAGCTGCGCGGCGGCCTTGCCGAGCAGTGGGCGGACCTTGTCGAGTACGGCCAGTTTCTGTTGCAACGGCGCGGCATCCTTGGCGCTGGATGGAAGCGACTTGAGCGCCGCCAGCGACTCGCGCGCGGCGTCGGCGTCGCCCAGGGCGATGTCCTGCTCGATCTCCGCGGCGAGGCGCGCACGTACCTCGTTCATGCCCTCCAGGGCGCGCTGGCTGTCCGCCTTTTCCTTGAGGGCGCTCGTGAAGAGCACGGCGGCGCTGTCCTTGCCGCCCACCAGCCGGTCGACCGCCAACGCCTTGTCGGCTCGATCGAGCAAGGCCGTGAGTTCCGGCGAATCCGGCGTCTTCTGCGCGGGCAACTCGATCTCGTTGGTCTTCTCGCGGCGGCGTGCGGCGATCACCGAGGCCGGGGCGAGCATGATCGGTGGCCCGGCGTCGATCTCGGACACCACCGCCGGTGGCGCGGCTTGCGGACGCTGGTCGAAGCCCATCACGGTGGGCTGGCCGCGCAACGGCGAGCGCGAGGTGTTCTGCGTGGGCTGGACGTGCAAGGCCTGCGGAAAGAAATGGTAGAACAGCGCGAACGCGAGCACGGCAACACCCAACGCGCCGCCAATGGCGCGCTGTCGGCGGACGGTCTCGTTATTCGGCATGGTGGGCGGTTCCGTGCAGGCCTGCTATCGTGCTCTTCCACATTAGGGAATCACGCGCGGCAGGGCAACACGAACGTCGGCGCGCTCCCGAGTTCAACAAGGACGCCTGCATGACATCGAGCGAACTCGCTCCCGACGCCCCCTGGATCGACCGCCGCGAGGCGCTGGATGCCTGGATCGCCCTCATCGGCCCCACCGCCGTCGTCGGGCTGGACACCGAATTCATGCGGCGCAATACCTTCTATCCCCAACTGGCGCTGCTCCAGCTCGCCCACGACGGGCGTTACGCGTTGATCGACCCGCTCGCCGTGCCCCTGGCCGACGCGCTGGCACCGACCTTCGCCGCGCAACCCGTGGTCACCGTGATGCACAGCGCGGGCGAAGACCTGGAAGCGATGTCGCCCTTCCTGCCGGACGGCCCGCATACGTTGTTCGACACGCAGATCGCGGCCGCCTTCGTCGGCATGGGCCTGGGCATCAGCTACCGCGCGCTGGTGGCCGAGCTGGTCGGCGCCGAACTCGACAAGGGCGAAACGCGCAGCGACTGGCTGCAGCGTCCACTCACCGAATCGCAAAAACTCTACGCCATGCTGGATGTCGTGCACCTGCATCCGGTGCACGCCATCCTTGCCGAACGCCTTGCCGAGCGCGGCCGCGCCGGCTGGCACGCCGAGGATTGCGCACGCATGAAGCGCCGCGCCAGCCACCGTGAAGGCGATCCGCAACCGCAGCGTGGTTTCAAGGCCGCCAGCGAATGGCCGGCGGAGAAACAAGCCCTGCTCCGCCGCGTGCTGCGCTGGCGCGAAACCACGGCTCGCGAACTGGACAAGCCGCGCTCGTGGCTCCTGGAGGACGTCCAGGCGATCGACCTCACCGGCAACCTTCCCGGCACGCAAGCCAACCTCGACGAACGCACCCGCGGCACGCGTGCGCTGCGTTCCGCACAGCGGCAGGAACTCTTCGAACTGCTGCAACGCCCCATGGAGGCTGACGAGGTCGCAGCCACAGCCCCGGTCGTCGGCCACCCCATGGGCGAGGCGAAGCGGGCCATCAACGAGATGCGCAGCGCCATCGATACGCTCGCCACCCAACTCAACCTCCCGCCCGGCCTGCTCTGCGCGCGCCGCTCGATGGAGGAATTCGTGATGACCGGCGAGTGGCCCGAAGCCCTGGAAGGCTGGCGCCGCGAGGTTCTTTTCGAGCGCTTGTCGGCGCTTCTGCCGTAAAGAACCCCTCTTGGCGACCGCCGGAAGCCCTGCTAATATCCCACGCTCGTGTGGGGCGGTAGCTCAGCTGGGAGAGCGTCGCGTTCGCAATGCGAAGGTCGGGAGTTCGATCCTCCTCCGCTCCACCAAAATTCCAGACAAAAAACCTTGGAAACGTAACGCGTTCCGAGGTTTTTTTGTTTCTACAGACTTGTCTTTGAACTATCGACATCAGCGATGTCTGCGGAAGTTTGATCCAGCAGCATGAACTTGCCATCGACCTGCCATTCGTCGTTTCGATGGAGTAGACATTTTCATTCCGTGGACTGAAGGCAGCACAACGGATGGCTCGCCAATCGTCATAAAGCTAGCCTGCGTCAGGCCAACGACATCACTAGACGCCGACTGGCGCGACAACGTGATGCAGAGCCGATCAACAGCAGCCATGAGAAACGGCAGGATCGCGAAAGCGGCCGCGAGTACATCGCTCTGAGCTGCCAAGGGCTGGCGGCGGATGAGAGCGATTGCACTAACACGCTCCACCCAATTGGCATCATGCCAAACTTTAGTCACGACCAAGGTTTTTGATCAAGTGAGACCATTGCAGGATAGGCGGACGTTGGTAAGTGTATTACACTACCACTGTTCAACGCCCGCTTCTTGTCCTGGAGACGCCTGTGCCGCGAAGCGCTGAGATCGGAGCAACACGGGGTAGCTACATCTACCCCCTACGATTGCCCGACGAGCTACGCGAACAGTGGTCCGCCTATTGCGAACGCCACAAGAAAAAGTCACCCACCGTCTTGCGGGCGCTCATGCGCTATCTGATTCAAGATGACATGCCACCTGAAATTCAGCAGTGGCTCGCGGGGCAGACTGTCGGCAACCCGGATGACGGGCCGAAGGAACGACTTGAAGTCCGGCTCACACCGACTGAACTCCAGAACATCACCATACAAGCCGAGGCTGAAGGCTGCACACCCCAATGTTGGGTCGTCAATTGTGTGCGCGCGAGATTGATCCACGAACCGCCGTTCACAATGGATATGACTGAGGCGCTATGGGACTCATTGTCCCAGCTCCAAGCCATTGGTCGAAATTTGAACCAGATCGCCAAGCAATTGAATGAAGGTCGGCACGCCGAAGTCAGGGCGGAGCAAATCGAGAAGCTGGCGATCTATATCTACCGATACACAGAGGAAGCCGCAGCCGTGCGAGATGCCAGTCTAAGCCGCTTGGGCAAAAAAAAAGACATTGAGAAGTATACAAAATGAGCCAAATTACTCTGGACGTCGAACTGCCCAGAATGGCACCGGCCATTCTTTGTCAAAAGCGCTTGGATGTTTCAGTTCGCACCCGTAGCAGCCGTCTCCCGTGGCGAGGACAATTTTCTCCCGAGCTCGTAGAATATTTTCTTCAATTCCTTGATGGCGAAACAAAAAATATCTACGACCCGTTTTGCGGAAGCGGGACCGTCTTATACGAATCACTGAGCGCCGGTCACCGCGCATTCGGCTTGGAGATCAATCCGGCTGCATGGCATCTCTCAGTTCTCTCCAGATATTCAAAGCTAGAAGATTCCGAAAGAGAACTAATTAAATCAGTCATTAGCTCTTTTTCAATTGAAGCACTCGATTTTTCGGAAAACATAGAAGATCTAAATATTCGAGAATTGATTTCCAATCAAAATAATAGTTTTTCAAAGCTTGCTGTGGCGGCAGTATTTCTCTTGGCGATGGGTAATGGTAAGAAATATTCCACTGCCTCGTTGACGCGCGCCACGCAGGTTGTATTTAAGATTTTTGCTGAGATTGATTCAGCGGAAGCCTGCGCAGACTGCTTCCTTGGAGATGCGCGAAAATCCCCGTTATCGGATTCATCTATTGACTTTGTGCTCACATCACCTCCTTACATAAATGTATTCAATTATCATCAAAACTATAGGCCAGCAATTGAATATTTAGGGTGGAATCCACTCAAAGTGGCTCCCGCCGAGATTGGCGCGAATCGTAAGAACCGATCAAATAGATTTCTTACCGTCATCCAATATTGCCTAGATATCCAAAAAAGTCTCGCGGACATAGCAAGGGTTTTGAAGCCCGGCGGCCAGTTAATTATGGTTCTGGGAAAAACATCAAATGTTTTGGGGACATCATTTGAGAACGGACAAATAATTAAGAGGCTTCTTGCAGATCTTGGCTGCTTTGAAATCAATGCACAGGAGAGCCGAAGCTTTATGAACCGCTTTGGAGAGGACATCAGGGAAGACGTATTTCTCGCTACTCGATCCAATAAAAAAATAAGCGATAATAACGCTGCTTTAGATATAGCACTTGACCTACTGAAGAAGGGATTAAGCGTGGTTCCGCAAAAGAACAAATACTTGCTGGATGAAGCCATTGAGAAATCCTGTTTAGTACGCCCATCGCCAGAGGCAGTTCTAGATATCCCTCTTCATTTTTCATAAAACCAAGGACGAGACCTATGAAAGTCATTCGGACAAAAGCTCACGGAGACAAACTCCATGCGCTACTCCAGAACGGAAAACTACCGACCACTGACAAAGCGCGAGTGGAAAGGACTATAGAAAAATACAACGAATGGATTGCAAAGCTCCTTTCGGCAGAAGGTAGCGCAGAAGAAATTCTTAAGTCGCATGTTGATGCACTAAATAAATATAAGCGTCACGTCGAAATAGATCTGATTTTCGATTCAGATGGTGACTTTCTTCATCGCCAGAAAGGTCAACTCAAGCTCGACAATACAATTCTCGAAGAGTTCCTCCCCTACATCTTTGATGCTCGACTAGTTCCTGGACTGAATCGAATTAAAAATCTAAATGCCGGACCACAGGCGTCTTATGCAGGGATGAGCTTCGCATCACCGTTTATAGCCCTTAATGCCGGGGGAGCGTATATTAAATTTAAAGATCAGGATTTTTCAGTATCAAAATCCCATAAAATTAAAATCACGGACGAACCCGCTAATGGTGCAGCTGCTTTTGAAACGAAGTTCTCCGTTTCTCATTTCGCCGCAGAAATTAAAACAAACTTGGACAAGACAATGTTCCAAGAGGCTTCAGCGACAGCATCGGAATTAAAGAGGGCCGTGCCTGGGTCTAAATACATTCTTCTTTGCGAATATTTGGACATGACTCCCATTACAACCAAGTTGACTTCGATTGACGAGGTTATAGTTCTTCGCAAAGCAAAGCGTCTGGCTTCCAATGTTAGAGCTGGATTTTCCACCGCAGCAGGCCGCCAAGCCGTGCGAAAGAACTACGAGAAATTCCTGGAAAGCAACCCCCTTCACATCGAATGTTTTGCACGGTTTATATGGCATCTCTCGGAATGTTTCCCGGAGAAAGAAGAGGATGCTGAAGACGTGGTGCTTGGACGCGGTTATTTTTGAAAAACATTGCGCGTCGATCACTGCCACAGCCTTTGAAGGAAGTGCACATGCCACGCGACTTTCCATTGAATTTAGGTAGATGAGCCATACGATTGTCCAGATCGATAGGCGCCCAGCGGAGGGCCAACAATTTCGCCGCAGCATAGGTCGGCGTTCGTGGCGAGGATCTCGTTCGGAAACACCAAATGGATCGATCCGCTGGCGCCAGCGTAACCGAAGCCAATATCGATCTGCGTCCTGCGCGCACGGATGCCGCCCGCTGGGGGCCAGCCGGGTTCACCCGATGCTCTCGAGGTACGGACGCATCACGTTGGCCACCCGGCAGATTTTCGCGAAATGCCAGATATCGTCGACCGAGGCCTTGTTGCGCGACCGCGCATCCTTCAGTGCCTCCAATGCCACATCCAGGCCGATCTTGTTGCGATGCTTGAAACAGTCGGCAACCGTCTTGGCGGCGCTATAGACCCGTAGCTTGATGCCGTCTCGTTCGACCTCGTCAACGCCTGCCGAATAGGCCTCTCCCGTGAACTGCACCATCTTGACGGGCGGGTATTCGATACGGGGCGTGTGACTGCCCCGGGGCATGGCAATCCAGACCTGCCGCGGCAGCTGCGTGGTCAGTTCATGAAATTGCAGTGCCGTGAGCAGACAGAACACGGCCTGTGGTGCCTTGGTAGCGATGGTGCCGAGGCTTTCAAGCTCCGACACCTGCGCATCCGGCAGGCGATAGAGCCCGCGCGCGACCCTCTCGATCAGCCCTGACTCCGCCAGGCGTGTCAGGACGACTCGCGGCGAACCTATGTCGTCCAGATCGTTGGCGCGCAGCAGCCCCCTTCGGGTGGCCAGGTCGAGGACGCGTTGGGTGTGGGTATCGTGAAGCATGTCATGATGATGTTCCATAATTTCGTCGAATAAAAATATATGACGAAAATTCGGATCACTTTTCTCCTCGCTCAGACGCAAAAGCTCCGGCTCGTGGCGCGCAGGCGGTATATCGAGCCATCATGGAATCCCTAACCGTCTCAGGTGATACATGGCCGAGCCCCTCACGATCAGGTACGTCACCGACCAGGACTTCGCCGCCTGGAAGCCCCTGTGGGACGGCTACAACGCGTTCTATGGCCGGGAGGGGGCGACGGCATTGCCGGAGGCCATCACGCTGGCGACCTGGGCGCGTTTCCTCGACACCGCCGAAACCATGCACGCCCTGGTCGCCGAGCGCTCGGGCCAGTTGCTCGGCCTGGCGCACTTCCTGTTCCATCGCACCACCACCAGCACCAGCGACAACTGCTATATGCAGGACCTGTACACGACGGAGTCCTCGCGCGGCGCGGGCATCGGCCGCGCCTTGGTCGAGCGTGTGTACACGGAGGCGAAGAAGGCGGGTGCGGGACGCGTTTACTGGCAGACCCACGAGACCAACACGCACGCCATGCTGCTCTACGACAAGGTGGCGGAGAAGTCCGGCTTCATCGTGTACCGTAAATTGCTTTGAAGGCGCCGCGATCGCCGCTCACGAGGAAAGCGCCGCTTCGAGAATGGGCTTCGCCCATTCCGGCGTGCGTCGCAACGCGTCGATGTCGGTGGGGCTGACCAACCGGCCGCCAGCGATCTCGGCGACGAACAGCGGATCGGGAATCGCTTCGCCGCGCGCGACGTCGACGCTGTTGTCGTATACCTGCAAACAGGCGACCGCAGGCAGCAGCGCGATGAGATTCTCCAGCGCCGCGACATAGCGTTCGCGGATCTTCGCTTCCGGAATGTCGTGCCCGCCGGCGGCGACGCGCGCCGCGACACGAGCGATATGCCGCTCGGGCGACGACAGCCCGCAAAACCACATGAGTACATCGTGCGTCCGAGCGGCACCGGCGATTTTCGCGGGAACCGTGTTCCCGCCCAGCGTGGTCTCGAAAGCGTAAGTCGTGCCACGTACCATCGCATCGTCGAAGCGGCGCATGCCTTCGTTCCATGCGGCGGCATTCGCTTCGACCTGCGCGCATCCGGTGTCGGCGACCAGCTCGCGTGCGAAGGTGTCCGGGTTGAACCAGTCGAGCCCCGCCTCTCGCAGACGATGACCGCCGATGGAACTCTTGCCCGCGCCGTTCACTCCCGCCAACACGTAGAGGACGGGGCGATCCTTCAATGCGTGTCCCCGGCCTTGACCTTGCCACCCAGGGTCGTCCGGCCACGCATGAGGGAACGCAGGCGGTCGCCGGCATCGTCGGCCTGCAGCGAAGCGAGGCGTTCATCGAAACGGTGGCGAAGCGCGTCGAGCGCGGATTCGTGCCGCGACCCCGCGTCGTTGAGCGCGCGCATGATGACGCCGTATTCCTCCGCGGAAAGGATCACCGCCTCGGGCTCGCTGTGGTTCGTCACCACCACCTTGCCCGTGCGGCCGATCGCCCGCATCACGCCGCGCCAGCCGAGCTTCTTCACGTCGGAAGCGGCGGTATGCGGAAGGTCTTCGATGGCGTCGAGCTTGAGGGTCAGGGCCATGGCGGCACTCCGGAGGGGCTCAGGGTCCAATATACCCTAATTTCCCCTTTTGGGACGCCTACACCGACCCCAGACAAGACTGACGACATGCTGAGAGCCCCCTCACGAAGGAGCGCGCCCCATGACCCCGCTGGATAAACCGCTCAAACGCGAGCTCGAGGTCGATGGCCAGGCCTATACCCTCACCATCGACCCCGACGGCCTGAAGCTGGTAGCCAAGGGCAAGCGAAACGGCGTCTCGCTTGCCTGGAAGGACGTGCTGAGCGGCGACGCCGGCCTGGCGGCCGCCTTGCAGGCCTCGGTCAACCCCTGACGAGGATCAGAACCGGTAGGCGTAGCCGACCCGGAGCATCGTCGAGTTCGACCGGTCGACGATGGGACTGTCGCGGATCTCGCTTCCGTAGCGTGTGCCGCTCACGTCCAGGAACAAGGCATGGCGCTGGGCGAAGGGATATTCGGCACGAACGCCGGCCGAGAAGTTCACCGTCGCATCCGCCTCGTAGGCGGGACGACCGGGACGCGCCTCGGATGAGCGGACGCCGAAATACCAGGTGGCATAGGTGCGGTCGACCCATCCGGCGGCGACATACGGCGTGATCCGCAGCGGCCCGGCATGGAACGGCGCGGCCAGGGTCAGGTTGGCCTTCTTTCCCTTGGCGCTGCCAAGGCCCGCCAACCAGTCGAGCGACATCTCCACCGGACCGGGCCGCCAGACCACGGCGGCACCCGCCCGGAACCCGCCCTTGCGGTCGGCCATGCCGCGCAGGAACGAGGAGTCACTGGCGTCGTAGCCGTCGCCGAAGTCGTAACGCGCACGCAGGCGGAACGAAAACGCACCGACCGGAGCGAACTTGAAGTCGGCACCGGTGCCGAGGATGTTGAGCCGTTGGCTTTCATAGCGAATGAAAGGGAACGCCACGGTATCGTTGTCCATGCCCTTGTACGGCCGGCGCACCACGCCAAAACCCGCACCGAGCGCCCAGGAAGAACTGGCGTCCTCGGCAGCCAGGGCAACGGCCGGCACGGCAAGCAAGCCACCCACCGCCACGGAGAAGAAGCGACGCGTCATCGTCCGCGCCTCCCCGCTTCGATGGATCGCAGCAGGCGCACGAGTTCACCGGCCTTGCCCGACGCGATGGCCCGTTCCGCGGTCAGGCCGCGAAGTTCGTGGATGGGATCGTGGTGGAACCAGTCATCGCGGAGCGCCCGATCGGGCTCGAGGCGCGAGGCGATCGCGACCGCCTCGATGGAAGGATCGCGTGGACGGCCGCGCAGGCGGGAACGAACGAGGACGGGCAGACGCATCGTGGCACCTGATGGGGAGAGGTGCTGCAAGCGTGCCCATCGAGGTTTGCTTCGATTTGTCTGTTTTCCTGCGCCGGCGACACATTGTTTCGGCCGTGAAATAAATGACTTGGCGCGCGCCAGCGGCTATAACGGCGGTGTTTTCGCAACGAGACAGACGGGCTTGAGACGCATCCTGGTAGTGGACGACGACGAGGAAATCGGTGCCCTCCTCCGGCGCTTCCTCGAACGCAATGGCTTCGAGGTGGACGTGGCCTCGTCCGGCGTGGCGATGGACGAACGGCTGGCGCGCGGCACGTACGACCTGATGACACTGGACCTCATGCTCCCCGGTGAGGACGGCCTGTCGCTATGCCGGCGCGTGCGCGCGAAGTCGTCGCTGCCGATCATCATGGTGACCGCCACCAGCGCCACCTCCGAACGCATCGTCGGCCTGGAAGTCGGTGCGGACGATTACCTGGCGAAGCCGTTCGATCCGCGTGAATTGCTGGCGCGCGTGCGGGCCATCCTGCGTCGCGCGGATGCCGCGTTACCGGGGCCGGTAACCGGTACGCGCGTGGCCGTGCGCTTCGCCGGCTGGCAACTCGACGTCGCACGTCGCGAGCTTCGCGCGGGCGACGGCACCCTCGTCCCGTTGTCCGGCGGTGAATTCGATCTCTTGCTGGCCTTCGTCGAGCATCCGCAGCGCGTGCTCACGCGCGAGCAACTAATCGACCTCGCGCGCGGCAATCGCCACGAGGCGTTCGACCGCAGCATCGACGTGCAGGTGAGCCGCCTGCGCCGCAAACTCGGCTACGACACGGCGGCACCGGAATTGATCCGCACCATCCGGAACGCCGGCTACATGTTCGCCGTGCCGGTGGAGAGCACATGAGCGCATTCAACTGGCGCCTGAACACGCTCGCCGGCTGGCTGATGGTGAACATCGTCTTCGCCATCCTCATGGTGACGCTGCTCAATGTCGCCGTCATCGCCTTCGCCAGCGTATGGGCTCGTCCCGATCTCGTCCGGAGCGGGCTCTTGAAGCAGATGGACATCATGATGAAGGCCGTGGCCGCCACTCCCGCGGCCGACCGGCCACGCATGGCCGCCGCGATCTCGGATCACGAGGAGTACGGCGTACACTGGTACGCAACGCGCGACCAGGTGCCGATGCCGCCCACGGACAAGGATGCGGCGTCCTTCAAGGAGCCGCTGGTGGAGATACTCGGGCAGCGGAGGATCGAGCCCTTCGACCCGTACGACGACGATCCCGAGGGTCGCTCCGGACAGACCCACTACATGCTCGCCGTGCAAATGGACGACGGCAGCTGGGTGACTTTCGACACCGCCACGCGCATCTGGGGCGTCCACCCTTACACACGCTACCTGGTGATCGGCCTGTTCGTGATGTTCTCCAGCATGGTCGTGGCCGCCGTCGCCAGCCGTCACCTCTCCCGGCCGATGCGCCGGCTCGCCGCGGCCGCCGAACGTTTCGGTGCCGACGTGAAGGCGCCGCCGATACGTCCCGAGGGTCCGCAGGAACTGCGCGTGGCCATGCGCGCCTTCAACGAGATGCAGGGGCGTATCCAACGCTTCGTCCGCGACCGCACGGACATGCTGGCGGCGATTTCCCACGATCTGCGGGCGCCGCTCACGCGTATCCGCCTGCGCGGCGAATACATCGACGAGGCCGAGCAACAGCGCAAGTTGTTCGCCGACGTGGACGAGATGCGCTCCATGATCGACGCCGCCCTCGCCTTCTTCCGTGGCGACGGCGAGGAAGAAGCCCCCACCCGTTTCGACCTCGCCGGGCTGGTCCAGACCGTGATCGACGACGGCCGCGACGAAGGCGGCGAGGTGACCTACGCCGGTCCCGTCCGGTTGATCTACGAAGGCCGCCCGATCGCGCTGAAGCGGGCCATCGCGAACCTGCTGGGGAACGCCATGCGCTATGGCGGCCAGGCCCGCGTCGAACTCGATACGGACGTCGAACACGTGCGGCTGCGCATCCTCGACAACGGGCCGGGCATTCCCGAATCGCTGCAGGAAACCGTGTTCCGTCCCTTCTTCCGCGGCGAGAGCTCGCGGAACCGGAACACCGGCGGCGTCGGCCTCGGCCTGCCCACCGCGCGCAGCATCGTGCGCGGCCACGGCGGCGATGTCGTATTGGGCAATACGGCGCACGGGCTGGCCGCGACCCTGCTCTTGCCCATCGAATCCGCCCGGACCTGAGCCCGCCGCAAGCGCACACGCCACGTCGACAGGCGATGATGGAATTTGCGTTGCGGCTATGCCTTTCGGTCTAGCCGCGATGGCCGGCATGGCTTTTCGCGGCGTTGGCTATCCTCGGCACGGTGCTTGCAGCGAAACTACCGTTCTTCATTTTTATCCCGTGCCGGTAATGACCATCCGGAACGGCCGTTAGGGATCATGTTTACAGGATGGGACGGAATTCGATGACAGCTCCGCGCAACATGCGTGTGGCGAGGGGACGGTTGTGCCTGGCATTGCTGCTGGCACTGCACGGACCGTTGGCCGTGGCCGCCGACAGGCCCGCGGAGCGCGATGCGCTGATGGCCAGGCTGCACCAGGAACGCGATGCGGGCCACCGCGTGGACGCCCTCGCCCTATGCCAGGCGATCCTCGACCGCTGGCCGGCCGATAATGAGGCGCAGGCGCTCAACGTCACATTATTGACGGAATTGGGCGCAACGACGCGCGCCAAGGAACTGGCGGAAAGCCTTCGACCGGCTCCGGATGCCACCTCGAGGCACCGTCGCGACGCCGACCACGTCGCCCAGGAGATCCGCTGGGCCGACGGCGAACCCGCCGACCCCACCCATCCCTATGCGGAAGCCGATCGCGCGGTGGCCGACGCACGCCGCCTGGCGGACGATCCCCTGTTGCCCGCCGGCTTGCGCCAGCGCGCGGAACTCGACCTGCTCGTCGCCCTGGATCGCGCCGGCCGCGCGGACGAGGCCGTCTCGCGCTACGACACCCTGCGCAAGCAGGGCGTCGAGCTACCGCCGTACGTGCAACGTGCCGTGGCCGACGCCCTGCTGGTGAAGCGCCGGCCGGCCGAAGCCGCCGCGCTCTACGAGGCGAGCATCGTGAAAGACCCCGGCCCCTACGGCGCCAACGAAAGCGAACCTCGAATCGGCCTGATGTACGCCAACCTCGAGGCGGGCGAGACGGCGAAGGCGTTCACGACGATCGACGAACTGGCCGCGAAGGAGCCGGCGTGGGAGCGCGTGCCCGGCATTCGCCTGCCGATCCAGAACGCGCGCAAGGTCGATGCCGACCTCAACGCCGCGACCTTGCGCGAGTACGTGAACATGCCGGCGGAAGCATATGCCCGGCTGGAACCGCTCAGCCGCGAGGCGCCGGCCAATTCGCAGATACGCCGCGAGCTGGGCATGGTGGAACTCGCCCGCGGCTGGCCGCGCCGCGCACAGGACGACTTCAACATCGCCGCGACGCTCGATCGCCGCGACGTCGGTGCGTATATCGGCGAAGCCGATGCCAGCCGCGTGCTGAACGACTACGAGGGCGTGGACGAGAACCTCGCCCTCGCCCAGACCCTGGCCGATCGCAATGGCCGCGTCGAGCGCGCGCTTCGTTCGTGGGATCGCGAACGCGGATGGCAATTCGACCTCGCGACCGAGCAAGGCAAGGGCTCAAGCCCCGATTTCGGCGATCGCGACGGCACCACCCAGGCGACGATCGCCAGCCCGCTCATCGACGACCACTGGCGCGTGATCGCGCTCGGCCGGTATTCGACGGCGGACCTGCCCGAGGGCGACGTGCGGCGCAGCCGCGTGGGCTTCGGCATCCGTGGCTACGCCCGCGGCCTCGAAGCGTACGTGCAGGCGCTGCCCGCGACCGACAGCTACGTGAACAAGACGGCGATCGAAGCCGGCTTCGACTGGTCGCTGAGCGACCACTGGTCATGGGCCGCCGATTTCAGCACCGCCGGCGAAGACACGCCGTTGCGTGCGCAGTACTACGGCATCTCGGCGAAGACGCTGGACACCGCCGTGACCTGGCGTGCCAGCGAACTCACCCAGGCCCGGCTCGGCCTGTCGCGCGACGATTTCAGCGACGGCAACAAGCGCACCGGCTGGCTCGCCGCGCTGACGCAGCGCCTGCATACGGCGCCGAACCTCACCCTCGACGGTGGCCTGGAACTCGGCGGCTCGATGAACACGCGGACCGACCGCCCCTACTTCAATCCGCGCCGCGACCACAGCTATGCGATCACCGGCCGGCTGGAAAACCTGCTCGGCCAGTTCTACGAGCGGAGCGTGACCCAGCGCATCGACGTGGCCGTGGGTCAATACGCCGAACAAGGCTTCGCCACCGACTGGATGGCCACCGTACGTTACGGCCAGACGATCCAGACCGGCCCCGGCGTGCATTTCGGCTGGGGCATCGGCTGGCACAACCAACCTTACGACGGCCGCCGCGAACACCGCGTCGTCCTCGACCTGACGATGCACTGGGGAGAATGAGAACGATGCGCCCGCTGTTGATCCTGCTTGCCCTGTTGGGGCTCGCGCTTCCTGCGTTCGCGCAGCCGGCCGCATCCGTGCAGCCGCGCCTCATCGTGCTCGCCTACCATGATGTCCGCGACGACGTCGGCCTGACCGCCGATCGCGATCCCGACGCCACCAGCACCGATCATCTCGTCGCCCACTTCGACTGGCTCAAGGCCAACGGCTACCACGTCGTCAGCCTCGACCAGGTCGTGCAAGCCAGCCACGGCGGAGCTCCACTGCCCGCCCACGCCGTCCTGCTGACCTTCGACGACGGGCTGGAAAGTTTCTACACGCGTGTCTACCCGTTGTTGCGGGCCTACGACTACCCCGCGGTGCAGGCACTGGTGGGCTCCTGGATGGACATGGCACCGGGGCAGCGCATGCCTTACAACGGCGCCGACTGCGACCGCTCGTGCTTCCTGACCTGGGAGCAGGTCGCGGAAATGCACGCCTCGCACCTGGTCGAGTTCGCTTCGCACTCCTGGCAGATGCACCAGGGCCTGAACGCGAATCCGCAAGGCAACCTGCTGCCCACGGCGGCGGCGCTGGCCTACGACACGGCGAAGCAGCGTTACGAAACCGCCGGCGAATATGCGGATCGTATCCGCGCCGACCTTTCACACAGCGCGGACGAGATCGAGAAGCACATCGGCGTGCGGCCGCGCGCGATCGCGTGGCCGTATGGCGCGTATACCCAGGTAGGCCGTGACATCGCCGGCGAACTGGGCATGACGGTGACCTTCAGCCTCGGCGACAACCTGCCCAACCTGGTTCCGGGACGCACGATCCCGCGCCTGCTGGTCAGTGGCAACGTCACCGCCAACCGCCTTGGCTGGCTGATGCGCCACCAGACGCGGGTCGACCCGATGCGCGCCGTGCAGGTCGATCTCGACTACGTATACGATCCCGATCCCGCCCAGCAGGATCGCAACCTGTCCCGCCTGCTCGACCGGATCAAGCGCATGCATCCGAGCGTGGTGTGGTTGCAGGCCTATGCGGACCCCGACGGCGATGGCGTGGCCGATGCCGTGTATTTTCCGAACCGCCACCTGCCGGTGCGAGCCGACCTCTTCTCGCGCGTGTCGTGGCAGTTGCGTACCCGCGCCGGCGTTCGCGTGTATGCATGGATGCCGGTGCTGGCCTTCCGTTTTCCGAACGGCAAGGACCTGCCTTCGCTGGCGGACGAGCCGAAGCCCGGCGGCGACCACTACCGCCTGGCGCCATACGACACCCGGGTGCGTGGCCTGATCGGCGACGTCTATGAAGACCTGGCGATGCACGCCGACGAAGCCGGCGTGCTGTTCTCCGACGACGCCTACCTGCGCGATACCGACAACCTCGGCCCGTGGGCGGGGAACACGCCTGCGCAGAACACGCAGGCGTTGATCGATTTCACGCTGGAGCTGGCCCAGCGGATGAAACGCTGGCGCCCGCAGTTGCTCACCGCGCGCAACATCTACGCGCGGCCCATCCTGCAGCCGAAAGCCGAGGCCTGGTTCGCGCAGGCGCTGCCTGCCTTCAACAGCGCCTACGACATGACCGCGATCATGGCCATGCCCCAGCTCGACCGGCAGACCGACCGGCTGGGCTGGTACCGCAAGCTGGCCGCGCAGGTGAACGCCACACCGGGGGCCATGGAACGCACGCTGTTCGAGTTCGCCACGCAAGACTGGCGAACGCACCAGCCGATCGTCGACCGCGACCTCGCCGCGCGCATGCGCGCCGTGCAGGCCGCGGGTGCGCGCCACATCGGCTACTACCCGGACGACTTCGTCCACGACCATCCCGCCCTGGAAGCGATACGCCCGTATATCTCGGCGGCCGATTATCCTTACCGGGAGCCCGCGCGATGAACAGCGGCATCCTGCACGCGCTACTCGAGTTCGCCTTCTATTACCCCCTGGTGATGTCACTCATCTGGATGAGCGGCGGCATCATCTATTTCGTGCGCTGGGAGCGCCGCGAGCCGGCGCGCGTGCAGCCGCACATGCTGCCCGAGTATCCAATGGTGACCCTCGTGGTACCTTGCCACAACGAGGGTCAACAGGTACGCGAGACCATCGCGCACCTCGCCTCGCAGCAATACCCGAACTTCGAGATCATCGCGATCAACGACGGTTCCACCGACGACACCGGCGCGCAGCTCGACCAGCTGATGGAGCAATACCCCGCGCTGCGCGTGATCCACATGTCGAGCAACCAGGGTAAGGCCATGGGCCTGCGTGCGGCGGCGCTCGCCGCGCGATCCGACTTCCTCGTCTGTGTCGACGGCGACGCCCTGCTCGACGACTACGCCACCCATTGGATGATGATGCACATGCTCGAAAGCCCGCGCGTCGCCGCGGTCACGGGCAATCCGCGCATCCGCAACCGTTCCACCTTGCTGGGCAAGCTGCAGGTCGGCGAATTTTCCTCGATCATCGGCCTGATCAAGCGTGCGCAGCGCGTGTACGGGCGCATCTTCACGGTGTCCGGCGTGATCGCCTGTTTCCGCAAGAGCGCGCTGCACGACGTGGGTTACTGGAACACCGACATGGTCACCGAGGACATCGACGTGAGCTGGCGGTTGCAGATGCGCCATTGGGAAATCCGCTACGAACCGAACGCGCTGTGCTGGATACTGATGCCGGAGACCCTGCGCGGTTTGTGGAAGCAGCGCCTGCGCTGGGCCCAGGGTGGGTCCGAGGTGCTGCTGCGATACACCGGACGTTTGTTCAAGTGGCGCCAGCGGCGCATGTGGCCGGTGGCCTTCGAATACGTGATGAGCCTGCTCTGGTCATACACCATGGCCGTCATCATCGTGCTCTGGGTGCTCGGCTGCTTTATCGAACTGCCACCGTCGCTGTACATCGATACGCTGTTGCCACAATGGCACGGTGTCGTGCTCGGTGCGATCTGCCTGCTGCAGTTCCTCATCAGCTTACTGGTCGACCGCCGCTACGAAACGCGCATCGGCCGCAACTACTACTGGATGATCTGGTACCCGCTGGTGTACTGGCTGCTCAACACGGCGACCTCGATCGTCGCGATGCCCAAGGCCTTGCTGAAGCGCAAGGGCACGCGCGCGGTCTGGGTCAGCCCTGACAGGGGACTGCGATGAAAGCCGAAGCCATCCTGATCCAGCGCCCGGAACGCCAATCGACGGCGCAGAAGGCGGTATTCACCACCGTTACCATCTTCGCCTGGCTGTTCTGGGTCTTCCTGTGGCTGCCCTTGCTCACCCTGGGCGCGTGGGCGTTCGGCGTGCGCAGCGCCTGGTTGCAGCTGCACGTGCTCGGCCCGATCGGCGACGGCGGCGATATCAACGTCATCCTCATCGTGGCCATCGCCTGCGCGGTCGTGTTCACCAGCTGGTCGGGCTACAACCACGCCCGTTTCGCGGGGAAGCAGAAACGGCGCGGCAACAAGCCCGTGGGCGTCGCTGAGACCGCCTCGGCGATCGGGGCCTCGGTGGACGATGCGGTGAAGATGCAGGGGCACCGGCGCTCGGTGGTGAGCGTGTCCGATGGCGGCTATATGAAGGTGGACGAGGTTCGGTAGGAGGTGAGGCTCCTTCCAAGGTGGGAAGCGGCCTGGGCCGCGATGCCCTACGAAGCCGCCACCAGGGAAAACACCCCGAACGCCGGCGCCGCCGACACCCATTCCTTTTCGATCCGCCACCCGCCCGCTTCCGCCAGCCGCGCGAACGACGCCGGCGTGAACTTGTGCGAATTCTCCGTGTGGATCGACTCACCGGCGGCGAAGGCGAACGACTGCCCCGCCACCGTCACCCGCTGCGCCTCGCGGCTCACCAGGTGCATCTCGATGCGTTCGAGTTCCGCGTTCCATACCGCGCGATGTTCGAATGCCGCGGGATCGAAATCGCCGCCCAGTTCACGGTCGATGCGCACGAGCACGTTGCGATTGAACGCGGCGGTCACGCCGGCGGCATCGTCGTAGGCGGCGAGCAATACGTCCACGTCCTTGACCTGGTCCGCCCCTACGATGAAGCGCGCACCCGGCCCAAGTCGTTCCCGCACCGAACGCAGCAAGGCGATGGCCTCCGCGGGCGTGAAATTGCCGATGGTGGAACCAGGGAAGAACGCCACGACGGGACGTCCCGCCAAGGCCTTCGGAACCTCGATCGCATGGGTGAAATCACCCACCACCGGATGCACCGCGAGCGACGGATAAGCCTCACGCAAACGTGTCACCGCGCCATCGAGCGCGGCGGCGCTGATGTCCACCGGAACATAGGCGGAAATCCACGGCGCCGCGTCGAGCAGCATCCGCGTCTTGTCGCTAGCACCGCTGCCAAGTTCGAGCAGCACGGCGCCTTGCGGTATACCCGCGGCGAGCGCGGGCGCGATCTCCCGAAGCAAGGCCGTCTCCGTGCGCGTCGGGTAATACTCCGGCGTGACGCAGATCGCCTCGAACAACTCGGACCCCGCCCCGTCGTAGAAATACTTCGGCGAGAAGGTCTTCGGTGACGAGGACAGCCCGGCCAGCGTGTCGCGCAGGAAAGTCAGGCGGTCGCCATCCGGCGTGAACGCGGGATCGCGCGCGAGGCGCACGCCGCTGAACATCCAGCGCTGCCCAGGCCGGTAGAAATTGCGGTACGAGACCCGCGCGTGTCCGGATGGCGTGACGCTGGCGCCACCACGCAAGACCATCTGGCCGATCATGAATTTCCCGTTGTACTCGCCGACCGCATCGTCCGCCGCGCGAAACCCCGGGTACGGTGAATATGAACTGGCCGTCCATTGCCAGGCCACATCGTCGACCTGCTCCAGGTCGTCGCGTGTACGCATGGCATGCTCCCACTCCGCTTCCGTCGGCAGCCGGGCGCCGGCCCAGCGCGCGAAAGCCTCCGCTTCGTAGTAACTGACGTGGGTCACCGGCGCGTCGGGATCGACCGGACGCCAACCGCCGGGCGTCATGTGCGACCAGGCCTCGCCGTCGTGTTGCCAGTAGAGCGGCGATTCCCACCCTTCCTCCTGACGCTGCGCCCATCCGTCGGAAAGCCACAGGTCGGCGCGGCGATAGCCACCGAGCGCCATGAAGGCCAGCCACTGCCCGTTGGTGACCAGGCGGTCGGCGATCTCGAACGGCTCCAGCCAGACCGTGTGCCGGGGACTTTCATTGTCGAACGCAAAGGGTTCGTCGACGGCACCGATGCGCACCGGCCCACCGCCCATCGGACGGAAGCGGCCTGTCGGACCGGGGGCCGGTGCTGACCAGGCCGGATCGAAGGCGGGCTTCAGCGGCGACTGTGCGAACAGGTGCTGCACATCCATCACCAGCAATTCCTGGTGCTGTTCCTCATGGGCGAAGCCGAGCCGCAGCAGCGCTTCCAGCTCGGACCCCACCGCGCCAGCGAGGAAGGCGCGCATGTGCGTGTCCACGTGATGGCGATAGGCGATCACGCGATCGGTCGGCGGCCGGGTCAGCAAGCCGCGCAACGGCCGTGGATGACGCGGGCCGATGGCTTCGTAGTAGGAATTGAAGAGATACCCGAATTCGGCATCGAACACTTCGTAGCCGGGCACGTTCGGGCCGAGCAGGAAGGTCTCGAAGAACCATGTCGTGTGCGCCAGGTGCCACTTGGCGGGGCTCGCATCGGGCATCGACTGGACGACCATGTCCTCGGGGCCGAGCGCCGCGACGAGCGCCTCGGTACGCGCCCGCACGGCGTCGTAACGCTCCGAGAGCGAAAGGCCGGGCTGACATCGGACGGCGGTGGCGCTCGTGCCGGCGCGGCGGGAGGCGGCGCCGGGCGCCCAGGAGGTGTCGACGAAAGCTTGCATGGATGGGCTCCGTGGCGGGGCGGTCAGCCGGGCGTGTGCTCGATGCGCACGCGGTCGGGATAGAAGGCGAGGTGACCGCGGATCGACGACACCGCCTCGTGGGGCTCCTCGTAGGTCCAGATCGCGTTGATCGCCCTTTCCTCGTTGCCCGGAAGGCTGTAATACGAGGCTTCACCCTTATAAGGGCAATGCGTATGGTGCTCGGTCCGGCGCAACGAGGCCATGTCGGCATCGGCACGGGGGATGTAGAACACGGCCGGGTAGCTGGCCTCCTTGAGCACGAGCGCGTCGCGGGTATCGGCGACGACCCGGTCGCCGTCACGCACCACCACCCTGCCACCCGCTGGCTCGATCGTGATGGGATGGTCGGGGCCGGGGATCTTCACGGGATGCGGGGACATGGCACGCTCCTTCGATGACGAAATCAGGCTGACATCCTGCGACCCCTACGCAGGGAATCCAAGACGACGATCCGGAACAGGTGAGATTACCGATAGGCAAAGATTGGCGTCTTGGACCGGAAAACCGCCGCCCCGGTCCGTCAGTACCTTCACATCTTGGCTCGCCCCAGGCTTAACATCCGTTCATGGACCTCAACTTCCCGCCGTCCCCGCCGATATGACTATTGCGTTGCAGGCAGGGGGAGGCACGCCATGAAAGCAGTCATCGTCGCGGCGGCCATCGTCCTGGCTCACGTGATCGCACTGGCGAACATGCCTTCCGGGGGCATGGAGGTTTCCTACATATGTTTCTTCACCGTCGCGGCGCTGGCGCTGGGTAGCGTGGTGATGGCCTGGCGGCGCTCGGGGCCGCCGCGTGACCGTCGCTGGTGGTTGCTGTTCGCCAGCCTCGTCCTGTGGACCGTGGGCATGTCGCTGTCCGCCCGGCAGAACTACGTGCTGGAAAACTCCAACCCGGCGCCCGGCGACAGCATGTTCTTCTACATCCTCTACGTGCTGCCCGTGCTGGTGGCCGTCTCGTCGGCGCCCGTGCCGGCGCGCAGGAAATGGGCCGTCACGATCGACCTGACCCTGGCGGCCCTGCTCGGGGTGCTGTTCTACGTGCGCACGTTCTCCATCGTGTCGGTGCAGGGCGCGATGGCGACGCAACAGGCGATCGACATCGCCTACATGCTCGATTTCGAGAACGCCTGCCTCGCGCTGGCGTCGTCGTTGCGTTACCTGGCGACCGACCGCGCCGACGACCATTTCTTCTTTCGCGGCGTGACGGCGTTCTTCGTCACCTATGCGCTTTCCGGTTATTTCTACAATCACTACGTGGCGCTGGGTGGACATCCGGAATTCGGCACGTCGCCCTGGGACGCGTTGCTCGACCTGCCCTTCCTCGCCCTCTTCGTCACGGCGACGATGCGCCAGCCAAGGCGGCACTGGCATCCACCGGTCTACCTCGTGCGTTTCGTGCAGAGCGCGAGCCCGACCTTCCTGGCCATGAGCGTGCTGGGCTTCGGGCTCATGGTGATCCCGGGTTACCCCACGCTGGGCATCGTGGGTGCCATCGCCGCCGTGATCGGCATCGGCCTGCGCGGCACCCTGGCCCAGGTCGGCCTGGTGGAGGAGGAATACCGGCTGTCGCGCAGCCGCGACGAGTTGCAGGGCCTGGTCTTCGTCGACAGCCTCACCGGCCTGGCCAACCGGCGCGCGCTGGACGAACGCCTCCTGCGCGAATGGCATCGCCCCGGACAGCAGGAACCGATCTCCCTGTTGATGATCGATGTCGACTTCTTCAAGGAATACAACGACCGCTACGGCCACCTCGCGGGCGACGACTGCCTGCGCTCCCTCGTCGGTGGGCTGATCGGACGCGGCGTTCGCGCGGGCGATTTCGTCGCGCGGTTCGGTGGCGAGGAGTTCGCCGTCATCGCTCCCGGCACCCGCCTTCCCCAAGCCCTGGCCCTGGCCGAGGACCTGCGGGCACAGATCGAGGCGCTGGCGATCATCCATCCGTCGAGCCCCTTCGGCGTGGTCACCATCAGCATCGGCGTGGCCCATGTGCAGGTGAGTGCGCACGGCGGCCCGCTCGACCTGCTCAACGCCGCCGACCGCGCGCTCTACCGTGCCAAGCAGACAGGCCGGAACCGGGTGAGCGCGGGCGAGGAAACGCGCGCTGGCCCGCCTCGACTGAACGAATCGCGTCAGATCGGTTAACCCCGATTCCCCCCTTCCCGCGTTTCACCGTCATGTCACCCACGAGGCCATGCACGATGAACACGCTCCGCGTCACCTTGTCCCTCCTGTTCGCCGGCGCGGTCGCCGCCACCGGCGTGGCCGCCTCGGGCGATGCCTTCGCCGCACGGCACGACACGCCACCTCCATCGACCGACGACACCGGCTGCCAGCCAGGCCAAGGCATGCCGGTTCGGCGGATGTTCTCACGTCCGATGGTCGCACCGGCCGCGGCACCCGCACCGCCGGCCATGACCAAGGCCGCTCCGCAGGGGCTGGTCGAATCCGTGGCGCAAGCCAATTACGCCACCGCGATCGCTGCACCCTACCTGCCCGTCGACCGCGAGAACTACGCGCATCGCGCGCCGAATCCCGTCCATCTCGCCGCCAGCGATCCGGTGTCCACCTTCAGCGTCGACGTCGACACGGGCTCGTACACGAACGTGCGCCACATGCTCAACGAAGGCCGCCTGCCGCCGGTGGACGCCGTCCGTACCGAGGAATTCATCAACTACTTCGACTACGGCTACACCGTGCCGGAAAGTCGTGCGAAACCGTTCGGCGTCACCACGGAGTTCGCGCCCGCGCCGTGGAACCCCGAGCGCCAGCTGCTGCTGATCGGCATCCAGGGATACAGCGTGCCGGCCAGCGAGATCCCTCCGGCCAACCTCGTCTTCCTCGTGGACGTGTCCGGCTCCATGGACGAGCCGGACAAGCTGCCCCTGCTCAAGGCCTCGCTGAAGCAGATCGTGCCGAAACTGCGCGCGGCCGATCGTATCTCGCTGGTGACCTACGCCGGCGCGACCTGCGTCGCCTTGCCTTCCACGCCGGGTAATGAACACGCGAAGATCGCCGCGGCCATCGACGCGCTCGGCGCGGGAGGGTCCACCAACGGCGCCGCCGGCATCGACCTCGCCTATGCGCAGGCGGCGAAGGGCTTCATCAAGGGTGGCGTGAACCGCGTCATCCTCGCCACCGACGGCGACTTCAACGTCGGCACGGTCGGCGTGCAGGCCTTGAAGGATCGCATCGCGGAAAAACGGAAGAGCGGCGTCGCGCTGACCACGCTGGGTTTCGGCGAAGGCAACTACAACGACGAGATGGCCGTGGAACTGGCCGACGCCGGTAACGGCAGCCACCACTACATCGACAGCCTCGGCGAAGGGCGCCGCGTGCTGGTGGACGAGATGTCGGCGACGCTGATGACGATCGCCAAGGACGTGAAGATCCAGGTGGAATTCAACCCGGGAGTCGTCGCCGAGTACCGCCTGATCGGCTACGAGAAGCGCGTTCTCGCACGGGAGGATTTCAACAACGATGCCGTCGATGCGGGCGAGATCGGCGCGGGTGCCCGCGTCACCGCGTTGTACGAGATCACGCTGAAAGGCTCCAAGGGTGCACGCGTCGATCCGCTGCGTTACGCCTCCGCGAAAGACACGCCCGCGTCCGGCGAACTCGGTTTCCTTCGCCTGCGCTACAAGGCGCCGGATGGCGGGGCGAGCCAGTTGATGGAGCAACCCTTGTCCGCGGATGTCGCCGGGCAAGCGAGCGAGCGCTTGCGTTTCGCCGCGGCGGTGGCGGCGTTCGCGGAAAACCTGCGCGGCGGCAAGTACGTGGACGGCTTCGGCTACGACAAGGTCGCCGAGTTGGCGCGTGGCGCACAGGGCAAGGACGAAGGTGGCTACCGCGCGGAGATGTCGAGGCTGGCGAGCATGGCCGGCGGGATGTCGACCGAGCCGGTCGCGGAATCCCCGCGGCGATAAGGTAACCTCCCCGTCCATGGATGCTCCCCTTACCGACGACGGCGGGCTGATGCTCGCCTGGGCGGGCGGGGACGCGGCCGCGTTCGGGGAGCTTTACGCGAAGCACAAGGGCCCGTTGTACCGGTTCCTGCTGAAGACGGTGAAGGACCGGACAGTCGCCGACGAGTTGTTCCAGGAAACCTGGAGCCGCGTGATCGTCGCTCGGCAGCGTTATCGCGCTGAGGCGAAGTTCAGTACCTGGTTGCTCCAGATCGCGCACAACCTGGCCGTGGACAGCTTCCGTCGGCAGCGTCCACGGGCCGGTGCCGAAGAGGCCGAGGCGGTCTTCGCCGCACAGGCCGCTCCGGAACGCGAGCAACCCGATCACGCCCTTTCGGATTTCGAACTGCGCCGGCGCATGCAACGCGCGATCGAAAGCCTTCCCGACGAACAACGAACGGCCTTCGTGCTACGCATGGAGAACGAACTATCCCTGGAGGACATCGCCGCCGTGACCGGCGTGGGCAAGGAAACCGCGAAATCGCGGCTACGCTACGCCATGGCGCGGATACGAGAACTCGTTGCCGAATGACATGAACCCGAACACGCCACCGCCCCACGACGACGACCTGCCCGGCGAGCGCGAACTCGCGGCGCTCTACGCGCGCCTGCCAAAGGCCGAGCCCGATGCCGCGCTGGATGCGGCGGTGCTCGCGCAGGCCGATCGTGCGGTACCGGCTCGCCGCCGGGCACGCTGGCCGGTCGCGCTGGGATCGGCTGCGGTGCTGGTGCTGGCCGCCGGGCTGGCCTGGCAGCTGCGCGACAGCCGCCCCGACGCGACGGGGACGCTTTCCGCTCCCACGACGCAACGCATCGAATCCACCGCGCCCGTGCCAGCAAGCGCTCCTGTCGTCCTGCAAGAGTCGGCACCCGCGGCAACCCAGCCGAGGATGGCGCGCCGTTCGGCACCGGCACGGTCACTGGCACCGGCCGCGCCCGCAGCGGCACCTGCGCCGCCCATACCGGCGCAAGCATCGGGGCAGGCATTCGCACCGGCACCCAAGTCATCGGCCGTGTCCAAACCGGCCCCACGGGCCTTCGGCGTCGTGTCCGATCGCGCGATGAAGACGGAACTCGGTCCGGACGACCGCGTCGGCGAGATCCGGCAGCTGCTCGGCCGGGGGGAACGCGAGGAAGCCTTGCGGCGCCTGCGTGAACTGCGCGAGCGCTATCCTCACTACGACCTGCCACAAGACCTGCGCGACCTGACCCCTTGAGCGCACCGCTGGAAACCCTCGCCTCGCCCTGGCGGCACGAGGAAGACATCAAGAAAAGCCGCTTTCTCGCCCAGGCCATCTCCGTCGAATCGCCGGCCGACGCCTTGGCATGGTTCGAATCGGTGGGCGATCCGGGTGCCACGCACAACTGCTGGGCGTATCGCATCGGCGACGCCTACCGGTTCAACGACGACGGCGAACCCGGAGGCACGGCCGGGCGCCCCATCCTGCAGGCCATCGACGGTCAGGGCTGCGATCGCGTCGCCGTGCTGGTCACGCGCTGGTACGGCGGGATCAAGCTCGGCGCGGGAGGGCTCGTGCGCGCCTATGGCGGGACGGCCGCGGAGTGCCTGCGCCTCGCCCCACGACTGCCGATCATCGCCACCGGGTGCCTGCGGCTGCGCTGCGAATTCGGCGAACTCACCCTGGTCTCGGCACGGTTGCGCGAGATGGAGGCCACCATCGAACGGGAGACCTTCGTCGCCGATGGCGCGGAATTGAGCGTACGGGCGCCGGTCGACCGGCTGGACGCCATCGCCGCGCGGATCGTCGACCTGACCCGGGGCAAGGTGCACCCCCGCCGCGTCGACCCATGTTGAATACTGCACCGGATGGCCCCATCCGTTGGCGAATGAATCCGGAAGCGAAGCGAGCATGAGCGACGAACGCAGGGAGAAGTCACGCAAGATCGGGGCACTGCGCAACCTCTGGCCGTTCCTGAAGCCGCACAAGGGCCTCGCCATCGGCTGGCTCGTGTTCCTGGGCATATCGTCCGGCGCCTCGCTGCTCCTGCCCGTGGCGGTGCGGCACATCATCGACCATGGCTTCCTCGCCTCGAGCATCGCCACGATCAACGGCACCTTCCTGGGCCTGTTCGGCGTGGCCGTGGTCCTGGCCATCGCCACGGCCGCCCGGTATTACTGCATCGCCCTGCTCGGCGAGCGCTCGCTCGCCTCGCTGCGCACCACCCTTTACCAGCACGTGATCGGGCTGGACGTGGGTTTCTATGAAAGCACCCGCGTCGGCGAGCTGACCTCCCGCCTGGGTACCGACACCGAAGTGGTGCAGACCCTGGTCGGCTCCGGCATTTCGGTGGCGCTGCGCAGCGTGGTGATGCTGATCGGCGCCGCGGCGGCCATGGCCTGGACCAGCCCGCGCCTCGCGGGGCTCACCGCGCTGGTCATCCCCGCGGTGATGCTGCCCATCCTGGTCTTCGGCCGCCGGGTACAGAAGCTCTCGCGGCACAGCCAGGACCGCATCGCCGATGCCGCCGCGGTCGCCAACGAAACCCTGAACGCCGCGCAGGCGGTCAAGGCCTATGCGCGCGAACCGATCGAAAGCCGCCGCTACGCCCGCGCCATCGACCTCGCCCTGGCGACCGCGCGCCGCCGCATCGGCATGCGTTCGCTGCTGACCGCCGCCGTGATCGTGCTGATCTTCGGCGCCATCACCCTGGTGCTGTGGGCGGGCGCGCGCGACGTCATCGCGGGCGATCTCGCGCCGGGCGTGCTGAGCCAGTTCGTACTTTATGCGATCTTCGCCGCCGGCTCGGTGGCCGGCCTGTCCGAAGTCTGGGGCGACGTGCTGCGTGCCGCCGGCGCCATGGAACGCATCGGCGAACTCTTCGCCGAGCGGCCCGGCATCTTCACGCCCGAAGCGCCGGAGCCCCTGCCGCGGCCGGTCACCGGATCGCTGCGCTTCGAGCATGTCGAGTTCCGCTATCCGTCGCGTCCGGACGTGGCCGCCCTCTCCGACTTCGACCTGGACATCGCGCCCGGTGAAACCGTGGCACTCGTCGGGCCGTCGGGCGCGGGCAAGAGCACGGTCTTCAGCTTGCTGCTCCGCTTCCACGATCCGCGCTCCGGCTCCATTCGCTTCGACGGCATCGACCTGCGCGCACTCGCCCTGCCCGAACTACGCGGCGCGATCGCGCTGGTGCCGCAAGAAACCGTGATCTTCGGCGGCACCGCCGCGGACAACATCCGCTTCGGCCGCGCCGACGCCTCCGACGACGAGGTGCACGAAGCCGCGCGCCTCGCCGAAGCGGACGGTTTCATCGCCGCCCTGCCCGACGGCTACGAAGCGGCGCTGGGCGAACGCGGCGTGCGCTTGTCCGGCGGACAGAAGCAGCGCATCGCCATCGCCCGGGCGATCCTGCGCGATGCCCCCTTGCTGCTGCTGGACGAAGCCACCTCGGCGCTCGACGCCCAATCGGAAGCGGCCATCCAGCACGCGCTGGAACGTCTCGAAAAGGGCCGTACCACGCTGGTGATCGCACATCGCCTGGCCACCGTGCAGCGCGCCGATCGCATCGTCGTGATGGATGGCGGCCGGATCGTGGCGCAAGGCACGCACGAGAGCCTGCTGGCCGAGGGCGGCCTCTACGCCGAACTGGCACGCCTGCAGTTCGTGGCCTGATCCCACCGCGGCACCGCGGCGTTTTCGCGCTGTTGACGATCCGCCGCCTACCTTCGGCCGCATGGACGACGACCTGCTGCTGCCGCGCCCCGAAGGCCTCTATTGCCCGGCGGGCGACTTCTTCATCGATCCGGTGCAGCCGGTCGCCCGCGCGGTCGTCACGCACGCGCACGGCGACCATGCCCGGGTGGGCAGCGCGCGCTATCACGTAGCGCGTGCCGGTGTCGGACTGATGCGCGAACGCCTCGGCACCTCGGCCACGCTCCACGAATACGACTGGAACGAAGCCTTCACGCTGGGCGGGACCTGCGTGTCCCTGCATCCATCGGGTCACATCCTCGGGGCGGCCCAGGTCCGCATCGAAGGATGCGGCAAGGTCGCGGTGGTATCCGGCGACTACAAGCGCGAGCCCGACCCCACTTGCGATCCCTTCGAACCGGTGCCGTGCGACATCTTCGTCACCGAATCCACCTTCGGCCTGCCGATCTACCGATGGCCGCCCATGAGCCAGGTGGTGGACGAGATCCTCGACTGGCTGGACGAGTGCGCGACACGCGGCGTGCCGGCGGTACTGTTCTGCTACGCCCTGGGCAAGGCACAGCGGTTGCTCGCCGAGTTGGCCACGCGCACCGACCGCACGGTACACCTGCATGGTGCGATGCTGCGGCTGGTCGAGGCATACCGCGAGGCGGGCGTGCACATGCTGCCTACCGAGGCCGTGGGCGAATCCGCCCGCGGAAAGGATTTCGCCGGCGAACTGGTGATGGCGCCGCCGTCGGCCGCGGGTTCGCCCTGGATGCGCCGCTTCGCCAAGGCCTCCACCGGCTTCGCTTCCGGATGGATGCAGGTGCGTGGCGCACGCCGTCGCCGCGGCTACGATCGCGGCTTCGTCGTGTCCGATCACGCCGACTGGCCGGGGCTCATCCGCAGCGTGGAAGACTGCGGCGCGAAGCGCATCTACGTCACGCATGGCGACGGCGAGGCCTTGATCCGCCACCTGCGCGAGAACGGCCACGAGGCCTTCCCGCTAGGCGCGCTCGGTGGACGGATGCCGGAGCTTCGCGGCAGCGAGGAAGGCGACTGATGCGCCGTTTCGCCGCCCTTTTCGACGTGCTCGATCGCACCTCGTCCACCGCCGCCAAGCGTGACGCGATGGCGGCCTACTTTGCCGAGGCCCCGCCGGAAGACGCGGCATGGGCCGTCTACGTCCTGGGCGGCGGCAAGCTCAAGCGAACCGCCACGTCGACCGAACTGCGCGCCGCGCTCGCCGCGGAAGCGGGCTATGCCGACTGGCTCATCGACGAAAGTTACCAGCACGTGGGCGATCTCGCGGAGACGATCGCACTGATGCTGCCAAGCGGCGGCGACGAGCAGGAGGACACGCCGCTGCATGTATGGATGGAAGCGCGCCTGCCTTCACTCAACGCGCTGGAATCGTCCGAACGCATCGACCTCCTGCGCGAATGGTGGCGTCCCTTGCCACGTGGCCAGGTCTTCCTGGTCAACAAGTTGCTGACCGGGTCGCTGCGAGTCGGCGTGTCGCACCGGCTCGTGGTGCAGGCGCTCGCGCAATGGGCGAACCTGCCGACGGACCTGATCGCACACCGGCTGAGCGGTACCTGGGCGCCCAGCGCCACGGCCTTCCAGGCATTGGCCGGCCCCGAGCGTGCCGACGAGCATGCGGGAGAGAGGCCTTATCCGTTTTTCCTGGCCTCGCCGCTGGAACAGGAGGTCTCGTCGCTCGGCGATGTCGGCGAATGGCTGGCCGAGTGGAAGTGGGATGGCATCCGGGCCCAGCTGATGCGCCGGGCAGGAGAAACCTTGCTCTGGTCGCGCGGCGAAGAACGCCTGGATGGACGCTTCCCGGAGATCGAACAATCGGCACGCGATCTTCCGGACGGCTGCGTGATCGACGGCGAGATCCTGGCATGGACGCTCGACGAAGCGCATCCGCTTCCCTTCGCAGCGTTGCAGAAGCGCATCGGCAAGCTCAAGCCCGGGCCGAAACTGCTCGCCGATACGCCCGTGCGCCTGATGACCTACGACTTGCTCGAACTGCACGGCCAGGACGTGCGCGAGCGTCCCCTGGCCGAGCGCCGCGCGATGCTCGCCAGCCTGGTCGAGGAACGGCGTCCCACGCTGATGCTCTCGCCCGCCATACCGGCGCCCGGCTGGGACGCGTTGACGGCGGTGCGCGCCGAGTCGCGCGAGCGCCGCACGGAAGGCCTCATGCTCAAGCGGCTCGACTCGCCTTACCGCGTGGGCCGCAAACGCGGCGACTGGTGGAAGTGGAAGGTCGATCCCTACACGATCGATGCCGTGCTGATCTATGCGCAACCGGGCCACGGCCGCCGTTCCGGTTTGTTCACCGACTACACCTTCGGCGTGTGGGATGGTGATGCGCTCGTGCCCGTGGCCAAGGCCTACTCCGGACTCGACGACGACGAGATCGGCCGGCTCGACCGCTGGATACGCGCGCACACCATCGACCGTTTCGGCCCGGTGCGTTCGGTCGAGCCGACGCACGTGTTCGAGTTGGCCTTCGAGGCGATCCAGGCCTCCGGCCGTCACAAGGCCGGCGTGGCCGTGCGCTTCCCGCGCATCCTGCGCTGGCGTACCGACCTCGGCATCCACGACGCCGATAAGCTCGACGACCTCCGCCACCTGGCGGCGAGCTGAGGCATCAAGCGAGGGCGGTGACCAGCGCGCGGACGGAATCGACGTCCGTGCGGATCTCGCCCGCGCCCATGCCGAGCGCATCGCCGGGGACCCGGCGCATCGCCGAGGGAAGGCGTTTCTTCGCGGATGCGTGGAACTCGCGCGCGCGTGTCGCCTCGCGAAGGTCGAGGACATTGCCCGGCTCGATACCCGCTCCCGGCATCACCACGATCCGTCCTCCCGCCTGGGCCACGAGCCGCGCGATGGACGAGGCACCGGCCGCCGCGCTCTGCATGCCTCCGGAAGTGAGCACGCGCTCGAACCCGAGATCGATCACCGTTTCCAGCGCGGAGGACTGGTCGTCGACGAGGTCGAATGCGCGATGGAAGGTAAGCCCCATGCCTTCGGCCGCGCGCACGAACAAGGCGCAGACGTCCCTATCCACTTCGCCTTCGGCGGTGAGCGCGCCGACCACCACGCCGTCGCAGCCGAGTGCCCGGCAATGCGCGATGTCGTCGAGCATGGCTTCGACCTCGGCGTTCTCGTAGACGAAGTCACCCGCCCGCGGACGAATCAAGACGTAGAGCGGAATGTTCAGGCCTTCGCGCGCCAGCGCGATGGTGCCGTGCGAAGGCGTGACGCCGCCCTCTTCCAGGCAGGCACACAGTTCGACGCGTCCCGCGCCGCCTTCCTGCGCGGCGAACGCCGATGCCACCGAATTGGCCGCGATCTCCAGCAGGGCCATGGTCAGTAGCTGCTCTTGCCGGGAATCAACGCATCCTGCTTCGCCGCATCGCAGACCGCATAGGAAAAACCTTTCTGGATCGCCCAGGCGCCGACGTTGCCCTTCTTGTCCATCGCGAGAAAGCCGACCTGGAGATCCTTCGCGTTCGGCTTCTTGCGCAGGATGCGCTCCACCGCCTCGCGGCATGCGTCTTCGGGCGAGCGGCCCTGGCGCATCAGTTCCACGACGAGGAAGCTGCCGACGTTGCGGATCACCTCTTCGCCCACGCCCGTGGAGGTCGCGCCACCCACGTCGTTGTCGACATAGAGGCCGGCGCCGATGATCGGGCTGTCGCCCACGCGCCCGTGCAGCTTCCAGGCCATGCCACTGGTCGTGCACGCGCCGGACAGGTTGCCCTTGGCGTCGATCGCGAGCATGCCGATGGTGTCGTGGTTGCTGGCATCGCCGGGGGTTCCACCGGGGCCCGCGTTGTAGCTCTTGACCTCGCTATTGGCCACCGGCTTGTACTTCGCCGTCTTCAGCCATTCGTGCCAGGCCTTTTCCGATTCGGGGGTGAGCAACTCCTCGCGGGGAAAGCCCTGTTCGATCGCGAACTGCAATGCGCCGTCGCCCACCAGCAACACGTGGGGCGTGCGTTCCATGACCCGCCGCGCGACGGAGATCGGATGGGCGATATGCTCGATCGCCGCCACCGCGCCGCAGTTGCCGTTCTCGTCCATGATGCTGGCGTCGAGCGTGACCTTGCCGTCGCGATCCGGATACCCTGCACGGCCGACGCTATGGTTGCGCAGGTCGGCCTCCGGTACGCGGGCGCCCTGCTCCACCGCATCCAGAGCGCGCCCGCCGGAGGAGAGCACCTTCCAGGCGGCCTGGTTGGCGGCCACGCCGAAGTCCCAGGTGGAACACACACGCGGAACCATCCCCGCGGCGGTCGTGGCGGGAGCCGCCTTAGCGATGCCTTTGGCGGCCAGTGCCACGCCGGAGGCGATCGTCGCCCCCTGGAGGAATCGTCTGCGATCCATGGATTGCCTCATTCGACGACGCGCCGGCCGCGCCATCGTCGATGGTCGCATGGTCGTCGCCAACCTCGCCACCATGGAGGACACGGCCGTGCCGGGCTTCCATCTCCGCCCGATGGAATTCCTGCGCGGCCAGCACCCGCGACCGTGCCGAGCGTGACAACGAGGCCGCGAGGATCGCCATCATCGCGAGCACCGCCAGCACCAAGAGCAAGATGGCGCCGCGCTCAGTGAGCCGGCGCACAACCACTCCGGCCTGTCGTCCGGCTGTAAGGACGTCCATCCGCCGTCCATAGCACCACCTCGAGCGCACTTGCCTTGGTTTCATGGATCGGGGCGAATGGCACCTGACGGAGGGAGCCGCGATCGTCCTGCAGCAAGGCGATGAACTCGATGCCGACGATGCCGTCGAGATACGTCCCGCAATCCGATCCTTCGCATCGCCAGAGTCCCCCGTCGGCGAACCACTCGGCGTGGTCGAGCACCAGTGCCGGCGTGCCGCCGTGCACCGTCTGCGCCGTGCAACCGCGTGCCTCGATACAGCCCTTCCATCGGCGCGACACGCACAGGTCCCGCGCGATCGCCGCGTGCGCCAGCCACACCATGTCGTTCGTCCTGGTCGCCGCACGTTGGCGGATGATGGCGAGTCCCATGATCGATAAACCGGTCATGGCCACCACGGCGACGATCGCGGCCACCGCCAGCCCGACGAGCAGTTCGACCAACGTCATCCCACGAGCCGTCACCGATCGAACGGCCATGACAGGACCTCGCGCGTCGCCCAGGCGATCCGGATGACGCAGGCCGCGGGCGGCTCGCAGGTCACGGAACCGCTGGCGGCTGGTCCCATTCGTCGGATGAGCGCGGCCTGGAACACGCGCAGGTCGTCATCGGAAACGGTGCCGCCTCCGGCGCGTATGCGTGCTTCCACGCTGACCGCGATCGTGGTCGCCGCGACGAGCCGCGACGCCCTCGCATCGACGGCCATCGACTGCGCGACCCAAGCCGCGGTCGACGCACTGCCGATGGCGAACACCGCCGATGCGACGAGCGATTCGATGAGGGACGAGCCGGAGACATGTCGCATCCCCACAGGGTCCGATGCCACGCCTGTGCACGCTGCCGGAAAACGGCAAAGGCGACCGTCGGAAACCATGCCGTTGCGCGTGGGCGAAACTGGGTAGCGAAAATTCTTCCCGGAGTTCGTGATGGCTCGGCTTCGCCCTCGCATTCGTTGTGTGCGGCGTGGCTGCGGAGCTGCCGGGCGCCACCCTCGGCGCGACAGGCGGTGCCGTCCCTTGGGAAGGGATGCCGCTGCGCGGCCGTGTTCTATGGCTGGCGCCCCTGCGGGCTCGGACGGTCGGGCGGGGGTTTCCGATTCGGCTCCTGCCTCAGCGAAAACGATCGGCCGTCCAGGCCGATCC
>NZ_JBFUPQ010000010.1:0-190730 GCF_041360655.1 Luteibacter sp. RCC_6_2 | reverse complement strand
CGCCATGGTCCGTGATCAGGTCGGCTGGCGATCCACTGCGCCTTGAGGAGCCAAAGGAAAAAGACAGTTGCTCCCACAAAATCGGGCTGTCCCCTTAAATGGCTCCCACCTCAAGCAGCTAGCACAGCGACTCAGGCAGCCTTGCGCCGCCCCTGCATGCGAACCAGCCCCGTCACATCCGCGATCAACGCGACCGAGCCATCGGCCAGAATCGTCGCACCGGAAATCCCGGCCACCCGACGGTAGTTAGCCTCCAACGACTTCACCACTGCCTGCTGCTGCCCGATCAATTCGTCGACGAACAGGCCGATACGTGTCCCCTCGCCTTCCACCACGATGACGATGCCCTCGTCCAGCGCACGCCGGCGTCCCGCGCAACCGAAGACGTCGAACAGGCGGACGATCGGCAACCAATGCTCGCGGAAACGGAACAGTTCGCCACCACCCGCCACGCTGCGGACGGCGTCCGGCTTCACCTGCACGGATTCCACGATCGAGACCAAGGGCACGATATAGGTCTCCTCGCCTACCGCGGCGGTGAGGCCGTCGATGATCGCGAGGGTGAGCGGCAAGGTGATCGTGAACGTGGTGCCACTGCCCTGCACGCTGCGGATGCCGACGGTGCCGCCGAGATCCATGACGTTGCGGCGGACCACATCCATGCCCACGCCACGGCCGGAAAGGTCGGTGGTGGCGGCGGCGGTGGAGAAACCCGCCTCGAAGATCAGGTCGGCCACGGCGTCGTCGGACATGCCGTCGCCCGAGGCGATGATGCCGCGCTGGATGGCCTTGGCCACGATGGCGTCGCGGTTCAGACCGGCGCCGTCGTCGGCCACTTCCACCACGATGGAGCCGCCACGATGGAAGGCCTCCATGCGCAGCGTGCCGGTGTCGCCCTTGCCAGAGGCGAGGCGCTTCGAGGGCACTTCCAGGCCGTGATCGATGGCGTTTCGCACCAGATGGACCAGCGGATCGCCGATCTTCTCCAGCACGGTCTTGTCCAGTTCGGTCGTCTCGCCACGGAGGTCGAGCACGACCTTCTTGTCGAGCTTCTGCGCCAGGTCGCGAACCAGGCGCGGGAAACGGTTGAACACCGTGCTGATCGGCAGCATGCGGATGCTCATGACGCTTTCCTGCAACTCGCGCGTATGGCGCCCGAGTTGGGCGAGGCCATGGCGGAGCATTTCCAGTTGCGACGCGTCCACGCCGTCATGGAACTGGCTCAGCATCGACTGCGTGATGACCAGTTCGCCGACGAGGTTGATCAGGGTGTCGATCTTCTCGATACCGACGCGGACCGAGCTGGATTCGCTGTTGGCGGCCGGCTCGCGCACGGCACGCGGCGCGGCGGCGGCGGCCGGTGCCGGCGCGGCGACACGCGGCGTCAGCGTGAGGTCGCAGTCACCGTCCACCCAGTCGAACACGCCCTCGACGGCCGTGCGCTTGGCGCCGGCATCGAGGCGGAGCGCCCAGCCGAGGTAGGACGACGACGCGTCCATATCGGCCAACGAGGGAAGCTTGCTGGCATCGCATTCGACGCTCAGCGGCCCGAGGGCGCCGAGTTCGCGGAACATCCGGGCCGGATCGTTGCCGGTCTTCAGCAGGTAGTCGAACGGACGGAAGGCGATGTCCCAGCCTTCGATCACTTCGGCGGGTGCGGCGGCCTTGGCGGCCACCGGCGCGGCGGAGCCACCGGACACCATGGCCGACAACTCGGCCAGCAAGGCCTGGCTCTCGGCGGTGGCCGCCGGCTGGCCCGCCATCGACAACGCCAGCATGTCGCGCACAGTGTCGCCCGAACGGAGCAGCAGCTCGACCACGGCCTTTTCCATCGGACGGCGGCCACTGCGGACCTCGTCCATCAGGTTTTCCGCCACGTGCGTGAAGGCGGCCACGTCGGTGAAGCCGAACGTCGCCGCACCGCCCTTGATGGAATGGGCGGCGCGGAACACGACGTTGATCAGTTCCGGATCGTCGGCGCCCTCGTCCAGCGCGAGGAGGGCCTGCTCCATGGCGTCGAGACCGTCGAGGCTCTCTTCGTGGAACGCCTTGTGGAATTGCGCCAGATCGACTTTGGACATGGGTGGACCCTGGATTGCCGGAACGTCTTGGAACGGATTAACCGAGCACGCGGGCCACGGTGGCCAACAGCTGGTCGGGATCGAACGGCTTCACCAGCCAGCCAGTAGCGCCGGCGGCCTTGCCTTCCATCTTCTTTTCGGGGTTGGACTCGGTGGTCAGCATGAGGATCGGCACTCCGCTGTAACCCGGACGCGTGCGGATCTCGCGGACCATCGTGATGCCATCCATCACCGGCATGTTCACGTCGGCGAGGATCAGGTCGAACTTGTGGTTACCCGCCGAATCCAGGGCCGCCTGGCCATTGTCGGCCTCTTCGACATCGTGACCGGCGCCACGCAGGGTGAAGGCGACCATGCTGCGCATGGAAGCCGAATCGTCTACCGCAAGAATCTTTGCCATGGGAGCACCTTCAGTTCACGCCGGCTTGGGCCGGCAGTTCAATCAAAGCATCGAGGCCGAGCGTGGACACGCCACGGCGGAGGGTGTCGCTGACCCCGGTCCAGGCCACGGGAACGCCCGCGGCACGCGCATCGCGCGAGAAGGCCGCGAGCACCTGCAGGGCGGCGGTGTCTGTCTGGGCCACGCCGGCCGCGTCGATCTCGACCGCCTGCCCCGCCGACAGGGCGGCCAACAGCGTCTCGCGCAGGGTCGGGGCGCTGCCGATGCGCAGGTCCGCGTCCAGCGTGAGCGGGGCGCGGGGCGTGTCTTTGGAGGATTTCTTCGCCATCGTCCGTACCGTTGGGACCCTTGGTGGGCAGCGCCCGAGGGGTCGTTCGATGGGCTTATCGGCTGGGTGGGGGAAAGCTTTAGGGGATCTGCGCGGCGCCCCTGCTTTCACTGAACCATAGACTCCGCCAACCAGGCAGAAAAGTCCGGAGCGTAGCCCCTCACTTCCCAACCTGGCGAGGCGAACGCGTGGACATAAACGACCTTTGGGGACTCAGAAAGGTCGGTGCCATCAAAGCAAGCGACGTCATCCGTGTCCTCCATCTTTGCAAACGGCACAAGCTGTCGCTCCGGATACTGCTCCCGGAGTGTAGCTATCCAGAAATCCGCGTGTAGCGGGTAGTCGCAAAGGAACCACCAGGATCCGACATCGGGCCTCTCATCCGCCAAAACAAAGTCACGGAATTCCGCGGGAATGGCGAAGCCGGAAGGAAGGTCGCCATCCGAAAAGAAGTAACAGTTTTTAGTCATTTGTACCTGGGCCCTCTTAGAGGTGACCCGAGCCGCAACGCATCCTGTCTACCCATGTACGCAGGTCCGAGGGAATCCTCGTCAAACTGTCGCTTCATCGTGTCATCCATCAGGATCTTCTTCTCCCACATACCCACGCCACCAATGAGTACGCACAAGAAAAGCCCTCCATCATTCGCCTCTACCGGGTACATTTCTTCGCGATCGATGAATTTTATCTCCGTAGACCTGGCCCACCTCGCAAGCACGCATTGGGAATGCTTAAGTTTAGGCGCAACACCAGAAGCGCCCATCGCATAAGCGCGAGACCTTCCCATGCCATCTCAAATGATCGCGTACGCCTCGCCGTCCCGCTCCAGCACCATCCGGCTCAGGCCGGATAGCGATAGCGCACTCGCACGGGTAGTCGCTTTGGCCAAAACACCCGTGACCTCAACCACGTCGGAGTATCGCGCCGGGCCACCCACCCAGCCACCGAGCTTCGAGTCGAGGAGCTTTTCAAGTCCTGGGCAGTAAACTTCCACGGCGTGAGCTGTGTCGCCTACGCCGAAGGATTCGAGAGTGGGAACAAGAATTGCTCGTGCATCGCGTATGACGAGCACAGCACGTGCCGAGACAACTCTTCCAAGAGATGTCTCGGACACATCTGAGAAAATATCAAATGGATCTTCCGCATTCACTCGGTATAGGCCTTTAGTATTCCACCTTTCCAATCGACCGGCATCGACATCTACAATGACGTTCCTGCACACGCCGCACTCGACCGGACGGTATCGCCCGCAGGATACCCACTCGAGTGGTCGCCAATCAGATACACGAGTTGCACGGTCTCTTCCAAGCCAACCCATGACACCTCGAGCCAGAGATCGTCCGACAGCTCTATCGGCGCCCCTTGAGAAACCTTTAGGAAGGTGAGCTACGCTTCTATCAGGCAACCCCACATCGGACGAAAACATGGAAGACCCGAAGCTAGTTCGTACAAGTAAATATCTGAGCTTCATCCTTCGGCATGCACCGGAAACCATTGGACTGAAATTGGACAATGATGGATGGGCAGAGGTCGAGGAACTCATCCAGTGCGCCGCCGAAGCCGGCATGAGACTGGATGCAGGAATCATCGGGGAAGTCGTCCGCACAAGCGATAAGAAACGCTTCACGCTGTCACACGATGGCCTGCGAATCCGTGCTGCTCAGGGGCATTCTGCGGCAAGCGTGAACATCAGATATGCCGAAGCGGTACCCCCGGACGTGCTTTATCACGGTACCGCAACCCGCCATATCGAATCGATCCGGATACATGGCCTCGTATCTGGCGCAAGGCATTACGTGCATCTGTCGAGCGACGAGGCTACAGCATCGAGAGTTGGGGCCCGACACGGAAAGCCCATCGTTCTTACCGTTCATACCGGCTCAATGTACCGGGCCGGGTTCACGTTCTTTCAGGCGGAGAATGGGGTTTGGCTGACATCGCGAGTGCCGGCTGAATACCTCGGGTGACGATAATCTCGTCACTCAAGCGCACGTCCGATGCGAGAACATGCACGTCCAGGTTTTCAGAGAGAAACTGGATAGAGAAGTGCCTCACCGGCGGCGGCGGGTGTGCCGTGACGGTTGCTCTAGCCCTTAAATAGTGGTCTACGTATTCCGAAGATCGAAACTCCGTGAGTCTGCCAAGCTTCAATCCTGAAGCCTCACCTACGACTTCGAACGCGAAGCCCCAGGAAATGGCTGCCTTAGAAACGCCGTCGCGTAATTGAACAGAAATGTTCGTTCGGCGATGCACATCTCCCTGGACGAAGGATCTTCGTAGTCGTACTTGACTGTTATTGCGAGCTCCAAGCCTTTGGAAACAATAGCCACACTGGATTCACCGTATCCCGGCAACCATTCATAGGGGTCGAAAATTGTAGTTGGCTCACTGATTTTCATGGCGGATGGACTCGTTTACTATGCGGCTCCGCTACAACACCGCTGGCGACAACACGAAAAGCTTGCACGTTCAGATGTCGAAGTAGAATAGGACCGCAATCTGTATCTTTCCATGCCCGGCCTTCACACCGATTCAATCCTTCTACGGGAAACGACTACATCATTATGCGGATTCGATTTCCCGCAAGGCACCGATGACCCTTACCTGCTTTTCCGCCGGCATGAGGCTTTCCCATTCGACGTGCGAAACAAGTGGAATGGACAAGTCGACAACCGCAATCGGATCGGTATATCCACCGAACCGGAGGAAATGTTCGTGACATCTTTGGCAGCGAGATAGTCGATGCATTTCGAATGTATAACCCTCCGACGATTGATCACATGCAATTGAACCAAAAATTCGCTGGAGCTTATCGGCGCCTTGCCACGTAGCCGCCGCACCTCCTATAACGTGATCGACGATATTTCCAACTTCCGAGTAAACTCGATCACCAAAGGCATTCATGTATCGGCATTGTCCATCTTCACTCCACAGCAAGAACTCCCCATAGACACCCGGATGAAGTACCGGTCGCTCGGTCCGGGATCCGCAGTGCGGACATACGAACAATCCTATTGAAAGTCTCATGGCTTTAGTCGAATCCACATGAGGAGCCTATGGATCATCAAAATAAGGAGAGGACTTCAGCGTCTCATCAATATCTTCCCTCGCCCTAGCGGCCCACCTTGGATCTAACTGGCTCATCAGTCTAATTCTCTCGGGAAAGGCGATCCGCCTTGGATCTCGGCCTTTAACGCGATGCTCGCGCTCATAATCCCAGGCCATTGCTGATACCGCGTCTTCAAGAAGCAAGTAGAGAAGTTCATCCAGGGAAACGACGGTTCTCCTGGACATCTCCATGCCTCTCTCCGAAATGATGTAGTGAAAACCGTCACTATCCAAATCGATATATGGCTCTCCATATCCTGACGCCTGCCAGCGCACGATAAGGAGATTTATTGGTGCGCCGATCGCCCTACCTAGAGTCCAAACTTTTTGTTGTATGGAATCCAATGTCTGCTTATCAATCATTCAATCCGGGCCCATCGCTCAGAACATCATGTCGAGATTCCGCCCCGGCATGCGTTGCAGGTGCGGGGAACGCTAAGGGCTTGATCAAAGCCACCGATCATTTGCCTGTGGGCGATATCCGATTTCTATACGCTCCACAAGTAACGGTGCGCTTACAATCCCTCGCACCGGCAAGCAATACTCGTCTTCCCGCAGAGGTCGATCCAGCATCGTCGATGTAGTGCCATCCCAGAGCCAGATCGAACCGCCACGAGTTCCGTTCCGGGATCGGAATGTGGGAAAGCTAGCAAGCTCATCCGAAACAGGATGATTCCCGACCACGGCGACCAGCGCCTGGTTGACTGCGCTCTGCAACGGAAAGAAAGTGGAGAACTGAACAGCCCGGCGTACTACGCCTGCCCAGTCTTTGGGAACCTTAGTATGCCGGCCCTCGAAAATTCGAATCAAATGCCCATACTCTGGATGTACATGCGTCAGCTGGGCATAAGAAACCCCCTCTGACGTCAATATCTGGACGATGTCGCCCAACTTAACCCGCTTGGCCACCCCAGAAACCCTCTTCTTCACTAACCTGGTCGGAGCCTGCTCCACTGCCTTGAGGTGGCGGAAGCGACGATTATCGGTCCGGCGGGGTGAACCAAAACACGGACGTTGCCATGATTCCGCCCAAGAGCGGTGGCCCAATGCCTTCAGGGGAGACCACTTTATCCCGCATGAGGGACAATGCGTGGGCGTAGCCAACTGATGATCCGACCATGAAAAACATGATCAGCTGGGCAGCGACAGCACCGATAAGAAAGCTCGCAATGTACATGACCGGAGCCGGATTCTTGAGTCTGATCATCGACGTCAAGGCGCCTAACATGCCGGCCAAAAATCCGTCAAACATCTATCGCCTCCCTGTATGTTAACCGGCCCCTCGAGCTCGACCCCAGGTCTTAGCAAGCGAAAGCCATTCTTACCTCTCACGGCGTAGATCATCGAATATCCGAACGACAGAACAAACCGTTCGCTGAGCCACGCCGCCAGCGATCTCATGAAGCGCTCAAGGTCATTCCAACATGCGTCATAAGTCCTCGGACTCATGACTGCCGAACACCGTGCGCCAACCTGCCATGTGAGCGTTGGATCTTCGGCACCAACAGCAGAATTTCCACGGTCATCACCGATGAACAAGTTCAGAGCCGATCCTCGAACCACACGTATCCTCCGTACATCGTATCGCCCACGGCCTCACCTAGTGCAAATAGTGACGGAAGTGGGATTCCCTTCTCTATTTCTTGCAAACGGCATGAGCTCCCGCTCCGGATACTGCTCTCGGAGTGTAGCCATCCAGAAATCCGATTCCATCGCTCTCAGTTCAGCAGTACCGGGATGACCTCTCCCCCAATGATCACAACGTATGACTCCAGCCCGCTATGTTCAGGGATAATCTCGATTGAAGTGCCCCCTCAAACTCAAGCCGAAGAATCCCATGGTCGCAAATAGATGCGCGAACAACTCTTTCATTCAGGCATCTAAATAAAATCGAGCTCGAATATGGGTCTTCACCATGCCCAATCTTCACGCCCTCACCTTCTTTCAGGAGTAGAGGACATGAAACCACTACTTGCGCACCGTCCGAGAACCAAAGACCGAGCGACCCCACCCCAACGAGCACGCCATCGAGAAAACGATCTTCGAAACCCTTGACGTCACCGCAATCAATCATGATGTCCCGCCGAACTATCCCCACCTCATGCGACGCCGCAACCCCCTCGCGCACCTTATCTATGAGCCCTTCGTCCGCATCGAACTTACGACAGATCTCGTGAAGCTTGTCCAACTGCTCCCGGTTGAGTTCCACTTTCATCTTGAGGCACCTTCAGGCGTCTAATCCATCGCTGATCCCAAGGCTCGTCCTGGCGACCACGTCCGCATATTAGCGCTTAGCCATACTCGAACTTTCTATTCGTAAACGCGAGATGCCAGAAGGATCTTCGCGAAGGTATTCCAGCTTGGAGCCATTACGTCAACGTCGCCCGTATTTCGAGCGTAGCTGTCCATGGATTGTATCCACGCCGCCATAGCGGACAGGAACCTCTCCAGCGTGTCGTTCTCCCAACCATCCGGATTGATCACAAGGTCTTCCGCTAGCATGGCGACTAGAGCGGATAAATCGTCAGCGGTCTGAACGTCTACCGTGTTCGCCATAGCAAAGACACCTCCATCCTCTCATATAGGCCACCCGGATTTCGAACCAGGGACCAACGGCCGCCGCTCATTACCAGGCCTTGCTCCCGCGACGCCTCTCGAGTGCGCCTGGCTCCGCAGCTTGCGCTCGGTCGAATCGCATATCCTCCTCTAGAAAGCGAAGGAGCCCTCGCCAAGTCGCGACAATTACGTCCACGTACGACTGAGGGACGACCGCTCCGTGAATCATCTCGCCGTCCACCATCATTACATATGACTCGAAGCCATCATCTCTGGCCTCGAAGGACCCGTCACCGATGAACCCTTCCACATGTCTATCGGCTTCCTTCGGGCGAGCTTTAGGAGAGCATCGATACCCAACAGTGAAGACTTCCCCATCGCAAACCCGCGGTGTCATGCGAAGCCACCATCAGCAATTGAAGCAGAAGGGAGGCCCACCCGGCAGACTCGCTTCATCACGCCTTCTGTTCCCCGCGCACCCGTCCAGACCAAAGATCGATGTACGTGAACGAACCAAGGACTTTGTCGATCGTGGATTCGCCAAGCTCGTCGATCACATCAGCGGGAATCGATATACAGGTCTCGCGACCGTGCATCGGAAACATCTCATACGTGACGCCATGGGAGGCGAATACCTCGGCGACGCGCTCCGCATCGACAGTAGCGATGACGATTTGCATACCCATCAGCGCTTGAACTCCACTGTGCATACATCTGCAAGAGAAAGCGCAATACGATTGAGCGCATCTCGCCCCGGTTCCTGCCCGCGTACATCGTAGATGAGCCGGCATCGAGAAAGATGCAAGGGGAGATGCATTCGTGCGTGGAGAATACGAGCCCGGTTATATTCGATGCTGCGACTCAGGCGCTCCTCTGTTTCCAGGCTGTGATTCGCAACGAAGATGAATTCTCCATGCCCGTCCCGGACATACTCGGGTGTAATCATATGTACCTTTCCCACGATAGAGAAACCATGTTTACCCGCGCGGTATCCGCCACCGAGCTTCTTCCACACGCTGATGCGAGATACTAGTACTGAAGATCGATTTCATGAATTGCGCTGGATTCGACCCAAATAGGCAAGCGATATCGCTAGCTCGACGCGCTGCGACGGATCGATCTCTTCCCCGCTTCAGGCCTCCAACTTTACGTGAACCTCTCGAGATCCTCGAGCAAAAGGCGTCAGTTCTCACGACCGAGAAGATTCCTGAATCGCCTGGAGTGCCGCCCCCTCGATTTGCAACCAATCACGGAGCTGCTCCATCCGCCGCAGGTAACCATCGTGGTTCATGTACTCCGATGTCGCCGTGGTCGAAAATCCTGGAAGTGAGGAATCAATATCCACTGCACTCCAGGTCAGAACGAACTCATCTAGCCGAATTAAGCCATACATTGGATCTTCTTCCGGATCTCTCAGCAATTCAGTTAGAACCCCAAATCTCCAGCAACGAAGTCCGTGCACCTGATCGGATCCCGTCCGCTCACAAATCTGCTCGACCATCGCCAACAGCTCATTCGTCGATAGACGAGGCTCAGTAGCCATCGCGACAATATGCGTTAGAAATGGACTGACGGACTTCACAACCTCTAACCTAACGCTCGAAAAAGTTGCGACGCGGTCAGGTGAGAGGATGTCGGGCAGCCCTGGAACATCCGTCAATCCCCGACGGACGACTTCCCAGTTGACCAGTCGACGTTCCATCAAACTATTGAAGACATTGTCAATCATGGTGTGATCAGGCTTTCTCTCTCGTCAGTCAAACAACTTCACGCGACTCACGGGATAAACCTCGAACGGGACCCCAAATTCACAAAACCGTTCGTGCAGGACCTCATCAAGGCCTGGACTAAAGGCACCCAAATTCTCGATCACTTCAAATTTTTCTATCCAGTCTCTGGCTACCTTCGTGGCGAGGACATCAAGGCCTAGCCACGCGTCTGACAAGTCGTTAGAAGGAAAAGGATCGATCCTCGAAAGTTCTTCGATGTAAGAAAGGATGTATTCACCCTCGCCTTGCCCATCTGGCAACGAGGGCGACCAGACCAGTTGACAGACAGCCAACCTATATAGGGTATCTACTGCGGCCTGCCATCTGCCGCGCGTGTCCGTTACCGCCACAAGTCCGGACGTAAACGATTCTGCTGAATAATCGGAGAGGCAAAGTAGATGCAACTTCCTTTGGATCACCTGTAGTGACGGCCTGGTCATTGGAACCTCGATTTCTCTTGCGCATAGCCGATCTCGTTGGGACCTAGTTTGCCAGAACACCTCTGGATACGTCCGGACTACGCTACGGGGAGGCAACAGTTCATCTTCCCCGTTCTGATTGGCCTTATGTCCAAGCCTTTCAATTTTTGCTATCGGAGTGATGCCGCTCATGATCGGAAAGGGCAGATCTCAACCAACTCGAGAAGTCGCACTCAACACCCCTATCCTCCCATCCTTGTGAGGCAAAAGCGTGGATGTACAGAACCCGAGGGTTTCCCGAGAGATCGCTCCCATCGAAACATGCCACGTCATCCGATCCGGCTAATCTAGCAAAAGGAACCAGCGATCTTCCCGGATATTGCCGAGCAAGCTCATGGATCCAGAACTCCGCACTTTCCTTCCTTACGCCGAGGAACCACCAGGGATCGACGTCAGCTAGGTTGTCGTCGTGAAGGAAGCATAGATAGTCTTCTGGAAGCGAGAAGCCAGCCGGAAGTATGTTCTTATCGTAAACAAAAAAATTGGCCACTTTGGCCTCCCCATGATCTTCCGCCGCGACAACAAACCTAACGGGCTTGTCGCTGAGAAGCCGCCCGACCGGTTGCTGACTCGAGTACCCAACACTTCGCCGAACGCAGTTTGTCTTCAATCCACCATATCGGGATCATCTCGCCACTTACCGTCATTAAATATGACTCGGACCCCTTGTGATCCGGCAGAACCTAACCGCCGCCGTTTTCCGGAGCTCTACGCGTGACAGTCTTTAAAACTCGCGTAAACAGCTTTGACCACCGCGTCAGGGTGATCGCCTTTTTCAGGCACATAGAGAGTCAATCGACCATTAGCGATGGAGTAGCCTAGAACGTCTTCGGCAAACGACACGTCTTCCGACCGCAGCCAATCCGCGACCTCTCGCGCGTTCTCCCCGAGCACATTTCTATTGAAGCAAAGAAACACGTTAGGCGTGAATATTTCGATACCCTGGAGGACGTCGTCTTTCTCAAAATAAACGTGTATAGCCCCATTGTTGTACTCGTCAGTGGGGCTCACACTGAAGATCGACTTCATGAACTGAGTTGGACGCTCTCCGAACCGGAGAGCGACCTCTCCGCGCGTCAGGCCTGAGCGAAAGCCAACAAGATTTCCCTCCACAAACTCAAAAACCATAGTGCTCTCTGCCTGGTAAGCTGCGCGTTGTTGATCTTGGCAATCTGGATCTTCGGCTCAGCCGAACGAGACCCGTCGAAGTATCGCCTTAGCCGGAAAAGCTCTTCCAGAATGGTTCATCATCAGCAGCTAACGAGTCTACGAGGTCGAGCGACCTGGCCGTATCCTGGAGGTAGGCAGGCATATCGACCCGCGCGACACGCACCGGCTTTAGTATTCCCCAATTGCCATGGAAGTCTCGGCATGACGTCGCACATTCCTCGAATGCGTTGAAGTACGCCTCAAATCCGTCTTTTTCACCTGCGCCCCCGGCGTGTGCACCGGCCGCGCCGGCGGTCCGCTGCCGCAACTCGTTGCGAACGTATCTCATCAGTGATACGGCGTCTTCAACATCATCCAATTTTACGTAGGTACGAAATATTTGGTCATCCGCGCATGTTTCCAGCCGCGATACCTTTGACCACGACTGACAACCGATCCATCGACGCGGCATCTCCCAGGTCAAACATATAGCTGCCGCCAATGAAGCCCACCGTCATACGATCACCTCTTGAGCTGAGTCATCAGGCCTTATCGCGCCTACACGCGACCGTCCTCATAACTAATGTAAACGGTCTTTATCAGTGCGTCGGGGTGATCGCCTTTTTCAGGTACATAGAGGACCAACCGGCCATTAGCGATGGAGTAGCCTAGAGCGTCTTCGGCGAAGGAGGAGTCCTCCAACCGAATCCATTCCGCAACCTCCCTCGCTATTTCGCCAAGCACATTTCTGCCAAAACAAAGAAACACGTTAGGCCGCGAAATTTCGATGCCCTCAATGACGTCATTCTTGTCGAAATGAACGTGGATCGACCTATTGGTGTACACATCGGTGGGACTGGCACTGAAGGGGGATTTCATGAACTGAGCCGGATGTTCCCCGAACAGGCTCACGACCTCCCTTCGTGTCAGGCCTGCGCGCACGCCGAAGATATCTCCATCCACAAACTCAAAAATCATGGCCTTCTGCCTTAGACGTCGCGGCGACGCTCAACCACCAAAGCCAACGTATACGGCCTTGATCAATACGTCAGGGTGGTCCCCCTTATCAGGCACGTAGAGCTTCAAACGGCCGTTACTAAGCGGGTAACCTAGGTCGAATTCAGTGAACGAGGGATTCTCCAACTGTAGCCAATCCACGACTTCCCTCGCTTTCTCGCCGAGTACATTCCTTTCGAAACAAAGAAACACGTTCGGCCGCATAATCTCAATGCTTTCGATGACGTCATCCCGGCTGAAGTGAACATGGACCGACCGAGCACTGTACTCGTCGGTAGGGATATCACAGAAGGCTGACTTCAAAAATTGCTTTGGCCTTTCTCCAAACAGCTTTTCGATCTCACTGCGCGTCTGGGCAGCGTTAAAACCGACGAGGCGTCCTTGCGAAAACTCAAAAACCATAATGCGCCCTCCGGTTAAACTGCCTCTTGACTCACGGCCTACTCGTAACGTGCGACGTCAAGAGGATCTTTGCAAAGGTAGTCCATCTCGGGATTGTCACCTCACCGCCTCATGTATTCGATCGTCCTCATAACTGACATAAACGGCTTTGACCAACACGTCAGGATGATCGCCCTTGTCAGGTACGTAGAGAGCCAATCGACGATCGTAGAGCCAGTACCCCAGGTCGTCCTCAGAGAATGAAGCGTCGTTTGATGACAAAAATTCTGTCACAGTTCTGGCTCTCTCACCGAGCACATTCCTTTCGAAACAGAGGAAAACGTTAGGGCGCATGACTTCGACGCCCTTCATGACATCGGTTTCATTGAAGTAGACGTGGACAGACTCATCGCAATACGCGTCGGTGAGGCTAGTGCTGAAAGGTGTCTTCATGAACTGCACTGGCCGCTCTCCGAATAGTTCTTCGATTTCGCTGCGCGTTTGGCCCGCGTGAAAGCCGAGGAGCTGTCCTTGTTCGAACTCAAAAACCATAACGTGTCTCATTTCTTGAATCATTAGGATTCGGCGACTGGCGATCTCAATCGAGCAATGTGTCGCCCCCCTCATGAGAGCCTGTGAGAACTGACACCCGCCGAGTTCAGACAACAACACGACCCGGCGACCTTGGGTTATGAGTGGCGTTAACTAACCGGGGTCGACAATAACACTCGCTCTATTACTCCAGTCGCGCAAGAGCATGTTTCACGTCGCGTTGTGATCTTTGAACCTTTCGTCCTCCGCCAAAAAAGCTAAACACTCTTTCCACCTAGATAGGACTACCCCAACGTATGAGGGGTCAATACTCCTTCCTCTGGGCGAGCCCGGAAATTCCAGCATCGCCTGACGAGACATTTCGTAAAATAGTTAAAGCAATCGGAGCAGGCTCTGCTCAAATCAACCTGACCTTCAATGTCCAGCGGACGATATATGTCCTTGACACAATCCTTGTATCTCTGTAGCCGAAGTCTGGCTTCCTCAATAATGCAATCAACGGTACCAGTTGGACTGTGCCACGATTTATCAGGTTTTATAAAAATGAAGATGCTCATATTCGTATCATCTAATGATAATTTTCTCTTCTTATCCGCAGGTAACCCCAAAATCCAACCGTTCACGATCGCTCGATTCTCAGGCGTGAGGTTCCGATAGTCCAGTGGAACAATATCCGCCTTGTTGGGATGAGAGATCAGCTGACTCTCATTTTGGTCTAGATTGTTTGAGAAGGACCGATTGATTTGTGATGCCTTACTGGAATCAGTCCACAAGAAGTCAACGGCCTTACCCTCGTATGGACCCGAGGTGAAGACAAAATCCGGCGCTTTGCTTCCAGGGCCGTCTGGACTGTTCTAGCGCATCAAGGTGCTGCCGAAGGTGTTCTCAAGTTCCGCAGCGGCATGCCCCTCGCGGATCACAAGCTTGTTTGTCGCCGGGTCCAGTTGCGATTTGAGACAAAGATAAATCTCCCCATCGTAGGAACTATCTTATTCTGCGAGAATCTCGGCCACATTAAGCGGATTGCCTTGGTCATCCTGGAATGAGTGAAAGCCTTCTTCCGCTTGCGCCGGCCACAGATCGTCTGTCAACGACAGTGCCTCAAGTTCGACTATCCTTCCGTCCTTTCCAACCCATACGACGAAACTTGCCAGCGCTGGCACAGGTAACTCGCGAATCGCATTGACAGTTGGAGGATAGCTACTTACTGGGAGACCGTTTCCTCCCCGCGGAACAACAACCGGAATAGCCCTTTCGTCACACGCAAGATGAGTTGTAACTCCACCAGCGAAGACATCGCGTCGTAGTACCGAAAGGTACGGAATCTGCTCTCTGAGCTGCCGAATCCAATCTTCGTCACCCCGTAACGCGAGCCGAATAACGCGGCACTCAAAGGCTGAAATAGTGTCCATCACTCTTCTCACGGATAAGGATACTTCGAGTTATTGACATCACCAGACAACGTTCCGATACGAAAGACGCCGTCCACAGTCGTCCCTCGCACCCAAACAGGTGTACCGCCAACATCCATCCAGGTGGTGACAATTGCTCCGGGTTTGCCAACGAATTGCTGAGCAGCCTCATGCACAGCCTCAAGAGCCTGCTCTGGACTTCCAAATTTTGCAGCGATTGGCTCCAAACTGTGGAGCCGAATTTTCGAACAGGTGGACCATTTTAGACGTGTTCTGCCCGTAAACCGCGAGCGGGTTGGCGCCACTTTGTGGAGACGACCCCAGTGTTGGTACATTTGGCCAACTGCCGGCTTCAGCTTCAACAACGGTGGTTGTCGCCGGCACCTTGCCTTCATTTCCAGCGAGAAGCCAGGTGGTTTTTCCTAGAAGGTCTCCGACCCAAGTCCCCGGCGCGGCCGCTGCGGACATCCCATCCGTATACTGCGGGGACGCGCCACCGAACTGCTTCGGAATGAACGGATTGGTTGGATTCGGCCCCTCATCATTTCCTACGAATGGCAGGAGAGAATTACCGTACTTTGCTCCCGCACCAGACAGGTATGCGCCAGTCTCACCGTCTTGCGGAAGACTCGCATAGACCGAAGCTGCGACGCCGCCGAGGAACCCGATATTGCCGAAGTACCCGGATTGCTCGAGATGATGATCGGTCGTCTGATCTCCACGCATCTCGCGCGGAACAACCGGACTATCAGTGTACGATTCCAGTGCACCAAACCCCTTGTAGCATGCCGAGGATCCTCCCGCGTTACAAACAATCGCAAGCGCCACGTCGTTCTGGACTGACTGCTTCTTGGCTTCAGCAATCGCGTCGGAACGACAGGAGTCGGTCGTGCACGCCGCCAACGCATTGTTCAGGTCGTCAATCTGGGCGTGCGTGAGATAGTTGTATTTGGTGCCGTTGAGGGCTGCCGTCGGACCGCTATCGCCGCCCACTACAGCACCGACGGCTGCGCTACCGCCTGCATGAGCGCTTTGAACTCGGGGTCGGCCCGCTTCACTCCATGGCTCTGCAGATAGTCCGCCATCGTGTTGATGGCAAATTGATTGGCCATGGCTCCTGCGGCCGTCTTACCTACATCACCTCCACCCAACGCGGCAACGGCTGCAGCCACTGCGCCGTGTAGCACAGTTCTTGGCGCACATCGCCCGAGGGGTCGTTCGATGGGCCCCATCGGCTTGGCGGGGGAAGGCTTTAGGGGCGATCGCCGTCGTCTTCACAGTTCCATCGGTGGGACGAGCCTGGAAAGCCAAAGCCGATCTCGGCGGTTCTTATTTGCTAAGACCGCGCCGGAGCGTTCCCAATAAACGGATTACTCGTAAATACGCGATGCCAGGAGAATCTTCGCAAAGGTATTCCAGCTTGGCGTCGTTACGGCATCCCCCGTATTGCGAGCATAGAAATCAATAGAACGTACCCACGCCGCCATAGTCTCAAGGAACCACTCCACCGTGTTGTTCTCCCAACCATCTGCACTTGACCCGATGTCTCGCACCAGCGTATCGATCAGGGTGGCGAGGTCCGCAGTTTGTCTTCTACGGTATGCGCCATTACGGACGCCCTAGCTTTCGATGCTCTCGGACACATATCCATGTGTCGAGACCATAGGTAAGGTCGACATGGACAGTCTTCGCCAACACATCGGGATATGCCGCCATCAACCCGGCCGTATCCGCCCACCGTGATTGCCTTCTGCTGTGACATGCACTTGTATGCCGTGGTCAATCTAAAAAGAGGACGATCCTACTACTATTAATATCATCGCCGCCCTCTGAGGCGGACCGAGTTGACGGCATCTAACAGAGCTTCCATCTCCCGGCCGTAGTCATTAGCTTCAAAGTCCCTATCTATCCCATTGGTCAGAAACTCGTTATTTATTACTTCGCACAGAAGACTCACTTCATCTGACGAGACTGTTCCTTCTCTCACTTTGTCAATGAGGGCCTCGTCTACCTTGAACTTGCGGCAAATCTCATGAAGTTTATCCAATTGCTTGCAATTAAGTTCCACTTTCACTTCGACACACCCTCCTTCGACATACCCCATCCCGTGACGACGTTGCCACGGTCGTTAACAACGATCACGGCGTCCTTGCCAGTGTAGCGAAACGTGGGCCCATAGCTGGATGGAAAGTACTCGATTTTGGCTGGGTTCGTCCACGCGTCATTTAGTGCTGAAAGATTAACTCCGATACCGCCATCCCTTCCTGCCATCTGCTCTAAGGCGTGTTGGCTGAAGCCAGTGATCCGGGTGGGCGCTGATACGCCCGCAGCCTGCTCGGCCGTCAGCTGCATTTTTAGCCGATAAGCGGCCAGAGATGTTGAGTCTGCTCCGTTAGCTCCGAGCACTTCAGCTGGCCTTACGGACGCAATCCCATTCTCGGCCACAGCAGCTTCATTTCCAACGAGTGCCCAAGTTGCCCCCGCCAAGACATTTCCAAGCCCCGTGCCTTGGGCCGCGCCCGCGGACATGCCATTAGTAAATTGTGGGAGGGAACCATCGAGTTGCTTCGGAATAAATGGGTTATTGGGATTCACACCCTCATCATTTCCTACGAAAGGTAGTAAAGCATTGCCATACTTGACTCCGGCACCAGACAAGTAAGCAACGGTCTCGCCTGCTTGGGGAAGATTCGCATAGACCGAAGATGCAACACCACCGAAAAACCCAACATCACCAAAATAACCTGACTTCTCGAGCTGACGATCTGTTATCTGATCGCCGCGCATATCGTGCGGCACGACAGGGCTGTCGTAGTACGACTCAAGTGCACCGAGCCCTTGGTAACAAGCGGAACCCTTTCCCGCGTTACAAACAATTGCCAGCGCCACATCGTTCTGCACCGACTGCTTTTTTGCCTCAGCAACAGCATTGGAACGGCAGGATTCGGTAGTACACGCCGCCAACGCGTTGTTCAGGTCATCGATCTGAGCGTGCGTCAGATAGTTGTATTTGGTTCCGTTGAGAGCCGCCGTTGACCCGCTGTCACCGCCCACCACGGCACCGATGGCCGCACTACCTGCCTGCATGAGAGCCTTGAACTCAGGGTCGGTCCGCTCCACTCCATGGCTCTGCAGATAGTCTGCCATCGTGTTGATGGCAAGTTGATTGGCCATGGCTCCTGCGGCCGCCTTACCTACATCACCTCCACCCAACGCGGCAACGGCTGCAGCCACTGCACCGTGTAGCACTGTTCGTTGAGGGCTTCCTTCGGCCCATTGCATCTTATCGGCGACGTCACCAGCAGCGCGAAAACCAACTTCCGCGGCAATCTCCCCGAGCTCCTGACGCTCCTGAATCTTCTTTTCGTCGAAGCCGTTTTTGAGCGCGGCGTCGTCGAGCGTGGGTCCACGATCCAACCCGCTCAGATCCTTGTCCGGATTGTTACGGACGATGATCGTTCCTTCAGCAATACCCGATTTTGTATCGCTACTGCTGTTGCCGTGCTGCGGCGTCGCCATGGAAATAGCTCCGCCAATAGCGCCAGCGATATTGCTGGACATCGTGCTGCCGCCGCTGATGCTCACCTGGCTGGCGCTGTACTTCGACTCGTTATGCAGGTCCTCCCAAATCAGGTCACCTGTGTTCAGCACGTTTTTCGACGGGTCCGCCGTACTGGCGATCTGCCCACCGACAAGGTGCGTCGTTCCGCCCACATCGATCTGGAAGCCGCCTTCACCTGCCTTGATGCCGCTGACCTCGTTGACGCTGGTGTAGTGGCTATCCACCTTGCTCGCGGCGTAGTAGGCGCTACCGCTGACAAAGCCACTCTGCGTGAGGCCGACCATCACCTTTCCACCAGCCTGCATAGTCTTGCTGGCGTAGTCGTCCGTGTCCTGTTCACTGCGGATGATCAGGTCGTTGCCGATGTTGGCGACTACCTGATCGCCCTTCAGTTGCGCACCTTCGATCGTGGTGTCGTTACCGCTGACAATGGTCAGTTTGTCGTCGGCATTGATGGTCGTCTCCGCATGCGTACTCCCGTTGCCATGGGCCTTGCCGCTACCCACGCTCGCCGACGCATAGATGCCAAAGCCATCGGAGCCGAAGCTGACGCCTATACTTCCCGAGGCGTTCTTCGAATCGTTCTTGAGGCTGTGGTCCTCGGACTGGCTCAACAAGTTGATATCGTTGGTCGCTGCCAAGGCCACATTTCTTCCGGTGACTTCGCCGCCAATGATCGTTAGATCGCCTCCCGTAGCGCCGATGGTGACGTTGCCGCCACTGGTGATGTGACCACCATAGGAGGTGCTGTCATGCGTCGTGGTCTTGCTACTGGCGCTACTGCCACCGATGCCAACCTGGATATTGATCCCCGTTGCGCCCGCAGCGCCCCGTGCACTCGTGACCCCGCTGATACCCTGGATCGCCTGGACGCCATCCTTAACCTCATAGGCGGCCTTGGCGGCATAAAGCGCCTTCAACCGATCATCATCGGTATCATTCGCCCGGACGGCGGAGTTGCGCACGTCCATGGCGAGGTCGTAAAGGCCACCACCCAAGCCACCCGTAACACCACCCTCGCTATGCTTCTGCGACTGCTGCGTATCAAGCGTATCCAGCCCCGCATCGATCGTGACGTTCTTGCCGACGATCGTCGTGCCCGTGTTGCTGATGACGTCCGTTCCCGTGAGGTGAAGATCGCCACCCGCCGTCAAGGTGACTTCGCCATCGGTGGAACCCACGACACTACCCGTGTGCGTCACCTGGTGGGAGCTCTCGGAACGGCTGTCCTTCGCCTGCCCATACAGCTCGTTCATGCCGCTCTGGGAATAACCCGTCTTCGTGACCGTCTTGCTGTGGCTGTCGTCGTAGATATCGACGGCCGTGGTCAGCTGCAGATCGTTGCCCGCTGCGATCATCACGTCGTGCGTGCCCGCGATCTTGGCGCCTTCGCCAAGCACGTCATGGCCTGCGGCAACGGAAATCGAGTCGCCGCTGAGCAGCGTGCCATTGGCGACGTGCTGGGCTGTGTCGTCGTTGGTGACCGTCTTCTTTCCTGCCTGCACGATGCCACCACCCCGATTGAGGGTGAAGCCGGACTTCTTGACCGTCTTGTCGTGGGTCTCGTTGTAGGTATCGGTGGTAGACAGAAGATCGATATCGTGACCGGCGGCCAAGGCGATATCTCCTGTCGCCTCGACAGTCGCCCCCATCGTCGTCAGGTCATTACCCGCCACCATATGGACGTTGTCGCCGCTCAGCGAGGTGCCGATCGCCAGCGTCTGCTCGCTGGTGTCGTGCGTGGTCGTCGTCTTGCTGCCGAAAAGACCGCTCTTCTTTTTCTTGGTATCCGTGACGACCGTGTGCGTCTCGTCCTCGGCCGCGAGCGTCAAGTCGTGACCCGCTGCCAGCGTGATGTCGCCGGTCTTGGTCATGACTGTCGTCGCGTCCAGCGTGGCGTCGTGGCCCGCTGCGATCTGGACGCCTGTGCCCGCGTCCACCGTGACGCCACGTACGGTCTCGTCCGTCGTGGTCTGGGTGACGTGCTTCTTGCCCTCCTTCCAACTTGCCGTCGTCGTGCTGCTGTCGGTGACCGTCGTCAGATCGAGGTCATTCCCCGCTTGTAGCGCAGCGGTGCCGCCGGCCTTGAGTTGCGTACCTTCGAGCAACGCGTTGTTGCCCGCCGCAACGGCCAGGTTGCCACCGGCGTCCAGACTCGTGACATCGTGTGTCACCTTGCCCGACGAGCCATTGGCGGCCGCCGTCAACGAAAGATCGTGGCCCGCCAGCAAGGCCATGTCGCCGCCGGCCTTGAGTCCGCCCGCCTGCACGGCAAGGTCGTGCCCCGCCTGCAGCGAGAGAGAACCACCCGCATCCACCGAGCTCCCCTGCGTCTGCGTCGTCCAGCGCGTCCCACTCTGCACCGCGCCCAGGGTGAGATCGTTGCCTGCCTGCAGCGCCGCGTTGCCACCGGCCTTCAGCGTCGACACGGACAAGCTCAGATCATTACCCGCAACCAGCGAAAGATCCTTCCCAGCACTAAGCGTGAGGCCTTCGGCTTGCGTCCCGGTAAGCGTGCTGCTCCAGGCATAGGGATGGGTCGTGGTCACCGTCGATTCCAACGACAGGTTATTCCCCGCCCCCAGCGCCAGACTGCCGCCAGCCGATACCCCCTTCCCGCTCAGCGTCAGGTCGTGCCCCGCCGTGAGCAGCGCGTCACCGCCCGCCGTGACCTTCGTGTGGTCGAGCGACAGATTGTTGCCCGCGCTGATCTGCAAGCCCTGCGTCGCGGTGATGCTCGCCCCATCCATGCCGCGACCGACCAGTCCACCCACGTTCTCCGAACGAATATCGCCGCCGGCGATCAGGCTGACACCCGCACCGTCGATGCGCCCATTGATGTTCGTGATGTTCCCGGTGGCGCTGATCGCCGTAAGGCCGTCGCTGGAGATGCGGCCGGTGTTGAGCAAGTCCTGCGCGGTAAGCAGCGTGCTGTTCTGGCCCTTGATCAGGCCGTCGTTCGACAGTTTGCCCGACGCCTCGATGCTCACGTCCTTGCCGGCGATCACCGCACCCTGCGCGGTCAACCCGAGGCTTCCGCTGGCCAGGTACACCACCGGCACCAGCACTTCGTGGCCATCCACGTTCTGCTGCACCATCCAGACGATGTCCTGCGTGAGTGCGCTGACCTGGGCGGCGGTGAGGGCTACGCCCACGCTCAGGTTCATGGCCTGGGCGACGTGCGTGGCGTTGTTCATCAGCGACTGGTATTCCTCCAGGCCACTGGAGTAGTCGGCCAGGTAGGTGCGTCCGGTGAGCTGGGTTACCTGCTGGGTGACGAGCTGCTGCTCGTAGAAGCCGTCGCCGAGACGCATCATCGTGCGCGCCGGATCGACGCCGAGCTTGTCCAGCAGGTAATCGCTGCTGATGAACTGGCTGTAGTCGATGAAGCGGGAGTTGGTTTCGATCAGGTAGTTGCCACTCGGCGGATGGCCGAGCAATGCCGTGAGGTAGGCATTGCCAAGCAAGCCGACGTTGCGCGCGGACGCACCGTTGGCGAGGGCGGAGAGCGAGTCCGCGGCCACATTGCCCACCGCGCTGCGCTCGCCCGCCGAGGCAGCGGTGATCTGGCCCCCAACAGAAGGCCCATCCACCGCGACGCTTTCACCCGCGCCGCCACCGCGGACGCTATAGATGCCACCCGTCGGCAAGGTCACGCCAGCCAGGGGCTGACCTGCGCCACCGAGCACCTGCGGGGCATGCCCGGTGGCCGGATCGACCTGCGCGCCAACAGGCAGACCTGCCGCACCTTGCGCATTGCCCTTGTTCACGGATGCCAGGCCGATGGCCTGCGCGTTCGGATCGAGGCGCGTGTTGCCGACCGGGCGCCCATCCGCCGTGACACCGCCGTTGGATACATTCAGCCCGCCGATGGCGACACCCGCGGAGCCTGACATCACCGCGCCCAGCGCGGTGTAGTTGTCATGGATGTAAGTCGAGGGATCGGTATTCGGGCGTCGCGTATACGATTCCGTGTCGCCGCCCGCGTTGTCGCACAGACTCTGGTCCGTACCGCAGCCGATATGATGGGTGACGGCGACGGTCTGAATGGTGCGGCCCGCGGCCAACGACTGGTTCGCGACGTTCTCGTTGCCGAACACCATCCCCGTACCGCCACCCGCTCCTTGCTGGTTGACGGCGAGGAAGCCATTGGCCGAGATGGTCGAGGTGCTATTGGTGACGGAACCGTACAACGAAATGTTGCCGCCCGCGACGATCTGCGACTGTGCACTGGCCGCATTCACCACCGTCTCGTCGATGGTGTGGTACTCGGTCCAGGTTTCGTACTCCTGCACCTTGTTGATCGCGTACTTGTAATCCGAGCGCGGCAACGGCTGCGACGCTGCCGACTCCTCGGCCGTCAGCACATGGCTGGTCGTATTCAGGACGCGGCGCACGTTGTTGATCTGGTTCGCCGCCAGCAGGATGCTTCCCTGCGCCTGGATCGACCCGGAGATGTTGTCGATCTGCCCCGATCGCGTGTCGAACAGCCCTTGCCCATTGCGCGCCGCGCCGGCCACGTTGATGTTGCCGAGGCTGAAGATCTGCGCGTCACGGTTGAGCAGGTAATTGGTATAGATGTCGACGTTGTTCGTCGCGGCGATCGTGCCGCTCCGGTGGGCCGCGTTACCGGTGGCCTGGCCGAAATCGGCGCCGTTGATCACGGTTCCGGCCTGGATGGTCACGTTGGTGCCCATGATGCTGCCGGTGTTGTTCACCGTGCCCGCGTGCAAACCTACGGTATTGCCCTGGATACTGCCCGCGTTGGTGATCGTCCCGCCCGTGTTGAGCTGGGTGTTGGCCGAATTGAGCAACGCGCCGGCACTGTTGGTGATGTTGGCGGCGCTGATGGTCAGGCCATTCACCGCCTGGATGCTGCCGTTGTTGACGAACTGCCCGTCCACCGCGAGGCTGAAGCCGCCATTGGCCTTGATGCTGGAACCCGCTGCCTGGACGTAGTCGCCCACGAGGTGCATGCCCAGCGTGTTGTTGGCGACGATGGCGCCCTGGCCGACGAGATTCCGGATGTCGAGCACGACGTTGCCGACACCGGCGACGCCGTCGATGCCTGCCTGTACGGTGCCACCGCTGTTGTTCAGGCTGGCGAGGGTGAGGTTGAGCTGGCGCCCCGCCGTGATCTTGCCGCCGGCATTGATGGCCGACGCGCCCGCGTTGACGAAGTTGAACGTATTGCCGGCATAGACCGTGCCGCTGCTGTTATCCAGCTGGCCGGTGCCGAGGGTCATGTTGCCCGCGGCGACCAACGTGCCGCCCTGCGCATTCGAGACCGACGCACCCGAGAGGTTCACATCTCCCTGCCCGCCCAGCGTGCCGCCGCGGTTGTCGATAATGCCGCCCGATGTGACCTGGGTGAGCGCGGCGCTGGCATTGGCGATGCGGCCACCGACGTTGGAGATCGACGCCGAACTCAGCGTCGTCGCGCCGTTGGCCTCGATGCTGCCCGCGTTGTTGTTGAGGCCGTTGGTGGCACGCAAGTCGATGGCGCCACGGCTTTGCAGGTGACCACCTGTGTTGGTCAGCGTGTCCGTGGCCTGCACGTTGAGCTGGCCGCCGGAGATGACGCCGGCGTTGTTCACGCGCGTAGCGTTGAGCTTGGCCAGCGTTCCCGCGGCGATCGTACCGCTGCCGTTGTCGAGGGTGCCGCCGACGCCAAGGGTGACGGCGCCGAGTGCGGACTGGATGGTGCCACCCGCATTGGCGAGGCTCGCCGCGGTGAGGGAAAGATCACCCGCCGTCGCCTGAAGCAATCCGCCCGCGTTATTCACGCCACTGGTGATCGTCACGCCGAGCGTATTGCCCGAAATCGCGCCATTCGCGGTATTGCTCAGCGAAGCGGCGGCAACGGTCGTGTTGCCATGCGCGTTGATCAGGCCGCCATCGTTGGCGATGCCCGTCACCGCCGTGACGCGCGTGGCGCCGTTGCCCGCTAGGGTGCCTTGGCGGTTGTCGATGTCCTGGTCGGCTTTCACGTCGAGCAGGCCATTGCCTGCCAACTGGATGCTGCCGCCGTTGTTGACCACCCGCGCGCCGTGCACGGTGAGATCGCTGCCGTTTGTGGCGATGGTGCCGCCACTGTTGTCGAGCGTTCCGTTGGTGCCCAGCGTCCAGGCCGACGTTCCGGTCTGCAACAGCCGGCCGCGACCGTTGTCGATCGAGGCGACGGTGAGCAGCAGCGCGTTCGCCTGCATGCGTGCGTCGTGGCCGTCCACGCCACGGTTCACCAGCGCGCCGCTGGCCTGGGCCGTGAGCACACCACCCACGGCGAGGTCACCGGCCGTGTGGTCGATGTTCCCTGCGCGTGCGATCAGCGTCGCGTCGCCGCCGGCACGCTGCGTACCGTAGGACAGGTCGATTGCGTTCGCCGCCGCACTCAATGCATGACCCGCGAGCATGCTGCCATGCGCGTTCAGCGCCGAATCCGCCGACACATGCAGGTCGCCCACGGTGGCCAGCGTACCGTCGTCCTCCACGCCAGCCGCCAATACACCGGAGGCATCGATACTGCCGCCGTGCACGGTCAGGTCACCCGACGACAGTGTGCGACCGTCGTTCTTCACGGCGGAACCGTCGAGCGTGATGGTACTGGCGGAGAGTGTGCCCGCCTGGCTCAGGGTGGCGCCGCTGGTCAGCGACGCGGTCTGTGCGGAAATGTCGCCCCTGGTTTCAAGGTCGCCGTCGGCATGAAGCGTCAGGTCCGTTGCGGCAAGCTGGCCGCTTTGCCGGATAGCACCCGTGGCCGTCCCGTCGAGGCCCGCGGCCGACACCACGGTGCCACCCAGGACGAGATCGCCCTGCCGGGCCTGCAAGGTCATCCCGCCCTGCTGTGTACCCAGCGTGCCCGTGCTGGTGACGCTGCCGCCTTTCACGTCGAGCGACATCGTGGCGACGAGCTTGCCGGCGTTCGCGACCGCGCCCGCCACATCGATGGCTACGTCGGCCGCACCAGAGAGTTCCGCGGAAGCACCCTGCGTGAAGCTGGCGGCCCCGAGCGTGACTTTCCCACCCGCGTAAGCGGTGCCGCCATTGCTCAGCGCGTTCGCCGCATGCAGGTCGAGGCTGCCATCGGTCGAGATGGCGCCGGTATTGCCGATGCTGCCCGCTGTGACCGACAAGGCGTTCGATGCCAGCAGTCGGCCTGCGTTGTTCACCGCGCCCGCCGCGTCGATCCCGAGCATACCGCCCGCCTGGGTCGTTCCCGACAGGTCGATGTCGCCCTGCGTCGCCAGCGTCAGATTCCGGGCGCTCGCCAACGTGCCCTTGCTGTCGATAGCTTTCGCCGTGATCGACAGGTCACCGTTGGTTTGCAGTTTTCCGTTGGCATCCTGCGTCAAGGCGCCGCCGCTCTGGACCGTGAGGCCTTGTTCGGAGGCGAGACCGCCGCGGTTGTCCACATTCCCGGTCGAGCGCACGTCGAGTGCGCCCGTCGTGTAGACACTGCCCGTGTTGTGCAGGTCGCCGCCCGCATCCACGGCGAGCGCACCCGTCGACGAGGTGTCCCCTCCGAGGACCATGTCGCCAGCCGACACGAGCTTCGCGGCGCCGGCGCTCATCGAGCCGGACTGCACGAGGCCGCCCGCCGACGTCACATCCAGCCGGCCGGCGGAGACGGTCTTGCCGCCCAACGAAAGGTCGCCCTGGCTGGTGACGAGCGAGACATCGCCAGCGGTGCTGCCGAGCTGCCCTGTGCTGTTCAGGCTGCCCGCGTGGACGTCCAGGCCATGGCCTCCGACGATGGCACCGGCGCTGTCGAGCGCCCCAGCCACTAACAATGTCAGGGCACCATCGGCGTTGACCTGCCCATCGCCGGTCTGGCTGAAACTTCCGGCATCGAAGGCCAACACGTTGCCCGCGTAGAGCGATCCGGCGCTGGCGATGTCTTGCGAAACGGTCAAGGCGAGGTCGTGTCCCGCGCTGAGCGCCGAACCCTTCGCGCCATCGACACGCACCGCATGAACGGCGGCGTCGCGCGCGGCGACGATCGCCGCGGCCTGCGACAACGTGCCGGCGATGTCCGCGCGCACGTCACGGGCGGCCTGCACGCGGCCGGCGAGCGAAGCCGTGCCAGCCTTGAGAATGAGGTCGTTGCCCGCATCCAGCGTACCCGACGTCGTGATGTTTGCCGCATCGACCGAGAGATCGCCGCCGGCATGGGTCGTACCAGCCTGGTCGAGGCTCGACGCATGCAGGGTCAGTGCGCCATCGGCGTAGACATCGCCACGAAGCACCATCGATTGGGCGGCGTCGAACACCGCGTTGCCCGACGCGTAGATCGAACCGGCAAGCGTCATCGATTGTGCGGATGCCACGTCGATCGTGGCGGCGGTGAGACTGCCATCGACCAGCATGTCGCCGGCCGAACGGGCGTGGAAGACAGATGCCGCCGATGCCACGCCGCCGAGATGCAGATCGCCCGTGGTGGTCAGCGTCGCTGAACCCGCCGTACTCCCGAGTGAACCTTGGGATTCGATGCGCACCGCGTCGACGGTCAGCGCCTGCCCGCCGACCACGCTTCCCGCGTTGTCGAGGGCATCGCGTAAATGCAGTGCCGCTGTACCGGCGGCACTGGCGGAACCCTCCGCCCCAACGGACATGGCATCGGCGGTCAGGTCGAGCACGCCGCCCGCGTAGAGCTTCCCCGTATTGTCGACGTTGCCGTCCATGGAGACGGTCAGGTTGCGGGTAGCGGACAGCTCGCCGCTGTTCGCCATCGCGCCGCCGCGGACCATCGCATCACGTCCCGCGACCACCGTGGCGGCATTGACTAGCGTGCCCGGCGTGAATAGTGAAACGTCCCGGCCTGCTTGCACATTGCCCGCGAGACGGAGCGACTGCGCGTCGATGGCGACGTCGCCACCCGCATCGATCTGCTTCGAACTTTCCACCGAAGCCGCGCGCAGATCGAGGTCGGTGCCGGCGTGCAACGTGCCGGTGTTGCCCACGGCACCATCCGCGCCCAGCGTGAGCCGGCCATCCGCGTAGAGCGAACCCGCGTTGGCGACATCGCGCACCGTGTGCACCTGCGCATCGCCGCGCGCATAGGTTTCGCCGCTGTTGTCGAGTGAACCGACGTCAGCGTCGAGGTTGCCCGTCGTGAGCTGCCCCTGCTGGCGAAGCGCACCCGGTGTCCGCAGGCTCAGCGTGCCCCCCACGACCGTGTTACCCGCCAGGGTGACATCGGAGGCGCTGGCCAGCGATGCGTCGCCTTGCCGCGTGCCGAGTTCCCCGCGGCTGGTAATCGCGTACGCGGTCAAGGACAAGCCATCGCCACCGACGAGGCTGCCGCCGTTGTCCACGTCGCCGGCCACGGCGATCCGTGCGCCATGCACGCCGTAAAGCTGGCCCTTCACGCCCTGCGTCAGCGATGCCGCATTCACGATCACGCCGCCGAGCGCGTACAGCGTGCCCTGGTTGAAGAGCGTGCCCGCCGTATTCACCGCCAGATCGGCGCCCGAGGAGACGATCGCCGCGGACTGGTTGGTGAGGTTCGCCGCCTGCAGGTCGAGCCGGCCTCCCGACACGATGACCGCGCCGTTGTTCAATTGGCCAGCCGTACGCACGGCCACGTCGCCACCGCCTTGCACGGCACCTTGCAGGCTGGCGTCGCCACGACTCGACAGGGCCAACGCACCACCGGCATCGACGATACCGCTGCTGTTCACCGTGCCCGCTTCCAGGGCGAGTCCGTTACCCGCATGCAGCGTGCTCGCCGCGGTGGTCTCGAGGAGGCCAGCCGCCGCGACGTTACCGCCGCCCAGGCCGTAGAGCGTGCCGACGTTGCGCAGGTTGCCCGCGCGGAGGTCGAACGACCCGTCGCTGTAGATCAACCCGGTGTTGCGCAGTTCCTGCGCCGCATACACAGCCAGGTTTCCGCCTGCGCTCAGTCGACCCGATACGTCGGTATCGCCGGCGACATTCACAGCCAGTCCACTGCCCGCGATGACACGGCCCGGCACCGCGAGGGAGTCGCGGGCGGTCAACGAGACATTGCCATTCTGCGTACCGAACGTGCCTTCCACGGTCACCGGACCCGTGGCGTCGAGGGACGCGTTGCCCAGCGCCACCGTCGTACCACCGATTCGCACTTCGCCCGCGCTGCTCAGGGTGAGGTCACCCGCCTGGGCCGCGATGGCGCCGCTGCTGACCACGCCGACGCCCGCCTCGGTACCGACGAGGCGGATCTTCTCCGCATACATGCCACCAAGCGCCGCCACGTCGATGGCGACGGCCGGACGAGCCGCGTCGGCCGCATTGGCGCGCACGCCGGCGTCGGCATAGTTCACGTCGTTGCTACCGCTGACGACGTTGAGGTCCTTCGCCCAGAGGCTGCCGTTCACCTGCACCGCGCGAGCGATGAGGTCGGTGCGATCCACCACCGAGCCGTCCAGGCCGCCGCTACCGATGGCGATGCTGCCGCCGGTGACGTGGAAGGCGTCGAGGCTACCGCTGCCGCCGAACACGGGGGTGCCCGTGGTGAGCGTGAAGCGCTGGCTGTTGATCACGCCGCAACCGTCGCAGGTGATGCCATACGGGTTGGCGATCACCACCGGGGCCGCCTTGCCGCCCACCTCGATATAGCCGCGCAGGTTGCTCGGGAGCGTCGAGGTCACCTCGTTGAGGATCAGCGATGCTTCGCCACCCTTGAGGTTGTCGTTGCCGGCGACGTAGCCACCGAGCTGGGTCCGCACGATGCCCGCGCTGTTGTTGAGGATCACGCCGCGCTGGTCGACGTCGAAACGCTGGTACTTGTTGTGCGATACGCCCTTCGCGTTCGGGGCGACGATATTCACCACGGGCACGCCGTTCGCCGCCGAATCCATCGTTGGCCGGTGCGCGCCCGCCGCAGCGTCAGGCACCTGCTGCGCCCACGACACGACGGGTATGCCCAGGGTCGCCAGGGCGATTGCGAGCGCGAGCGTGCGCGCTATGGAAATTGCCACTTCACCCTGCTGGCGCATCATCGTTTCCTTGATCGTCTTCATGACCCATGCCCCTTGTCGGTGCCGGCTCCGGCACCCTTGCCCGTATTCAGTACTGGTAGATCAGCTGGAAGCCGGTCGCCGGCTGTTCCGTGTCGAACCCACGCGGCGCGTGGATGCGCCGCCCGGCGAAAAGATCCCAGCTCAATCCGCGATAGCTGCCGCGCAAGCCGAGGACCGCGCCCGTCAACTGGCGATGTCCCTCTTGCGTGGACGGTCCCGCGACGCGGCCGATGTCTATCCCGAGGTACGGCGCGAGCACCCCGAGCGGCAGCGTGACGGTGTTGCGCAGGTACGCGCCGCGCTCGCCGGCCAGCGTCTGTTCGCCATCGAAACCGCGCACCGAATAACGGCCGCCGATGGTGATCAGTTCGGCGGCGGGCAGATGGTCGGTGGAACGCTGCAATCGCAGGCTGCTGTCCCAGATGGCCTGCCGTCCGGCGAGGTTCAGTGGCTGGCTCAACGAAAGATCGAGCGTGGTCAGGCCGTAGCGGTTGGTGGGGAAACCCACCTGCGGGTCGTAGCCGATCCACTGGCTGCCGAACCACGGCGTGCCACGCTGGTAACCGAGGCGCGCGTCCAGCTGTGCCTGGCCGATGTAATGTCGATGCACGAGGGCGAGTTCGGCGCTGGCGACGCGCTGGCGCTGGATGCCGACTTCCACGCCCTGGATGTAGCTGTGCGCACTGCGCGCGGCCAGCCGCATTTCGAGCGAGGTCTTGCTCGACGTGCCCCGGGTGAGCAGGCGCTGCACCGTGATGTCGCTCGACGTCGAGGTGCCGGTGGAACGAAAGCGGCTGTTGAAGCCTTCGATCCACTGCCTGTAGCGATAGGTGGAGATCGAGCCGCTGAAGGTCCACCACCCCCAGGGAACGCTGTACGTCGCGTTCTCGCTGAAGGTGCTGCCGCCGTCGGCATGGGTGAACAACGCGTGGCCCGCGCCGATCGAGAAAAGGTCGTTCAGACCAAGCGGATTGTCGAAGGACACATTGAGGTTGCCCTGGTTCTTGCCCGTGCCCTTGAGCCCCGAGTCGCCCGCATCGGCCACGACATGCCACCGGCGTGTGGTGTGCACCGTGAGCACCACGTCGGATTCACCCACCTTCTCGGCGGGCGCGATGTCCATGGTCACGTCCTGCGACGGGACGCGTTTGAGTTGCTCGAGGCCTTGCTCGATGGCATGCAGGTTGAGCAGGTCGCCTTCGCGGATGGGGAACGCGGTGCGCCAGTCGAGTTCCGGCGAGCCGGGAGCGAATCGGATGTGCCGCAAGGTGCCGGGCACGAGCAACATGCGCAGGTGACCCTGCGAGATGTCCTGGGCCGGCACACCGACGCGCGTGGTCACGAAGCCACGCGCGATCATCAGGTTGGACAGGCGGCGTTGCAGCGCTTCCAGGCCGTCGCGTCCCACGCACTGGCCCACGAAGCGGTCGAGGTAACGTTGCGCCCAGGCGAAATCCGCCACGCGCTCACCTTCCAGGCGCAGGCTCTGCAAGGGAAAGCAAGGCTTTTCCTTCGGCAAGGGTGCATCGAGCCGCTCGACGTTCGCCGGCGGACCTGCCTGGAACGGCGCGTCCTTACGCTCCGTTTCCTTCTGTTCGAGCCGCTGTGCGCGACGCAGCTGCTCTTGCTTGTCCAACGTGGTCTGCTGCGCCGGCACCGTACCGCTGGCACCGATCGCAAGCAGGGAAATCAGCCCGTATGTCGTTGCGCGCCAACGACCTTCCCCTGTAACCCTCATCGCGTACTGCTCCTACCATCCTGGTACGTGGGACGCGGTAACTCTCTCGAGCGGCCGTGCCCCGGCTCTTCGGGAACAGGTGATCGGCTGGAAGGAGTGAAACTTTAGGCGGCGGTGCCATCAGGTCCCCAAAGACCGGTGGGAGCCGACCCTGTCGGCGATGGGTGCTTGCCTCAAATCTGGCCCGCTGCCGCGGGATCGCCGACAAAGTCGGCTCCCACAGGGTCTACTCCCACCCGGTCTACTCGATGCTGTTGTGGGAGCCGCTTCAGCGGCGATGGGTGCTTGCGGTGAACGGGCCCGCTGCCGCGGGATCGCCGACAAAGTCGGCTCCCACAGGGTCGGCTCCCCCGGGTTTGCCGTAACCTGCTCCGTTGCCGTGAGAGGGTTATGAAAATTGCTTTCTCTATTGTGATATTTAGTGGTTTTCACCAGTAAACATTAAATTCATTGACAACGTTGTCATGCGCGGGAAAGACTCCATGGGTCTTTTCGCGCTACGACGGGCTTCTCGTCCCCTGCGCGATCGCTTCCACGCACGGGGTAGTAGTCCATGGGGAAGGTGGTTAACCAGCCAGTGTTCGCGCAAGCCGCGCCGTCGCGGCGGCCGGTCCTGGCGGCGGATGTCGGGGGGACCCATGCGCGTGTCGCGCTGGTCCTTGGCCAGGGAGACTCACGTTCGCCAGTCCAGGTGCTCGGCCACCATCGTTATGTCGGCGCCGACTGGCCCAGCCTCGCAGCCATCCTCGACGACTTCCTGACCACCCATGCCCACTTGGCCCCGCTCGGCATCGAGCGCTGCGCCATCGCCATCGCCGGTTACGTGCTGGGCGACCATGTCGCCAACAGCAACTTGCCCTGGCGCGTCTCGCTCCCGGAAATCCGCTCGGTGCCGGGCATCGAGGCGCTCGACGTGGTCAACGACTTCGAAGCCGTGGCCTACGCCAGTCAGTTCATCGACCACGCCGACACCGCCACGATCCTTCCCGGCCTGACCGGCGGCGCCGGCGGACCGGTCCTCGTCATGGGGCCGGGCACCGGTCTCGGCTCCGCCGTGCTCCTGCCTGGCGCTCCTTACGCGCAGGTCTTGCCCACCGAAGCGGGCCAGATCGCGCTCGCGCCGGGTAACGACCTCGAGATCGAGATCCTGCGGATCCTCGCGCGCACGCGCCCGTACGTCTCCTACGAATCGATCCTGTCCGGCCCAGGCCTGCTCGACACCTATCGCGCCATCGCGGAATTGTCGGGTCGCGAAGCCACGCTTACCACGCCCGACGCGGTAAGCGCGGCGGGCATGGCCCACACCGATCCAGCCGCGCATGCCGCGCTGGATGTGTTCTGCGGCGTGCTCGGCGGGTTCGTGGGCGACCTGGTGATGCTTTACGGTGCGCGCGGAGGCGCCTTCCTTGCTGGCGGATTCCTCCCGCAGATGCGCGATTTCCTCCTCGCCAGCCGTTTCCGCGAACGCTACTTCAACAAGGGCGTGATGCGCCCCTTCCTCGAACAGGTGCCGGTACGCCTCGTCGAGCATGGGCAACTGGGCGTCGTGGGTGCCGCCACGCTGCACGCCGCGGCCCGCGTGGGTTCCAGTCACTGAACAAGCCGATGGCGACACCCGCAAGGGTGTTGCCTCGTTCGTTGCGGCCCGGCCCAGCGCAACGAATCGCCGATCGGGGGCCTTGGTGGGGAGTCGAATCAGATGAAGAGTGTCAACGGAACCCGTGCCGCGGGCCGATTCGCACGTCGCATGCTGGCCGCTTCGGTCGCACTCGCGTTCGCACACGGTGCGATGGCGCAATCCTTGACTGGCGGCCTCTACGGCCACGAATCCGCGGGTGCCGGCGTGACGGTGCGCGTGGCGAGCAGTGCCACGGGCTTCAGCAAGGACGTGCTACCGGATGCCGACGGACGCTACTCGCTCAACGGCCTCAATCCTGGCCAGTACCAGGTGAGCCTGGTCCGCGACGGGCAGCCGCTGGGTTCGTACGACGTCGTCGTGAACCCGAACCGAAACTCGTCCGTGCCCGAACTCGGTGCCGCGCCCACCACGGTGTCCACCGCGGAAGCACGTGACCTGGGCGGCGTGCAGGTCTCGGCGAATACGTTGGCGAGCACGATCACGCCGATCGACGTCAGCACGCCCGAACTGAGCACCAGCTACAACTATAAGCTGATCGACGCCCTGCCCGTCGATCGCAGCCCGGAAAGCGTCGCGCGCCTGGACTCGAGCGTGCGCTTCGACCAGCACAACACGGGCTTCGTTTCCATCGGTGGCGCCAGCCCGGCCGAGAACCGCTACTACTACAACGAATTCGACGTCACCAACGACAAGACATCGTTGGGCTCGACCACGTTGCCGGCCGAGGCGATCAGCGACACGCAACTCATCACCAACGGCGCCGGTGCCTCCTGGACGAACGCCACCGGCGGCGTGCTGTCCTCGACCATCAAGCAGGGCACCAACGATTTCCGCGCGGGCTATTCGTTGTACTTCACTCCGCCGACGTCGCGCTGGCTCAACCCGCGCGGACACAACACGCTCAACAGCATCGGCGATTACTACAGCTATGCCTCGGCCAACAACCACGACGGCATCGCCCAGCAATACCTCTGGGCGTCCGGCGCCCTGGTGAAGGACAAGTTGTTCTTCTTCGCCCTGCTCGGCAACGAGCCGGCGTCGCGGGCGCAGGCATACAACCAGACGCAAAAGGAAACCACGAGCAGCCGCGACAAGAACTACCTGCTCAACCTCACCTGGAACATCAGCAACGACCAGTCGCTGAACGTGCTGGCACACCGCGATTACAGCCAGTCGTTCAACAACTTCTACCAGCTCGAAGAAAACTACGATCCGAAGTCGGCCGGCGACTATCTGTCCTGGAGCCAGACGCGAACGGACAGCCGTTTCCTGATCGGAAATTACCACTGGCAGATCAACGACGACCTGGCGCTGCGCCTGATGGGCGGCTACCTCGGCTCCATCGTCTACTCGCCCAATTCCAGCGACGAAAACGCCGGCTTTCCGTATGTGACCTCGTACGACTCGGCCACGCAGGTCCAGACCAACATCGGCCACAACAACAACCCCTTCAGCTATTCGCCTTCCGATTACTGGCGCCGGGGCTACAAGGGCGACCTCACCTGGCAGCTGGGCGATCACAAGCTGGTCTTCGGCGGCGAGTACTACAAGCACTCGCTCAAGAGCAGTACGAACTCCGTGCCCGCGGGATGGTTCACGTACTACAACCAGGCCAACGTCGCGTTGCAGAACGGGTCGATCTCACCCGCCGACGGCCGCTACGTCACGCAGTACGTCGACCTGGAAGGCGGGTCGTTCCAGACCATCAACAAGGGTGCCTACGTGGAGGATTACTGGCAGGCCGCCGATCGCCTGTTGCTCTACGGCGCGATCCGCTGGGACAACTACATCTACAAGGACGGCGTGGGCAACCAGTTCATGCGCCTGCCGATCACCTCGCCACGGCTCGGTTTTTCCTGGGACGTGGAAGGCGACAGTTCGCTCAAGGTGGGTGGCAGCCTCGGCAAGTACACCATCCCCCTGCCCTCGTCCTTCAGCTTCGGTGTCGCCGAACCGCGCACGACCTACACCAATTACTACACCTATACCGGCGTCGATCCGGCCACGCAGGCGCCGCTGGGACTCAGCCAGATCGGCAGCTCCTACATCACCAACCAGGGCGTGCCGACACCTGCGCAGATCGCCGCGACCAACATCAAGGCGCCCTACCAGTACGAAGCCCAGCTGTACGCACAGAAACAGCTGACGCCCGAATGGTCCGGCCTCGTCCAGCTGGGCTGGGTGGACCTGCGCCGCGTGGTCGAGGACACCTGCTACGGCGGCGGCGTGCAGGCCTATGCGCAAAGCCAGGGCTACGCCGGATACGAGCAGAACAACCAGACGTGCTGGCTGGTCAATCCCGGCGAGAACTTCACCCTAAAACGCGATTACGACGGTGACGGCGAGGTCGAACCGCTGTCCATTCCGGGCGCCGCGATAGGCCTGCCGAAGCCCAAGCACAAGTACTACAACCTCAAGCTCGGCCTCACGCATGCTTCCACACCGGCGGAGCCGTACTTCCTCAACCTGAGCTACACCTACGCCCGTGAGTACGGCAACACCAACGGCCTGATCGACGAAGAGCGCCGCAACGCGGGCTGGATCGGCCAGACCACGGCCTTCAACTACCCCGGCATCATGGTCGGCAGCAACGGCGACCTTGCCGGCGACATCCGCCACAGCTTCACGGCAACGGGCACCTACGACTTCGCCAACGGCTTCTCGCTCGGTGGCGTGTTCTCGGCGCACTCGGGTGCGCCGACCAGTTGTATCGGCACCTACCCAAACCGCGACGATCCCGCCTACCAGCCGGGTGCCGCCTCGCACTATTGCGACGGACAGATCGAGAAACAGGGTGACGACAAGCGCCTGCCGTTCTTCTGGCAGCTCGACCTGTCCGCCTCGTACCACTGGAAGATCAACCAGGCGAACGACCTGAGCTTGCAGTTGCGGGTGACCAACGTGACCAACCGGCAAGGCACCATCGACATCAACCAGGTCTACGACACGGGTACGCTCAACGCCGACAACACGTCGATCGACAGCGTGAACTATCACGCCGCCACGTGGCAGATTCCCCGCACCACCAGCATGGTGCTCCGCTACACGTTCCAGTAAGGAAGCGACCCCATGACACAGGCTCCGATCATCCGCGGCGCGCGCCGCTGGGGTTCTCTCCTCGCCATCGGGATGATATGCCTCGGTGGCGGTGTCGCCCATGCCACCGCTCCACCCCTCATCCCGATACCGGCGGAAGTACGCGCGGCGAGCGGATCGTTCGCTGTCGACGCGCACACGATGATCGCCTACGCGCCGGGCGACACGAAGGCCGAAGCGGCGGCCCGCTACCTCGCCGAGGAGCTGCGCCGCAGCCGTGGCGTTACCCTGGCGGTAACCGCCACGGCACGTCCGGCCGCCCGCTCCATCGTGTTCCGCGGCGATCCCAAGGCGTCGGTGGAGCAACGCGAGGGGTACTCGCTGGATGTGGATGGCGACGGCGCCCGCGTCGTCTCGCGCGACGCGGCAGGACTGTTCTACGGAGCGGTGACGTTCTGGCAGCTTGCCACCGCCGATGGCAAGCAGGGCTCGACCCGCGTCCCCGGCGTATCGATCCGCGACTGGCCGCGCTTCGAGTGGCGCGGCCTCATGCTCGACGTCGCCCGCCACTTCCACGACGTGGCGACAGTGAAGCAGGTGCTGGACGCCATGGCCGAGCACAAGCTCAACGTCTTTCATTGGCACCTCAGCGATGACCAGGGCTGGCGTATCGAGATCAAGCGCTATCCCCTGCTGACCAGCGTCGGTGGATGGCGGACGCCGCCGGGCGCGGGAACCCATGGCGAGCCGGCACGTTACGGCGGCTTCTATACACAGGAACAGATTCGTGACGTCGTGGCCTACGCCGCCGCCCGCCACATCACCGTCGTACCCGAACTGGACATGCCCGGCCATGCGCAGGCTGCGGTCGCGTCGTACCCGGACATCGTGGGTGTCAACGGCGACCACCCTTCCGTCTCCGTCGACTGGGGCGTCAATCCCTACCTCTACAACGTCGATGAAAAGAGCTTCACCTTCATCGAGAACGTGCTCGACGAAGTGATGGCATTGTTCCCGTCGACGTACATCCATCTCGGCGGCGACGAGGCGGTGAAGGACCAATGGAAGGACTCGCCAGCCGTCCAGGCCAGGATGAAGTCGCTGGGGATCACCGACGAGAACGCCTTGCAAAGCTGGTTTACCGACCGCCTTGGCGACTACCTGGCGAAACACGGCCGCCGCTTGATCGGTTGGGACGAAATCCTCGAAGGCGGCCTTCCGCGCACCGCCTCCGTCATGTCGTGGCGCGGCGTGCAGGGCGCCATCGACGCGGCGAAGAAGAATCACGACGTGGTGCTCGCGCCGGCAGGCTGGATGTACTTCGACAACCTGCAAAGCGACCGTGCGGACGAACCCAATGGGCGTCTCTCGGTGCTGGCGCTGGAGCGCGTCTATGGCTTCGAGCCGGTAGACGCCTCGCTCACGCCGGAACAGGCACGTCATGTGCTGGGCGCCGAGGCCACGCTGTGGAGCGAGTTCATTCCGTCGGCGCGGCACATACAGCACGCCCTCTTCCCTCGGGTGGACGCGATGGCCGAAATCGCCTGGTCGCCGCGCGGAACACGCGACTGGCAGGGTTTCCTGCAACGCCTTCCCGCGCAGATGCGGCGTTATGCGTCGCTCGACATCGGCGCATCCGACACCGCGTTCGCTCCCGCCATCCACGTGGATGGCGACATAGCCACGATCCTCCACGACCGCAAGGCGTCGATACGTATCGACAACCAGACCGCCTTCGGCACGGTGCGCTACACCACCGACGGCAGCACGCCCGGAACGGATGCGAAAGCCTATGCCGCGCCGTTCACCGTGAGCCTTCCCACGACGGTACGCGCCGTCACCTTCGCGCCGGACGGGACACCCATGGCCGGCGTGCGTACACGGACGATCGATCGCGACAACCTGCTGACACGGCGTACCGGCGAGCTCATGAAGTGCCCCGACGGCAGCCTCGGCTTGCGCATGCCCCTGCTGCCGGACCTGGGCGCGATGGATACGCCCGTCTACGATGTCGACCTGTTCCACGCCTGCTGGGTCTACCCGAAGGCGCCGTCGGATGGGGTGACGGGCATACGCATCGAGGCGGCGCGCCTGGCACGCAACTATGGCTTGGCGCACGAGCTGTCGAAGGTCGTGTCCTATCCCGCGAAAACGGCCCACGGCGAACTCGAAGTCCATCAGGACAACTGCGCCGGCCCGATGCTCGCCAGCTTTCCGCTGCCGGCCGGCAAGGCGCTGGGCGAGTCGATCGTGCTCCAGGGCGACCTGCCCGCATCGCATGGGGAGCACGATCTTTGCCTGCGCGTGACCGCGCCGACGGACGGGCCGCTGTATGGTCTGGATTCGGTGAAGCTGACAGGAAGCCATCCACGATGACGTACGCACGCCTCGCCCGCCGCCTGCTCGCATGCGCCGCCACCATCGCGCTGGCCGGCACCGTGCACGCGGCGGCACCGGCCACGCCGGAGCAGAAAGCGAGCGGCCTCGTCGCCCGCATGAGCCTGGAAGAAAAGGTCGCCCAGTTGCAGAGCGCGGCGCCTGCATTGCCCCGACTCGGGATTCCCGCCTATGAATGGTGGAACGAGGGCCTCCATGGTGCCGCGCGAGCCGGTTACGCGACGGTGTTCCCCCAGGCCATCGGCCTGGCGGCGGGTTGGCATCCGGAACTGATGCGGCAGGTGGGCGAGGTCGTCTCACGCGAAGCGCGCGCCCGCTTCGACGCCATCGGTGCGGGGCGCGATCACGGCCGCTACGAGGGCCTGACCATCTGGTCGCCGAACGTCAACATCTTCCGCGATCCACGGTGGGGACGTGGGCAGGAAACCTACGGTGAAGACCCCTATCTCACCGGAAAGCTCGCCGTGGCATTCGTGCGAGGCGTCCAGGGGCCGGACCCGGCGCATCCGCGCGCCATCGCCACGCCCAAGCACCTCGCCGTACATAGCGGCCCCGAGGCGGGACGCCACGGCTTCGATATCGACGTTTCCCCGCACGATCTCGAAGCCACCTTCCTGCCCGCGTTCCGCGCGGCGGTGACCGAAGGCCAGGCGGGTTCGGTCATGTGCGCGTACAACGCGCTGCACGGCACGCCGGTATGCGCCGATGCCGGCTTGCTGGGCGATACCTTGCGCAAGGCCTGGGGCTTCACCGGTTATGTGGTGTCCGATTGCGACGCCGTCGACGACATGACGAAGTTCCATTACTACAAGGCGGACAATGCCGCCTCGTCGGCCGCGGCGATCCGCGCGGGCACCGACCTCGACTGTGGTTATGCCTATGCGGAACTGACCGCGGCCGTCAAACGCGGCGACGTCGACGAGTCCGTGCTCGACGCCTCGCTCGTTCGCCTGTTCGCGGCCCGTTACCGGCTCGGCGAACTCGGTCCCTCGACCGCGAAACCCACCACCGTCGATGTAAAGGCGAACGCGGCGCTGGCCCTCCGTGCCGCGCTGGAATCGATGGTGCTGCTGAAGAACGACGGCGGCACGCTGCCCTTGCGAGGCACGCCGCGCATCGCCGTGATCGGCCCGAACGCCGATACGGTGGAGACACTGGAAGCCAATTACCACGGCACGCCGCGCACGCCGGTCACGCCACTGCAAGGCCTCCGCGCACGATTCGGCGCCGACCACGTGAGCTACGCGCAAGGCGCACCTGTCGCCGCCGGTGTGCCCGTGCCCGTACCGGAGACGGCGTTGCGGACGAGCACCGCCGCCGACGCCGCGGTTGGCCTCACCGGTCACTACTTCGACAACATGACCTTCGATGGCGCGCCACGTACGACGCGCGTGGATCGCAGCGTCGATTTCGACTGGGACCACGTCACACCCGCCGGCCTGCCCAAGGGCCGCTACGCCGTGCGCTGGACCGGCGCAATCGTGCCACCGGGCCCCGGTGACTACACACTGGCCGTCCATGTCGAGCGCTGCTTCGATTGCGCGGGCCATGACGCCGTGCGGCTCTTCGTCGACGGCAAGCCGGTGATCGACGATAAAGGGGACGACAAGCACACGCAGGCGATCCTGCACTTCGACGACACCCGCCCGCATGACCTGCGCCTCGAACTCGTCCATGGCGGCGAAGACCAGGGCGTGCGGCTGCAATGGCTGGCCCCTGCCGCCGCACAACTCGCCGAGGCCGAACGCGCGGTCGCGGCGGCCGATGTCACGGTGGCCTTCGTCGGCTTGTCGCCCGACGTGGAGGGCGAGGAACTGCATGTGGACGTGCCCGGCTTCGACGGTGGCGACCGCACGGACATCGGCCTCCCCGCCACGCAACAGGCCTTGCTGGAGCGTGCCGCAGCGAATGGCAAACCGCTGGTCGTCGTGCTCATGTCCGGAAGCGCGGTCGCACTCGACTGGGCCGAGGAACATGCGTCGGCGATCGTCGCCGCCTGGTACCCCGGCGAAAGCGGCGGTACGGCCATCGCGCAGGTGCTGGCCGGCGACTACAACCCCGGCGGCCGCTTGCCCGTGACGTTCTACCGCTCGGTGCGTGACCTGCCGCCGTTCACCAGTTACCAGATGAAGGGCCGAACGTATCGCTACTTCGAAGGAACGCCGCTGTATCCCTTCGGCCACGGGCTCAGCTACACGCGCTTCTCGTACGCGAAGGCCAACGTGTCCACCGACAACATCGACGCGGGACAGAACGTCACGGTGAGCGTCGAGGTGCGCAACAACGGGCAGCGCGCGGGTGATGAAGTCGTGCAGGCTTACCTCGGCTATCCGCCAGGCGATGCGTTCGCACCGAAACGGTCCCTCGTCGGTTTCCAGCGCGTGCACCTCGCGCCCGGCGAAAGCCGCCGGGTGAGCTTCCAGCTCGATCCGCGCCGCCTGAGTTCGGTGGACGCCACCGGCCAGCGCGCGGTCCTGCCAGGCGAGTACGGCGTCTTCCTCGGTGGCGGGCAGCCGGGCGATGCCACCGGCGAGCGTGCCGGTTTCACGATACGCGGGCGGCAGGCACTGCCGCGATGACAGGACATCGGATGAAACACCCTATCCTTGCGCGGCTTGCCGTCGCCTTCGCGGCACTCGTCGGCACGGCGCCCTCCGCCTTCGCCAATCCCCCGGTCAGCGTGTCCGGCGCGCATTTCATGCGCGAGGGCAAGCCATACCAGATCATCTCGGGCGACATGCATTTCCAGAGGATACCGAGGGAGTACTGGACCGATCGCCTGCGCAAGGCGCGCGCGATGGGACTCAACACGATCACCACGTACGTGTTCTGGAACCTGTTGGAACCCTCGCCCGGCCGCTTCGATTTCAGTGGCGGCAACGACGTCGCCGCCTTCGTGAAGGCGGCCCAGGCGGAAGGCCTGAACGTGATCCTGCGGCCGGGCCCATACATCTGCGGCGAATGGGACGCGGGCGGCTATCCCGCATGGCTGTTCGCCGATCCCAGCCTGCGCGTGCGCTCGCGCGATCCGCGCTTCCTGGCCGCCTCCGACCGATATCTGCAACGTCTCGGCAAGGAACTGGCGCCGCTGATGGCGAGCCACGGCGGACCCATCGTCGCCACCGAACTGGAGAACGAGTACGGCTCGTACAACGACGACAAGGTCTATCTCGACGATATCCGCGCCATGCTTGGGCGTGCGGGGCTCGCCGACGACCTCCTGCTGACCTACGACGGTCCGGATCTGCTCGCCAACGGCACGTTGCCCGGCGTGACCGCGGTGATCGACTTCTCGCCCGGCGAGGCGAAGAAGAGTTTCGAAATGCTCGAACGGTTCCGTCCCGGCTCGCCGCGCATGGCGGGCGAATACTGGGCTGGCTGGTTCGACCAGTGGGGCGGCAAGCACGCGGCCACGGATGCGAAGCAGCAGGGCGACGAACTGGCCTGGATGCTGAAGCAAGGGTATTCGGTGAACGTGTACCTCGTGCATGGTGGCACCAGTTTCGGTTTCATGAATGGCGCGAACTTCCAGGGCGGTCCCGCGGATCACTACGCACCGCAGACCACGAGCTACGACTACGATGCCGCGCTCGACGAAGCGGGGCGACCGACGCCGAAGTTCACGCGATTCCGCGACATCATCGCCAAGGCCACGGGAACGACGCCGCCTCCCTTGCCTACGTCGCCTCCCGTGCGCGCTCTTCCCGCCTTCACCCTGGGCGAATCCGCATCGCTGTGGGACAACCTGCCCGCCCCGCAAGCCTCCGACCTTCCCAAGCCCATGGAGGCCTACGGTCAGGCCTATGGCTACACGCTTTACCGGACCACGGTACGCGGCCCCTTCCACGGCTCGCTCTACCTCGGCGACGTCCGCGACTATGCGGCCGTCTATCTCGATCGACAGCCGCGCGGCACGGTAGAGCGCAGGCTGAAGCAGGTGGCCGTCGATATCGACGTCGCCGCCGGCGAGCACACGCTCGACATCCTGGTCGAGAACTCAGGACGCGTGAACTATGGCCCCCATCTGGAAGACGGCCGGGCCGGCCTCGTCGACCCCGTGATGCTCGGCGACACGATCCTGCATGGTTGGCAGGTGTTCCCGCTGCCGATGACATCGCCCGGCACGTTGCGCGGGTGGACCAGCGCCAAGGTCGAGGGCCCTGCGTTCCATCGCGGATCGATCACGATCGACACGCCGGCGGATACCTTCCTGGATGTCCGCGCCTTCGGCAAAGGCTTCGCCTGGCTCAACGACGCCAACCTCGGCCGGATCTGGTCCATCGGGCCGCAACACGATCTATATGCCCCGGCGCCATGGTTCCACCATGGCGTGAACACCGTGGTGGTGTTCGATTTCGAGACGCGCGACCACCCCGTCATGCGTGGCGTCGACCGGCGCCTGTGGTCCGAGCCGCCGAAGACGCCTTGAATCCTTTCCCGTTCGCGCCGCCGTCAAGGAGATCCGTTCGATGACGAAGCACCCCTCCCTCCGCCGCCTGGCATCCTGCCTCGCGGTCGCCCTCATGGCATCCCTGCCTGGCGTGCCGCGCGCCGAATCATTCACCGACGTGAAGCCCTCGCCGCAACAGGTCGCATGGCAAGACCTGGAATTCGGCGTGATCGTCCATTTCGGTACCAATACCTTCCTCGATCGGGAATGGGGCGATGGCACGGCGCCCGCCTCCGTGTTCCGTCCCGACAAGGTCGACCCGGACCAGTGGGCACGCGCGGTGAAAGCGGCGGGAGTGCGCTACATGGTGCTGGTCGCCAAGCACCATGACGGCTTCGCGCTGTGGCCCACGGAACAGACCGACTATTCGGTGAAGGCCAGCCCCTGGAAAGGCGGCAAGGGTGACCTCGTGCGCATGGCCTCGGATGCGGCGAGGAAGAACGGTCTCGGCTTCGGTGTCTATCTGTCGCCGTGGGACCGTCACGATCCGCGCTACAAGGATTCGGCGGCCTACGACAAGTACTACCTCTCGCAGATGGAGGAACTGGTCCAGCATTACGGTCCTCTGACGGAATGGTGGCTCGACGGCGCCGGCAGCGCGGGCCACGTCTACGACTTCGCGAAGTACGTGGAGACCCTGCGCACTTACCAGCCGAACACCATGGTCTTCGCGGATATGGCCTTGTTCGACTATGGCGACATCCGCTGGGTCGGTAACGAACAGGGCGTGGTGCAGGGTGAGAACTGGAACGTCATCGACCGGCACGGCCAGCTGCGCTGGCGTCCGCTCGAAGTGGACACGCCACTGCACAAGAACCATTGGTTCTTCAGTTCGAAACCGGATTTCGCCACGTCGTTGAAGACGGTCGACGAACTCATGGACAACTGGGAGAACAGCGTCGGCAAGGGTGGCCAGTTCATGCTGGGCGTCGCGCCCGATACGCACGGCCTGCTACCGGATGCCGATGTGCGGCGACTGGCGGAGTTCGGCAAGGCGCTGAAGGCGCGTTATGGCGACGAGGCCAACCTGGCGGTGAAGCATGGCACCGTCGACGACAACGTCGCCGCGGCACTGGACAACGATCCGGCCACGTTCTGGTCGGCGCCGGCCGGCTCGGCGAATGCCATCCTCGAGGTCGACCTCGGCCGCGAGGTGACCTTCGACCATGCCATGAGCATGGAGTGGCTGGACGGCGGGCAGAACGTCCACGGCTATGCCGTGCAGGTGTGGGATGGCAAGGGATGGAAGACGGTGGCGCAGGCGCAGGCCATCGGTCACATGAAGATCGATGCCTTCGCACCGGTGACGGCCCGGCGGGTGCGGTTGAACATCCTCTCCGCGGTGGGGACGGTGCGGATTCGGGAGTTCAAGCTGTTCGAGGTGGGGCGCTGAAGAGCGCCCTTCGTCGAACGGAGAGGGGCCGATATCGCCGCTGAAGCGGCTCCCACATTCCGCTATCGCAGCTTTCGCTTTGTGTGGGAGCCGGCTATGCCGGCGATGGCGCGCCGATACCGGCGCGCCCTTCCCTCACCGCACCGCATCAGGCAGCTCGTCCCAGATCTTCGGGTCTTCCGCCCCGAGCACCCAGGCGCAGAATCCCTGCAGCCCATACTGCTTCGCCACCTCATACCGGTCGCGGAAGGCGCGCGCATCCGGCAGGAACACCCACTCACGCATCTGGTCGCGGTAGAAGTAGAACCACGACTCGTGTTCCACCGGGTCCCACTGCATCGTCGCACCGAACTGCTTGGCCAGCGGGAACGACGCATCGGCATCGATGTACTCCGCCGAGATATTCGAATTCTCCTTGCCGTCCGCGCCCACCGGATTCCCGGCGAACCAGTGGTAACCATAGAGGCCGATGCCCAGCGACAGCTTCTCCTTCGGCACCACCTTCATCGCGTACTCCAGGTGCTCCATCACCCACGGCATGCCCGCGACCGGGCCGGGCGTGGTCCAGCGCGTGTGCTGGTCGTAGGTCATCAGGCAGACCAGGTCGAGCACCTTGGCCAGCTCCTTCAAGTCATACGCGCCGCGCCAGTATTCCCACATCCACTTGCCAAAGGCGCCGCGGCCGGCATAACCCGGTGCGTTCGGTACGACCGCCATGCTCAACTGGAGCCCATGCTTGTGCAGCGCCTCGTAGGTCTGCTTCGTCAGCAGGGTGAGCGCATCGCGGTCCGTCCAGGCGATGTTCTCGAAGTCGAACTGGAAGCCGCTGAAGCCGTGCAGCCTCGCCTGCTCGATCATGCTGCCGATCATCGCCTTCTTCGCGGTCTCGCTGGTCAGAAGCGCGTGGAACTTCGCACGGTCGCCGCCGGCCGAAATGATCGGCATCACCGGCAACTTGTGCGCCTTGGCGATCTTCAGCACGTAGGCATCGGGTGCGCCCGAAACCAGGCCGTTCTCGTCGACGCCGTACCACGTCGGTACCAGCACGTCGATCTTGTCGACGTGGGCCTCGAACGAAGCGATCGATTTCTGCGATTCCATCATGTAGAAGAGCGCCACCGGCGCCTTGGCGAATGCGGCGAGCGGCATCCACAGGAGGCAGGCGAGCAGCGCGATGAGCGGTCGTTTCATGGGGTGGCCTTGGGCGGATTCGCCAGCGTGATGCGATACACGTACGCATCGCTGCCGACGGGATGGGAGGGAAGACGAAGGTGCAGGCCGCCGGCATCCTGGGTGAACGGGACGTCGCTGCCGTCGGCGAGCAGTTCCACGCGCGTCACGGTATCGCCGGGCTGGATCGAACGCACCGTGGCCGTGCCCTTGGCGGGCCAGCCCAGTTCGATGGCGTAGAGCTTGCCGTTACCCGTGGTGAAGCGGAAATCCTCGGCCGTGTATGGCTTGGTCTTGGTGTCCTGGAACGTACCGCCCACCACCTCGGTGGGGCCCTCGCCGAACACGCGCCACGGCTTGCTGCCGTAGATCGCCTCGCCGTTGGCTTTCAACCAGCGGCCGACGCTGCGCAAGGTGTCCTGCGCGCCCTGCGGAATGGTTCCATCCGCACGCGGGCCGATGTTGAGCATCAGGTTGCCGTTCTTGCTTACCACGTCGGCGAGCAGGTGGATGATGAAGGCCGGCGACTTATAGGTGTCGTGCTCGATATAGCCCCAGGAGTCGTTGCTTATCGAGGTATCGGTCTGCCAGTGCGTGGCGTGGATGCCGGTGAGCTGGCCGCGCTCGATATCCAGCGTGCCCGCACCCTCGGGGAAGTCGCCGAGCTTGTAGTTCACCACGACGCCGTCGCGTTTCGCGCCGTCGTTGTAGTAATACGAAAGCATCGTCGGCAGGGTATTTCGGAAGGTCGGGTGCCCGATCCACCAGTCGAAATAGATGAGATCCGGGTGGTAGTCGTCGATCAGTTCGGCCGTGCGCGCGAGCCAGTCATCGAGCCAGGCCTGCGAGACGTAGGTCCAGTCGTCGGCGAGGTTCTCGTCCTTCTTGCTGAGGTGGTCCACGGCCGGACCGTACAACTCCGCATTCGCCGGGTCGTTCACGTCCGAATCGAAGTGGCGGCCGCCGTCGAAGAACCAGTCGTGTTCGGCGCGGTGTGACGAGACACCGAAGCGCATGCCCTGCCCGCGCACGGCCTTCGCCAGCAAGCCGATGACGTCGCGCTTCGGACCCTTCTTCACCGCCGTCCAGTCGGACAGCTTCGAGTCGTACATGGCGAAGCCGTCATGGTGCTCGGCCACCGGCACGACGTAGCGCGCACCGGCTTCACGGAACAACGCGGCCCATGCATCCGGGTCGAAATGTTCCGCCTTGAACATCGGCACGAAATCCTTGTAGCCGAAGCGGGACTGTGGCCCATAGGTGGCCACGTGATGGGCGAATTCCTTCGTGCCCTGCTGGTACATGTTGCGGGAATACCATTCGCTGCCGAACGCCGGCACCGAATAGACACCCCAGTGGATGAAGATGCCGAACTTGGCGTCGTCGTACCACGCGGGCGATCGATAAGCCTGTAACGACGTCCAGTCGGGACGGAACGGCCCCTGGCCGGAACCCTTCGCGACCCGATCCAGGATGGCCCGGCGCTCGGGAGCGAACTTCGCCGAGGCCTTCTGCCAGGCCAGGTCCTGGGCTTGCGGCGACATTTTGGCTGCCGTGGGCGCGGTCGCCCCGTCGGCGTGGACAGCGCCGGCCAGAAGGCCCGCCACAAGGAACACCAATCGTCGTCGCATGCAGGGACTCCTTCCGGCAAAAAAGAACCGGCGGCGCCGCAGGGAGGCAGCCACCGCCGGTGCGCGCTAAAGCTTGAAGTTCAGGGTCATCGAGTAGGTACGTCCACTCTTGTACTCGCCGATCGGAGCGTACTTGATGTCGGCGTACTGGTAGTACGTCGAATCCAGCAGGTTCGTCGCGCTGAGCGTGATGCCGGCCCACTCGTTGATCTGGTACGACGCGCTCAGGTCGAGTTCCTTGTACGCGTCGGCGAACACGTTGGAGTTGAGCCGTCCCACCTGGGTGAAGTACGGCGAGCGGCGGCTGTAATTGATGCGTGCCGACCACGGACCGTGCTCGTAGTACGGGATGATGTTGATCGTGTTCTTCGACAGGTACGGCAGGTTCAGCTTATCGCCGTTCGTCTGGGTCTGCGTGGTGGCCTTGCTGTACGTGTAGTTGGTCTGGATGCCGAAGCCGTGGCCGAGGTCCTGCTGGTAGATCAGGGAGAGGCCGGACACCTTCGCGTTGGATGCGTTGATCGGCGAGGTCACCGAATACACGTTGGTCTGGCCGGTGGTCGGATCGGTGAGCGAGCGCTCGGATGTCGTGGTGACGATGTAGCTGTCGATCTTGCGCACGAAACCCTCGACCGACAACAAGCTGGCCGGCGCGAAATACCACTCCGCCGACAGGTCGAAGTTGGTCGACTGGTAGGGCTTGAGGTCGGGGTTGCCCGCGCTGGCCGTGAAGTTGCCCGTGGCTGCGCCGTTGAGCGAGGTGGCGCCGGCCAGGTCGCCGTAACGGGGACGTGCGATCACCTTGGCGACGGACAGGCGCAGGACCTTGTCCTCGTCGAGGTCATAGGCCACGTTCACCGACGGCAAGGGCTTGTAATAATGCGTGCTGTTGGAAACGCGGTTATAGGTGCCGCCGTCGCTGTTGACGTAGTAGTTCGACGTGTCCTTCGTGTCGACATAGCGCACGCCCACGTTGCCGCGCCAGCTACCGGACTGGTAGTTCATCTGCACGTACGCGTCCTTGGTGATTTCGGACACGCCGAACATCGCCGGGTAGTTCGGGTTGAACGGTCCCTGCGGCTGCGACTTCAGGTAGTCGACGACACTGCTCTGGCTTGCGGTCGGCCAATCGGTGAGGTCCCCGCTGGCATGCAGGCCGTCGAACAGGCCGCTGGGGGTCGAACCCGGAGCGAAGTCCGTCAGCGAGATGGGATCGGTGGTGTTGATGCGGTTGCCGCGCGATTGCGTGCCATTGAAGTGGTTGGTGTACTTCACGCCCATCTGGATCTGGTTGATCGGGCCCCACTCGAGGTCGCGCGAGGCATCGAACTGCGCATAGCGCTCGCGATCCGTCGTCGTCTCGTAGTAGATGCCGCCGGCCTGGTTCTGGCCCGGCAGCGAAGTGTCGCCCGGGGGCGAACCCGCCGGCGAACCGACCAGCCCCCAGTTCGCGGCCGAACCGTTCTGGTAACCCACGCTGGTGTTGCGCCCGTCGTATCCGAAGTTGTACCCGCCGTTCTGGAGCAGGTACTTCATGAGGTACTCGGGGTCCTTGCCGCCGCTGGCGCTGGTATAGCCAACCTGGCTGGTGAACACCCAGGCGTCGCCGTTGAAGTCATGGCGCAGGTTGATGCTCTTGGTCGAGACCTCGGTCTTGCGGTAGTTCGCGTCCAGTTCGGCGTACGGTTGCCCGTTCCCCGTGGTGGAGGACACCGTGCCGGAGGTGATGTAGCCGTTGGCGACGTTGATGTCGGTCAGCTTGTTGAGGTCGCCGCAGCCGGGGCAGACGTAACGCGACTCGCTGAAGTTGTCGTACTTGCCCTTGACGTACAGGCCGGTCAGGTTGAACTCGTTGTGGTCGTCCGGGCGCCACTGCAAGGTGGACTGCAAGCCGTTGCGTTCGCGCGTCTGCTGGAAGTACGCGCTGTTGATGCCCACGGGGATCTTCGCGTTGGCGTAGTTCTGGTCGCCCGTGACGTTCGGGTTGCCGGTGATGTTCGCGCCGGTGGTATAGCCGAAAAACTCGATGCCCGCGCGGGACAGGTTCTCCTTGTCGTGGGTCACGCTGGTGAGGATGCCGAACGTGCTGTCGGCGTTCTTCCAGCTCCACAACGCGGAAGCGCGCGGATTACCCTCCGCGGAGCGGTCGTTGTAGTTGTAGCCGAGCGAGCCGCGCAGCGTGTTCGCCGGCAGGTCGAGCGGCTTGCGCGTATGGATGATGACCGTGCCGCCGATGCTGCCCTCGTCGATGCGGGCCTCGGGCGACTTGTAGACCTCCATCAGGCCGATGATCTCGGGCGAGAGCAGCGAATAGTTGAACGTGCGGCCGCTGGTATCCGTCGGGTTGCCGCCCCAATCGCCCGAGGCGATGGTCTGGCCGTTCAGGAGCACGCGGTTCAGCGCCGCGTCGGTGCCGTTGACGCTGATCTTCTCGCCTTCGCCGAACTGGCGGTCCACCGTGATGCCGGGCAGGTGCGAGAGCGATTCGGCGGCGTTCGTGTCCGGGAACTTGCCGATGTCGGTCGCGCTGATCGCATCCACGACCGCGTTGGCGTTGCGCTTGACGTCGATCGCCTTCTCCAGGCTGCCGCGATAACCGGTGACGGTCACCGCCTGCAATTCCTCCACGCGCTTATCGGCCGCCTTCTGTTGCGCCGTCTTCGGAGGATCCGCCGGGGCGGGTGTGGCGTCCTGCGCGTGTACGGCCGTGGCGAGTCCACAGAGGATGCTCGCGCACAACAGGGTCTTGCTGATGGTCATGGATGATCTCCCCGAACGCTGTATTCCGGATACACGCCTTCCGCCCTGCCCGGGCAGCGCATGCTTGTCTTGTGGAACCGCGCCGTTGGCGACGGCGCGGGCGTTACCCCTCGCATCCAGCGATGAAACGGGCCGGCCCCACGCCGACAACGTTGTCATTTTGCGGATGCAGAAGTTCCTGCGATCCGTTCACTGGCGAACTCAGTATTCAGATATGTTTCAACCTATTCAAGTTGCACTGCACCATTTTCTTGAAAGGGTTCAGGGCTCTAGACAAGTTCACATATAAACGTAGTATTTATACCTGCGCAGTACGCGCCAAGGAGCATTCATGCCATCGCAGCACGCGAGCCAGACTCCCACCCCGCCACCAGGACGCAGGCCAAGGCCGTTGTCGCGGCTGGCATTCGGCGGAGCTCCGGTAGGCAATCTTTACGCCGAGGTGGACGAGGCGGCCGCGCGCCGGACGATCCTCCACGCCTGGACCGGTGGCATCCGTCACTTCGATACCGCGCCCTATTACGGCTACGGGCTCAGCGAAACGCGGATCGGCGACGCACTCGCCGGCGTCCCGCGAGACAGCTACACGCTTTCCACGAAGGTAGGCCGCGTGATCGAAAACGCCGCGGGCCGGCGTGGCGAAGCCGACGGCTTCGCCGTGGACGGCCTCGCCGCACGCTTCGACTACAGCCGCGACGGTGTACGCCGGGCCCTCGAAGCGAGCCTGCGCCGCCTGCGCACCGATCGCATCGATATCCTCTTCCTGCACGATATCGGCGCGCTCACCCACGGCGAGCGTCATCCCCTCGTACTGGCCCAGGCGTTGGATGAAGCGCTGCCTGAAATGGCACGCATGCGCGAGGAAGGCCTTGTCGGCGCCATCGGCATCGGGGTGAACGAAGAAGCGGTATGCCTGGACGTGATGCCCCGCTTTCCCCTCGACGCGATCATGCTCGCCGGACGCTACACGCTGTTCGAACAGGCGGACAGCAAGGCGGTGATGGCGCGGGCCCAGGCCGAGGGCGTATCCGTGTTGGTCGCCGGTCCGTACAACTCCGGACTGCTCGGAGGCACCGATGGCCCCGGCGCGACCTACGATTACGCGCCGGCCACGCCCGGCGTGCTCGCGCGCGCGCAACGGTTCTACGATGCGTGCGCGCGCACCGGGACCGATGTCGGTGCGGCCGCGCTGCAATTCCCCCTCGCCCACCCGGCGGTCGTCAGCGTCGTCTGCGGCCTGCGTTCCGTCGCGGAAGTCGATGCCGCCCTGCTCCGCCAGCGTGCCGAGATTCCCCCGGCCACATGGAAGACGCTGCGCGACGAAGGGTTGCTTGCCGCGGGAGTGCCCACGCCGTGATCGTCGACGCCCATCGCCACTACTGGGACCCCTCGCGGCTCGATTACGCATGGCTGGCCGATGCGCCGGCGGCGCTGCGCCGCGCCTTCCTGCCGGGCGACCTGCCCGCGAACGCGGACGCCTGCATCCTCGTCCAGGCCGCGCCGGACGAAGCCGAGACGCGCTTCCTCTTCGAGCTTGCCCGCGAGATGCCCGGTGTCATCGGCGTGGTGGGATGGGTCGACCTGGAAAGTCCCGATGTCGAAGCCCGTCTCGACCGGTTGATCGCCGATGGCGGCGGCCTGCTCCGTGGCGTCCGGCCCATGGTGCAGGACATCCCCGATACGAACTGGCTGGCGTCATCGTCGCTCGACGCCGCGTTCGACCTCATCACCGAACGCGGTCTCGTCTTCGATGCGCTCGTCGACGCCCGGCACCTGCGCGCGCTCTACGAGCGGCTGGGAAAACATCCCGGCCTGCGTACCGTGATCGACCACGCCGCCAAGCCCGGCATCGCCGCGGACGGGTTTGCCGAATGGTCCGGCGCCATCGCACGTCTCGCGCAGATGCCCGATGTGTATTGCAAGTTCTCCGGCCTGCTCACGCTCACCGGCCCATCGGCCGATCCGCGCGCGCTGGAACCCTACGTCGCCCATCTGTTCGAGACATTCGGCGCCGGCCGTCTCGTATGGGGCAGCGATTGGCCCGTGCTCACGACGCACGCCACCTATGGCGCGTGGAAGACGTGCGCCAGCGAACTCGTTCACCGCCATGCGCCAACGGCGGTGGACGCGGTATTCGGCGGCAACGCACTAACCCTCTACTCGGCCTACGACGCATCGAGGAAACCCGCATGACGATACCCTCTCCATCCACGAGCGGCCGCCTCGAGGGGAAGCGCGCACTGGTCACCGCGGCCGGCGCGGGCATCGGCCGCGCCACCGCCCTGGCCTTCGCCGCCGAAGGCGCGACGGTGCTGGCGACCGATATCGACGAGACGCAACTGGCCAGCCTCGCCACCGAACACCCGAACGTGACGACGCGACGCCTCGACGTGACCGACGCGGCGGCGATCGCCGGCGTCGTCGCCGATGCGAGATCGATCGACATCCTGTTCAACTGCGCGGGCTACGTGCATGCGGGCACCCTGCTCGACACCGACGACGACGCATGGCGACGTTCGTTCGCGATCAACGTCGACAGCATGTTCCACACCTGCCGCGCCGTACTGCCCGGCATGCTCGAACGCGGCATCGGCAGCATCGTGAACATGTCCTCGGTCGCGTCCAGCATCAAGGGCGTACCGAACCGCTTCGCGTATGGCACGACCAAGGCCGCCGTCATCGGCCTCACCCGGTCCATCGCCGCCGACTACGTGGCACGCGGCGTGCGCTGCAACGCCATCTGTCCCGGCACCGTGAAGACGCCTTCCCTGGCGGCGCGTGTCCGTGCGCTCGGCGGCGACGAAGAAGCCGCATGGCGGGGCTTCACCGATCGCCAGCCGATGGGCCGGCTGGGCGAGCCGCGCGAAATCGCCGCGCTGGCCGTCTACCTGGCCTCCGACGAATCGTCATTCACCACCGGCACCGTCCACGTCGTGGACGGTGGCTGGTCGAACTGAGGAACGCACTCCGATGAAACTCGTCCGTTTCGGCGCCCCCGGCAAGGAAACACCCGGCCTCGTCGACGATAGCGGCCAATTGCGCGATCTCTCCGGCGTGGTCGCCGACATCGCCGGCGGCGTACTCGGCAACGCGGGCTTGCGCCGCCTCGCCGCCATCGACCCCGCGACGCTCCCCATCGTGCAAGGCGAACCACGCCTGGGCACGCCGGTCGGCGGTATCGGCAAGATGATCTGCGTGGGCATGAACTATGCCGACCACGCCGCCGAAACCAACGCGCCGGTACCCGAACAGCCGGTGCTCTTCATGAAGGCGACCTCCGCCATCGGCGGGCCCAACGACACCGTGGTGATTCCGCGCGGTTCGGTGAAGACCGACTGGGAAGTGGAGTTGGGTGTCATCATCGGCGAGGTCACCCGGGACGTGCGGGTCGATGAAGCGATGGCGCACGTCGCCGGCTACGCCGTCATCAACGACCTGTCGGAACGCGAGTTCCAGCTCGAGCACGGCGGCCAATGGGTGAAGGGCAAGAGTTGCGACACCTTCGGCCCCATCGGCCCCTGGCTGGTCACGCGCGACGAGGTGGCCGATCCACAGGACCTGTCGCTCTGGCTCGAGGTCAACGGCCACCGCTACCAGAACGGCAATACGCGAACGATGGTGTTCGGCGTGGCGCAACTGGTGAGCTACATCAGCCGCTACATGACGCTGATGCCGGGCGACGTCATCAGCACGGGCACGCCGGCCGGCGTCGGACTCGGCCTGAAGCCGCCCACCTACCTGAAGCCCGGCGACGTCATCGAGCTGGGCATCGAAGGGCTCGGCCGCCAGCGCCAGGACGTCGTGGCGCATCCAGGCCGCCCGTCCTGAATTCCATCGTTACGGATCGATACGTCGCCGGCTAAGGAGGCCGGATCGCATGGTGAAAATTACGGCGCTGGACACGTTCGATGTCCGCTTCCCGACCTCGCTCGACCACGATGGCTCGGACGCGATGAATCCGGACCCGGATTACTCCGCGGCTTATGTGGTCCTCCGCACCGATAGCCCGGACGGTCTCTCGGGCTACGGGCTCGTGTTCACGATCGGACGCGGCAACGACGTGCAGACCGCGGCCCTCGCCGCGCTGGAACACATGGTGGTCGGCCGTCCCATCGCGGACATCGTCGACCGCCTCGGCGACTTCGCGCGCGAACTCAATGGCGACTCGCAGCTGCGCTGGCTCGGGCCCGAGAAGGGCGTGATGCACATGGCCATCGGCGCGGTCGTCAATGCCGCCTGGGACCTCGCCTCCCGCCGCGCAGGCAAGCCGCTGTGGCGTTTCATCGCCGACATGACACCCGAACAACTCGTCGCGCAGATCGACTTCCGTTACCTGACCGATGCCCTGACGCCCGCACAGGCGCTGGCGATCCTGCGCGAGGCCGAGCCGCACAAGCAGGCGCGCATCGCGCAACTGGAAACCGAAGGCTATCCCGCCTATACCACCTCCCCCGGCTGGCTCGGCTATTCCGACGAAAAGATGCTGCGGCTCGCGCGACAGGCCGTGCAGGATGGCTTCCGCACCATCAAGCTCAAGGTCGGTCTTCGCGTGGAGGACGATATACGCCGCTGCCGGCTGGCACGTGCCGCCGTGGGCCCGGACATCGCCATCGCCGTCGACGCCAACCAGCGCTGGGACGTGGACACCGCCATCGAATGGCTGAAACCCCTGGAGAACGTGGGCCTCGCTTGGGTGGAGGAACCGACCAGCCCCGACGACGTGCTCGGTCATGCCGCCATCCGTCGCGCCGTCGCACCCACGCCCATCTCCACCGGCGAACACGGGCAGAACCGCGTGATGTTCAAGCAGTTCCTGCAAGCGGGCGCGGTCGATCTCATCCAGATCGACGCCGCCCGCGTCGGCGGCGTGAACGAGAACCTCGCCATCCTGCTGTTGGCGGCGCATTTCGGTGTGCGCGTGTTTCCGCACGCCGGTGGCGTGGGCCTGTGCGAACTCGTGCAGCACCTGGCCATGGCCGACTTCGTGGCGATCACGGGCAAGAAGGAAGACCGCGCCATCGAGTACGTGGACCACCTGCACGAGCACTTCGTCGACCCCGTGCGGATCGAGCGCGGCCGCTACATGGCGCCGACCGCACCGGGCTTTTCCGCCCAGATGCATCCGGATTCGGTCACCGATCACCTGTTTCCTGACGGACTCGTCTGGCGCGAACTGTCGCTGACGGTGGACGGCTGAACGCATGAAGCCGGTCACCAACATCGCCGACTTGCGTGACCTCGCCCGGCACCGCGTGCCCCGGGCGTTCTTCGAGTACGCGGATCGCGGCGCCTACGACGAATCGACGCTTCGCGAGAATCGCAGCGCGTTCGAGCGCCTGCGCTTCCGCCAGCGCGTGATGCGCGATGTGGACAACCGCTCGCTCGCCACCACGGTGATGGGCCAGGCGCTGAGCATGCCGCTGGCCATCGCGCCTACCGGTCTCACCGGGTTGCAACACGGCAGCGGCGAGATCCATGGCGCACGTGCCGCCGCGAAAGCCGGCATACCGTTCTGCCTCAGCACGATGTCGATCTGTTCCATCGAACAGGTGCGTGCCGCCACGGACACGCCGTTCTGGTTCCAGGTCTACGTGATGCGCGACCGCGGCTTCACCCGCGAGCTCATCCGCCGTGCGCGTACCGCGGAATGTTCGGCGTTGATGCTCACCGTCGACCTGACTGTGCAGGGCCAGCGCCACCGCGAGATCAAGAACGGCTTGTCCGTGCCGCCGAAGATCACCCTGCGCAACCTGTTCGACATCGCGAGCAAGCCGCGCTGGGCGTGGAACGTGCTGCGTGCGCCGAGCCGGTCGTTCGGCAACCTCGATGGGCATATCCAGGGCGCGGACAGCCTGACCACGCTGGCGCAATGGATCGCCAGCCAGTTCGATCCGACGCTGAACTGGAACGACCTGGCGTGGATTCGCGATCTCTGGCCCGGCAAGCTCATCCTCAAGGGCATCCTCGACGCCGAGGACGCCCGCCAGGCCGTCGCCCATGGCGTGGACGCCATCGTCGTATCCAACCACGGCGGGCGCCAGCTGGACGGCGCACCGGCCAGCATCGACGTCCTGCCATCCATCGTGGACGCGGTCGCCGGCGGCACCGAGGTCTTGCTCGACAGTGGCATCACGAGTGGGCAGGACCTGCTCAAGGCGCTCGCACTGGGTGCGCGCGCAGGGTTGATCGGCAAGGCCTTCCTCTATGGGCTCGGCGCGGGCGGCGAAGCCGGCGTCACCCAGGCGATCGAACTGATTCGCAGGGAGTTGAGCGTGACGATGGCGCTGACGGGAACGCTCGACGCGGCGAAGGTGTCACCGGATATCCTCTGGCGCGGGTGATCAGCCGCAATCGGCCAGATCGAAGATCTGCCGCATCGGCACCCACTTCTGCCCCGGTTCCGCCCACGGCAGCGGCTGCTGGAAGGTGGACATCAACGCCTCCCACGCCTGCACCCGCTCGCTCGCCGCGTCGGCCGCCGCCTTGGCCCCGGCGTCGAACTCCGCGCCCACACGCATCAGCATCATCAAGCGGTTTCCGGTGCGGAAGATGCGCATGTCCCGGATGCCCGTGTCACGGATCGAGCGGACCACTTCCGGCCAGATGAATTCCGCCCGGTGCCAACGCTCGTATTCGGCGATCGCCGCGGGATCGTCACGCAGGTCGAGCGCGAGGCATTGCCAGGTCATGCGATGGCCTCCGTGTGTCCCCGCGAACGCCGCCAGGCGAAGAGGAAGATCGCCACGAAACAGAGCATCGGCACCAGCATCGCGTGGGCGATGCCGAAGCGGTCGGAGGTCGCGCCCATCGCCGCGGTGACCACCGCGCCGCCGACGATCGACATCACCAGCAACGAGGCACCGAACTTGCGTTCGGTGTCGCCGCGCCCTTCGACGCCGAGGGCGAAGATGGTCGGATACATGATCGACATGAAGAAGCTCGAAGCCACCAGCGCATAGATGCCGACGCTGCCGGGAACGAAGGCCGCGGTCGTCGCCAGGGCGATGTTGACCAGCGCGAAAGTACTCAGCACGCGCGCCGGCCGCAGGTACTTCATCAACGCCGCTCCGGCGAAACGGCCGGCCATGAAACACAGCAATCCCGCCGTGATGAAATTGGCGGCGGCCTTGTCCGCCGTCCCCGGCATCGTCGCCTGCGCATAGCGGATCATGTAGCTGAAGACGGCGACCTGGGCGCCCACGTAGAAGAACTGCGCCGCCACCGCCGACATGAACCGGCCATCGCGCAGGAGGCGGCCGAGCACGCCCCGCTCCACCACCTCGCCTCCGTCATCGGTCGAAGCCGTGCGCGGAAAGCGTGTCACGGCGATGATGACGGCCCACGCGATCACGCCGAGCCCGATCACCAGGTACGGCATCTGTACCGCCGCCGCCTCGCTCTTCATGTAAGCCGTGCGCGCCATCACGTCCATCGCCGCGAGTTCCGCGGGCGAACGTTCCACACCGGTGAAAATGAAATGCTGGCCGATCAATACGCCGGTGATCGAGCCCAGGGGATTGAACGCCTGCGCCAGGTTCAGCCGCGATGCCGCCGACTCGCGCGGCCCCAGCAAGGTGACGTACGGGTTGGCCGAGGTTTCCAGGAAAGCCAGCCCTGCCGCGATCACGAATAGGCCCATGAGGAAGGTGGCATACGTCGCCGTGGCGGCGGCGGGCCAGAACAGCAAGGCGCCAGCTCCGTAGAGCAGCAGGCCGAACACCACCGCCGCCTTGTAGCCATAGCGGCGCATGAAGACGCCCGCGGGTATGGCGACGAGGAAATAGCCGAGGTAGAAAGCGCTCTGGACGAGCCCCGCCTGGAAATCCGAGAGGGTGAACGCTTTCTTGAACTGCGCGACGAGCACGTCGTTGAGGTTGTTCGCCACGCCCCAGAGAAAGAACAGGCTGACGATCAACGCCAGCGGAAACCACGGAACCCGGGCGGGCTCGCGCATGGCGGGCACCTCCAACGGCGTGTGCAGCTGCATGCGTGTCTCCTCTACCGTGGCCGGCCCCAGTGTGCAAATATGAACTTATAATTCACCTGCATAACAAGCTGCGCTGCAACATAGCCGTCGGCCGCCGCGTGTGCGACTCCGCAGCATGGGCAGGCTAGACTCGTCCAGCCATCTTCGTCACCGCCACGGAATGCCATGCCTACAGATTCGCCGAAGTATCGCGCCCCCGCCCTCGACAAGGGCCTCGACATCCTGGAGTTGCTCGCCAAGGCGACGCAACCCCTTTCCATCGCCGAGATCTCCGACGGTGTCGGCCGTTCCCGTGGCGAAATCTTCCGCATGCTCCAGGTGCTCGAGGAAAGGGACTATATCTCCCGGCCCGATGGCGAAGGTTCCTATTCGCTCACGCCACGCCTGTTCCGCCTCGGCATGGAGCAGCCGCCGGTGAGGAACCTCGTGGAAACGGCCATGCCGGTGATGCACCGCCTCGCCGACGAGATCGACCAGTCCTGTCACCTCGTGGTGCCCTCGCAGGAACAGATCGTGGTGATCGCGCGCGTCGACCCGCCCGGCGAAACCGGTCTCGTCGTCCGCGTGGGACACCGCCGCCCGATATCGCATTCCGCGTCGGGCTACGTCCTCCTGGCCTGGCAGACCGACGACACCCGCGAGCGCTGGTTCCGCACCATGCTCGATCACGAGCCGGGCCTGAAGCGCACGCGTATCGAGAACACCCTCAAGGAAGTCCGCGGCGCCGGGCTTGCCACCATACCCAGCGAAGTGGTGGATGGCGTGACCGATCTTTCCGCCCCCATCATCGAGGGCAACCACGCCGTCTGCGCGCTGACCGTGCCCTTCATCGAACGCCGCGGCGCGAAGATCGACATGAAGGCCACCGCGCGCTTGCTCGTGGCCGCCGCGGCCGACATCTCGGTCGACCTGTCGCACGGCGCGCCGGGTCAGCCCTAGCGCGTCAAGCCAGGCCTCGGCGGCATGATCAGCATGGCGTCGCCGTAGGAGAAGAAGCGGTAGCGCTGCAACACCGCGTAGCGGTAGGCGTCCAGGATCACCTCCTTGCCCGCCAGCGCCGAGACCAGCATCAGCAGGGTCGATTGCGGCAGGTGGAAGTTGGTGATCAACGCATCGACGCTGGTGATCTTGTAGCCGGGGAAGATGAAGATCTGCGTCTCGCCGGCGAACGGACGCAACACGCCTTCGACCGTGGCGCTCTCCAGGGCGCGCACCACGGTGGTGCCCACGGCCACGACGCGGTGGCCCGCGGCGCGGGTCGCGCGGATCTTCTCGACGAGCCCCGCACCCACGTTCAACCATTCGCGATGCATGACGTGATCGCGAACGTCTTCCGCGCGCATCGGCTGGAACGTGCCCGCGCCCACGTGCAGGGTGACGTAGCCCATCTCCACGCCGCGTGCCCGCAGCTTTCCGAGCAACTCTTCGTCGAAATGCAGGCCGGCGGTCGGCGCCGCCACGGCACCCGGCTCGCGCGCGAACACGGTCTGGTAGCGCTCCATGTCCACCTCGTCGGCACCCCGTTCGATGTAGGGCGGCAGGGGCATCTCGCCCAGGCGCGACAGAAGGCGCTCCAGCGGCTCGTCGCTTTCGAAGCGCAGCAGGAAGAATTCTCCGTCGCGGCCCAGCACGGTCACCATGCTGCCGTCGGCGAGCTCGATGCGTCCGCCTTCCTTCGGTTTCTTGCTGACGCCCAGCTGCGCCCTCGCCTCGTGCGAACCGGTGACTCGTTCGATGAGGATCTCGACCGCGCCACCGGATTCCTTTCGTCCGTAGAGGCGCGCCGGGAGGACGCGGGTGTCGTTGAACACCAGCAGGTCGCCCGGTTGGAGCATCTCCGGCAATTCGGCGAACTTGCGGTCCTTCTTCGTGTGCGCCGCGACGTCGATCACCAGCAACCGGCTGCCCGAGCGCCGGACCAGCGGGGCCTGCGCGATGAGTTCGGGCGGAAGATCGAAGTCGAAGTCGGATTTTTTCACGGAGACAACCGGGGCGGAGCGATGGATGGGAGATTATCGCCCATCGCGTGCCCGCCGGTGCCCCTAGAGCCAGCCCTTCTGCCGGGCCAGGCGATAGGCCTCGATCCGGTTGGCCGCGCCGAGCTTGCCGATCGCCTCCGACAGATAGTTGCGGATCGTGCCGTGCGAGAGGTTCAACTGGGCACCGATCTCGCTGGCGGACTGCCCTTCTCCGGCCAGGCGGAGCACCTGCCGCTCGCGGTCGTTGAGCGGATCGGCGTCCGACCATGCCTCGAGCGCCAGTTGCGGATCGATGGCGCGGCCGCCGCGATGCACGGTCCGCAGCGCTTCGGCCAGGTTCTCGGCGGGCGCGTCCTTCAACAGGTAGCCACCCACGCCGGCGTCCAGCGCACGGCGCAGGAAGCCGGGCCGGGCGAAGGTGGTGACGATGATGACCTTCACCGGCAGCTCGTGCCGGCGGACCCGCTGGGCGATCTCCAGGCCGGTAAGCCCCGGCATCTCGATATCCGTCACCAGCACGTCGGGCTTGAGCCGCTGGAGTTCGCGCCAGGCGGATTCGCCATCGGCGGCGGAACCGAGCACTTCGATATCCGATTCCAGGCTGAGCAGCGCGGTCAACGCGCCGCGAACCATGGCCTGGTCCTCGGCGAGCAGCACGCGGATCATGCGAAACCTCCCGCATGCCGGCCGTGTGCGGGAATGCCGATCTCGAGCGCCGTTCCCTGCTTCGCCGGCGAGTCGATGGCGAGGCGTCCGCCAATCTGGCGCACGCGCTCACGCATGCCGGATACGCCATTGCCGTGCGCGGCGAGGCCGCCGCAGCCGTTGTCCACGATGCGCATCGAAAATTCCTGTCCGTTCCGGGTGATGATCACGCGCGCCTCGGTGGCACGCGAATGGCGATGGATGTTGGTGATGGCCTCGCGCAACACGAGCGCCAGCGACGCCTCCGTCTGCTCGGGCAAGTCGAGTCCGTCGGGCAACTCGACACTCAGCGCGATACCGGAGGCTTCGAGCATGAGCCGCGCCGATACGAGTTCGCTGGCGAGGTCGCCGGCGCGCAGGCCCGTCACAGCGCTGCGCACCTCGGCGAGGGTGTGGCGGGCTACCCGCTCCACTTCCTCCATCTCCTGCTGCGCGCGTGCGGGATCGGCCAGGGCCAGGCGTTTCGCCAGCTCGGACTTCAACGTGATGAGCGACAACGTATGGCCGAGGAGGTCGTGCAGGTCACGGCCGATGCGCTCGCGCTCGGCCAGTGTCGCCAGCCGGCGAACTTCCGATTGCGACAAGCGCAACTCGACGTCGCGCCGCGCGCCGCGCACGTAGAGATAGTTGCTGAATCCGGCCATGAGGCCGACACCGAACACGACCAGCACATGCACCATCGGCACGTGGAAAACGTAGACCCAGCCCAGCGTGAGCAGCGTCGCGATCGCCACGCCGAGCAGCCACACCCGCGCCCGCCGGGCATAGGCGAGCAGGGTCACGCCGATCACGACGTAGCCGAGCGAGACCGGGTTCACCGCCCACAGGACGAAGCCGAGCGCCACGATGGCGCCGGCATGGAACGGCAGGCGCGACAACGGCGCCACGAACACCGCCACGTAGCAGACGAGGTAGACCGGGATCGAAGCGACGGTGGGGCCAAACCAGGTCCAGTCGAACCCCTTCACCGCGAGCGGTGCCTGGATCAGCGCGATGAGCCAGAACACCTGCAAGCCCGCCTGCCAACGCAGGTACACCGGCGAGCGCAGGCCGCCGAGCAGGGAATCCGGACGCGGCGGGGGAATACGCATCACGAGGCCAGCCTGCCCGTCCCCGCCGGAGGCAACGCCGCCGCCGCGGCTACCGCCCGGGACAACAAGCGATCCGTCGGCGTCAACGGCACTTCGATGCGCAGGAGCGTGCCTTTCTGCCGGCTCGATTCGAAGATGAGCGTGCCGCCGAGCGCACGCACGCGCTCGCGCATGCCGCAGATGCCATTGCCTTCGCCGCCGTCCACGCCTCGCCCGTTGTCCTTGACGGTCATCGTGCAGGCTCGCGTGTCCATGACCACCGTCACTTCGGCGCACGACGCGCCGGCATGACGATGGATGTTGGTCACGGCCTCGCGCAGGACGAGGGCGAGTTCGGCGTCCACACGCGCGGGAAGCACGGGCATCTCGCTGGTGTAGATGAAATCGATCATGGCGGTGTTGAGCAGCAGCCGCGCCGCGGCCAGCTCGGCGACGACGCCCGAGGCGCGGATGCCGGTCACGGCCGAGCGCACTTCCGCCAGCGCGTCCCGTGCCACCTGCTCGGCTTCCTCCATTTCACGCCGTGCCGCCGCGGCGTCACGGTCGAGCAGGCGGCGCGACAGCTCCAGCTTCAACGTGATCAACGACAACGTGTGACCGAGCAAGTCGTGCAGGTCACGTCCGATGCGCTCGCGTTCCGCCGCCGCGGCCAGCCGGCGGACCTCGTCGTGCGACAGTTTCAGTTCGGCGTCGCGTTGCGCGTTGAAGCGGTAGATGACGTTGACCGAGCCGACCGACAACGCGATGAAGGACAGCGTGGCCATGACCGCGAACGGCCACGACAGCAGGAACCATGCCGTGGCCATGAAACCGGCGATGACCGCCGCGATACCTATGAAGCAACGCCTGGGCGCCCCGTCGAAACCCATCATCGCGCAGGCGTAGATCACATAGCAGGCGCCGCCGCTGGTGTTGAACTTGAGCGAGGCGTATCCCATCAGGGCGACCGCGATCGCGTACAGCCTCGCCTCGCGTATCGGGCGCACGTAGCTCAGGCCGTATAGGCACAGGAAGAGAGGAAACGTCGTCGCCGTCGCCAGGACCCAGTGCGGACCGAGCTTTTCGGCGAAGACGAGGTCGCCGAAGACGTACACCGTCCACACGAGGTGGAACAGGCTGCCGAACCGCAGCCTCGGCTTGTCGCGGTAGCGGTTCCAGAGCGAATCCGGGGCTGGCTGGAACCACGAGGAAGCCATGGGGGTGTCCGTGAAAAGGCGTGCGCTCATGCTACTTCAACCGTGACGGCGCAAACGACGCGCCGCGATGCCGACGAAGGCGACCGTGAAGCCGGCCAGGACGGCCACGTGCATGGCGTTTCCGCCCTCGCCCAACCCCACCGCCGAAAGCGCGAGCCGGTCGAGATGGTAGGCGGGCCACAGCGGCGCGATCGACTGAAGGAAGGGCGGCATCACCGACAGCGGAAACCACAGGCCGGAGAGGAACGCCATCGGCAGATAGATGAGGTTGACCACGCCGGGCGCGCCCTGCCCCTTTACCAGGGTACCCAGCAGCAGGCCCATCGCGGAGAACGGCAGCGAACCGAGCACCTCCACGCCGAAGAACATGGCGGCGCGGGAAGGCGGCAAGGCGGCGCCGGCGACGAAGATGGCCAGGCACAACAGGATCGCCGAGACGATCGCCGCCACGAGCAAGGCCATGCACATCTTGCCCAGCAGGTACGCGCCCGGCGGCATCGGCAAGGCGCGCTTCAGCGTCAGCAAGCCGCTGTCGCGTTCCAGCGCCAACGATACGCCGAAGCCGAACAGGCCCGGCGCCATGACGCCAAAGGTGCCATAGGAGGCCAGCAGGTAGCGCGGCGCGTCCGCGCTGTTCGCATGGCCGAGGAAGATGCCGAACATCACGTAGAACACCGATGGAAACAGCAAGGTCGGCAGCAGGAATCCTGGGTTGCGCAGGTAGCGCAGGCACTCGGCTTTCGCCTCCTGGACGTATGCGTCGACGAGGCGTCGCGGCGTCATGGCGACCGTGGCGGCGCGGTCGATGGCGGTGTCGATGGTGGTCATGCGGCCTCCTGTGCGGCATCGGCGTCGCGGGCGATTTCGGTGAAGGCCTCGGCGAGGCCGGCGCGCTGCACTTCCAGCTCAGACAGCAAGGGATCGGCGTGCAGCAACCGCCTTACGACCACCTCCGCCTGGGTGGTCGCGATCGCCAGCCGATCGTCCCGCGCCTCGACCGACGCGACGTCCGGCCAGCCCGCCACCATGCCCGGATCGAGCGAGGTCAGGCAGCGAATCCGCCGCAACGCCACGCGCGCACGGAGCGCGTCCACGCTGCCCTCGGAGACGACCTTGCCCTTCGCGATCACGCAGACACGATCCGCGAGCGCCTCGGCTTCCTCCAGGTAATGCGTCGTCAGCACCACGGCGCAGCCGCCGGCCACGAGTTCCCGGATGGCCGCCCATAGCGACTGCCGCGCCGTGATGTCCATGCCGACCGTCGGCTCGTCGAGGAAGAGTATTTCGGGGCGCACGGCCATCGCCATGGCGAATTGGACGCGTCGTTGCTGTCCACCCGAGAGGGCGCCATAGCGGCGGCCGAGCAGGTCGGTGACCCCGGCGAGGGCCGCGCACTCGGCCAGCGGGCGCGGGTCGGGGTAATAGCTCGCCGTCAGGCGAAGCAGTTCGCCCACCTTCAACGTCGCCGGCAGGTTCGCCGCCTGCAACATCACGCCGATACGCCGGCGCGGAGCGATATCCTGTGGATCTTCGCCGAAAAGCGTCACTAAGCCGCTGTCGGCGCGATGCAGGCCCAGAAGCAGGCCGATGCACGTGCTCTTGCCGGCGCCGTTCGGACCCAACAGGGCCAGCAGTTCGCCGCGGTGGATGTCCAGGTCGATGCCGTCGAGCGCGACGACCGCGCCATAACGTTTTCCAACGTGTTCGAGGCGTGCGATGCGAGTGTGGTTGTTCATGTGCCCTCCCTTGCGTCGCAACATATTCCAGCGCAAGTCCTTGGCGGCAGTCGCTTGCGTCATTGTGCGGATGTGACAAGCGTCACCCGGGGGTTACGCGGCCAAAACCCGCATGTTATGCTGGCCGAATAATCCCTTTACATATAGATACTTAGCGAGCCCTTAGGGATTGGATCGAAACAGGGCCGCGTCACCAGTCGAGGAGTGGGTTATGGGCGTCATCGATCTTCTGCGCGGTATGCGCGACTTCGGCGGCACGCCGCGCACGCGTGGCCTGCCGGATGAAACGATCGAGCGTTTCGCCGCGACCGATCCCACCCTCGTTCGCGCCATCGAAGACGCCGCCGCCTATCACCAGGCCCTGCGCGCCGACTTCGGCGACCTGCTTCGCCTCGACGAGGCCGAACAGATCCAGCGCGTGCAGTCGTCCCTGGTCAACTTCTATCCCGACGACGGCGTGAACCCCTATGTGCCGGCCGCCGCGCGCGGGCCATGGATCGTGACGCTGAAGGGCGCCGTGCTGCACGACAACGGTGGCTACGGCATGCTCGGCTTCGGCCACAATCCCGAGCACATCGTCGAGGCCATGTCGCGTCCGCAAGTGATGGCCAACGTGATGACGGCCAACGTCTCGCAGTTGCGGCTGTCCAACGCCTTGTTCGAGGAACTGGGCCGGACGCGCGGCGGCAGCCCTTATTCCCATTTCATGTTCCTCAACTCCGGGTCGGAATCGGTCACGCTGGCGGCGCGCATCGCCGACGTCAATGCGCGCCTGATGACGGACCCGGGCGCGCGCCATGCGGCGCGCACGATCAAGCGGCTGGCCGTGAAGGGCGCCTTCCACGGCCGCACCGAACGTCCCGCCCTCTATTCGGATTCCTCGCGCCGGAACTACCAGCAACACCTGGCGAGCTTCCGCAACGAGGACAGCCTGATCACGGTCGAGCCGTACAACGTGGCCCAGTTGAAGGCGGCGTTCGCCGAAGCGGACCGCCAGGGCTGGTTCATCGAAGCGATGTTCCTGGAACCCGTGATGGGCGAAGGCGATCCGGGCCGCGCGCTCACGCCGGAGTTCTATGCCGCCGCGCGTGAACTCACGCGCGAGCACGGCACCTTGCTGCTGGTCGACTCGATCCAGGCGGGGTTGCGCGCTCACGGTGTCCTGTCGATCGTGGACTACCCGGGCTTCGAGTCGCTGGAAGCGCCGGACATGGAGACCTTCTCCAAGGCACTCAATGCCGGCCAATACCCGCTTTCCGTGCTTGCCGTGACCGACCGCGTGGCGGGCCTCTACCGCAAGGGCATCTACGGCAACACGATGACCGCGAATCCGCGCGCGCTCGACGTCGCCGTGGCCACTTTGCTGGAACTCACCGACGAGGTCCGCCGCAATATCCGCGAACGCGGCCAGGAATTCGTCCGCAAGGTCGAGGCGTTGAAGGGCGAGCTCGGTGGCCTGATCACCAAGGTGCAGGGCACGGGGCTGCTGTTCTCCTGCGAACTGGCGCCGGAGTTCAAGTGCTATGGCGAGGGTTCCACCGAGGAATACATGCGCGAGCGCGGCATTGGCGTGATCCACGGCGGCGCGAACTCGCTGCGCTTCACCCCGCACTTCCGCGTCACGAGTGCCGAGGTCGACCTCATCGTGGACGAAATCCGCCACGCATTGAAGGAAGGCCCGCGCCGCTCGGCCTCGTCGACGAAGGCGGCCTGACCGGCGTAAGCTCCACCGGCCGGATTGCCGGCGTCACGTAGGGGTTTGCCATGCGTACGCAGCTTCGTGTCATCGCCGTTGCCTCCCTCCTCGCCTTCGCTGCCGGCGCGGTCGCCGCGCCGCAGCAAGCACCCGCCAAGAAGGACCTCACGCCGCAACAGCAGCGCATGGGTGCGTGTAATTCGCAAGCCGCCGGCAAGAAGGGCGACGAGCGGAAGACGTTCATGAGCAGCTGCCTGAAAGGCGAGTCGCCGGCCAAGACCACACAGCAGGACAAGATGAAATCCTGCAACAAGGATGCTTCCGCGAAGACCCTGAAAGGCGACGAGCGCAAGGCGTTCATGAGCACCTGCCTCAAGGGCTGAGCTTTTGTGGGAGCCGCTTTGTGTGGGAGCCGCTTTTGTGGGAGCCGCTTCAGCGGCGATGGGTGCTCGCCGTGACCTGGCCCGCTGCCGCGGGATCGCCGACAAAGTCGGCTCCCACAAGAGCACTGCCTTCGTGTGGGAGCCGCTTTTGTGGGAGCCGCTTAAGCGGCGATGGGTGCTTGCCGTGACCTGGCCCGCTGCCGGGGGATCGCCGACAAGGTCGGCTCCCACCAGAGCCACCATGCGACAATTCCCGCATCATCGCCGCCGAATCCGCGCCCCCATGAAAATCGTCGAAGTCCGCCATCCCCTCATCCAGCACAAGCTCGGCCTCATGCGCCGCGCCGGGATCAGCACGAAGGAATTCCGTGAGCTCGCTTCCGAGGTCGCGGCGCTGCTGACCTATGAGGCCACGGCGGACATGGAGACGGAGTGCAAGACCATCGAAGGCTGGGCAGGCCCGGTCGAGGTCACCCACATCAAGGGCAAGAAGGTCACCATCGTGCCTATCCTGCGCGCCGGCCTCGGCATGCTCACGGGTGTCCTGGAAATGATTCCCGCCGCGAAGGTCAGCGTCGTCGGCCTCCAGCGCGACGAGGAAACCCTCGAGCCCGTCACCTATTACGAGAAGCTCAGCGGGGGCATGGACGAGCGCACCGCGATCATCGTCGACCCCATGCTCGCCACCGCGGGCACCCTGGTCGCGACCGTCGACATGCTCAAGGCCGCCGGTGCCCGGAAGATCAAGGGCCTGTTCCTGGTCGCGGCCCCGGAAGGACTGAAGCGCATCGAGGCCGCCCATCCCGACATCGAGATCTACGTGGCCTCGATCGACGATCGCCTGAACGAACTGGGCTACATCCTCCCCGGTCTGGGCGATGCCGGCGACAAGATCTTCGGGACCAAGCAAAAACCGGCCTGAGCGCCGGAGTCGCCGTTTCCGTCACATCCCGCTGTCATAAAACTGAGGCACACTCCGCGAGCGAACCGGCAGGGGAACGCTACGCCAGGGGTTGGCGCGGTGCTTTCGGGTCGCGACCATCAACGACTCGAGGGGACATCGAATGCGTTCGACCACGTCACGGCGCGCCATCTGGGCAGCGCTGGCAGGACTCACCGCCGTACTTCCGTTGCAGGCGGCCGATCTATCCATCACCCAGTTCCGCGTCCGCGGCCCGGCCGGCGGCAACGATGAATTCGTCGAGCTGCAGAACACCGGCGCCGCACCGCTGGACGTCTCGGGCTACAAGCTCAACGCCTCGAACGCCAGCGGCACCACCGGCACGCGCCTGACCCTTCCCGCCGGCACCACGGTGGCGCCGGGCTGCTTCCTGCTGCTGGCCAATGGCGCCAGTTCGGGCTACTCCGGCAGCGTCGTGCCGGACGTCAAGTATTCGACCGGCGTCACCGACGACGGCGGCATCGCCCTGCTCGACGGATCGGGTGCGACGATCGACCAGGTCGGCCTCAGCGCCGGCTCGGCCTATAAGCTCGGCACGCCCCTGACCAGCCTCGGCAGCTCGAACACCGACCAGGGCTACTCCCGCAAGACCACCGGCAACGGCTTGCCGCAATCCACCGGCGACAATTCGGCCGACTGGGTGAAGGTCGCGCCGACCGCGCCCCGCGCCAGCACGTCGCCGTGCGCGGTGCTGGGCCGCAGCCTGTCGATCGCCGATGCGACGATCAGCGTGCGTAACGGCGACGACCAGCAGATGCCGTTCACGGTGTCGCTGAGCGAGCCTGCCCCGACCGACGTCACCGTCCATGCCGCGACCGCCGACGACACGGCCACCGTCGCCGCCGGCGATTACGACGCCATCGACACCACGCTGACCATCCCGGCCGGTGCCACCAGCGGCACCGTCGAGGTCACCGTGCACGGCGCCAAGGCCGCCGGTCCGGACAAGGCGTTCCGCGTGAACCTGTCGGACGTCTCCGGCGGCGACGTGACGATCGCCAAGGCCTCCGCCATCGGCGCCATCCTCAACGAGATCCCCATCGCCGCCGAGATCTGGCAGGTCACCGGCCGCGGGCAGGTGTCGCCGCTGGTCGGCAAGCGCGTGGCGACGCACGGCAACATCGTCACCGCCGTGGGTCCCGCCGGCTTCACGATGCAGACGCCGGACAACCGCGCCGACGACGACCGCCTGACCTCCAACGGCATCTACGTCTTCACCAGCAAGGCTCCCGGCGTGAAGGCCGGCGACGTGGTCGACGTCGAAGCGACGGTCGACAACTACTTCAACCTGCCCGAACTGAAGAACGCCGACATCACCACCACGATGCATGGCGCCCGCCTGCCGAAGGCCGTGACGTTCGGCAACAACGTGCCGTCGTCGGACCCGAATGCATTGTCTTGCGGCGAGACGAATTTCCAGTGCTATGTCGGCATGCGCGTCACGATCGACAACGGCATGATCACCACGGGCAACCTGCGCTTCAGCAACGAACCGTTCGCCGAGGTGTACGTCACCGCCAACGGCAAACGTTCCTTGCGCGAGCCGGGCGTGCGCTACACGGTACCCGTGCCGGACGGCGTGAACCTGCCGAACTGGTCGGGTAACCCGCAGGTGTTCAAGATGAACACCGCCGACTTCGGCGCCGTCGCACCGAACACGCCCTTCAACGCGGGCACCACCTTCCGCGCGGAAGGCGTGATGTCGTACGCCTTCGGCATGTACACCTTCATCCCGACGAAGGTCGACATCAAGAAGGCGGCCACGTTACCGCGCGCGGTCGATCCGCGTCCGTTCTACGCGGTGCGCGTTGGTGGACTGAATACCGAGCGTTTCTGCGACACGGACTTCAACACGACCTTCACCTGCAGCGGCGGCGACACCGAGCCGACGGCGGACGAGGTGAAGCTGAAGACCCAGCGCCTGTCGGCCTATATCGGCGGCGTGCTGAAGCTGCCGGACATCCTCTCGGTGGAGGAAGTGAAGAGCCTGCAGGTGTTGCAGGGCCTGGCCAAGCAGCTGGGTGACGATTATCCGGTGCAGTACGAAGCGATCCTGCAGCCGGGTCACGATCCCAGCGGCATCAACGTGGGCTTCCTCGTCCGCACGGACCGCGTGCGCGTGCTCGACGTCCGCCAGCTCGGCGCCGACGAGACCTGGCAGGACCAGGGCCAGACGGCGTTCATCCACGACCACCCGCCGCTGCTGCTGAGCGCGGAAGTGCCGTCGATCGTCGGACGGATGCGCATCAACGTGATCGCGGTCCATCCGAAGGCACGCCAGAACGTGGACAAGACCGGCAGCACGGCCGATCGCGACCGCCAGAAGCGCTTCCTGCAAGCGAAGTCGCTGGCGACCCAGGTGCAGGCGATCCAGACCGACCGCAAGAACCGGCTCGCTCCCCTGCTGGTGGTCGGCGACTTCAACGCCTACCAGTTCAGCGACGGCTTCACCGACGTGGTCGGCCTGATCTCCGGCCGTTACGACGACAGCCAGAACCTGCTGAAGCTCGGCACGAACCTGGTGAAGCCGGCACTCTGGAACGCCGTGAACTCGGTGCCGCCGGATGACCGCTATTCGTTCCTGTTCACCGAGAACTTCGGCAACATCCAGGGCCAGAGCCCGCGCCAGGTACCGACCCACCAGGTGCTCGACCACGCGCTGCTCAACACGGTCGCGCAGGGCCTGTTCCTGCAGATGAAGTACGGCCGCGGCAACCTCGACGCGCCGGTACAGACGCTGGACGATTCGGCATCGGCCACCGACGTGCACAAGGCCATCGGCTCGTCCGACCACGACGGCTTCGTGGTCGACCTGCTGACCCTGCCGCTCGGCTTGTTCTGATCCAACGGCGCCCGGCGATCCCGCCGGGCGCCCCTTCCCTTCCGGGCAACCTGGTGGGATTGCCTCAACCTGGTGGGATTGCCTCAACCTGGTGGGATTGCCTCAACCTGGTGGGAGCCGCTTCAGCGGCGATCCCGCGGCAGCGGGCAAGGTTCCCGCAAGCACCCATCGCCGCTGAAGCGGCTCCCACAGTAGAGCGGCCCGCTACCGACTTCGTCAGCCGGCGAAGCGATCCGTCGCACTCACCAACTCCCGCGCGATACCCGGCTCGAACGCCGAGTGCCCGGCATCCTGCACGATCCTCAGGTCGGCTTCCGGGAAAGCGCGATGCAAATCCCACGCGCTGCGCGCGGGACATACCACGTCGTAACGCCCCTGCACGATCACCGTCGGGATGTGCCGGATCGTGTGCACGTCGCGAAGCAACTGCCCGTCGACCTCGAAGAAGCCGGCGTTGACGAAGTAATGGCATTCGATCCGCGCGAAGGCCAGAGCGAACTCGTCCTCGCCGCTGGACGCGATATGGCCCGGGTCCTGGTAGAGGTAGCTCGTCGCCCCTTCCCACACCGACCACGCGCGCGCCGCGGCGACACGTACCGCCGGGTCGGCACTGGTCAGGCGGCGATGGTAGGCGCTGATGAGGTCGCCGTGTTCCGCTTGCGGGATCGCGCCAAGGTAGGTTTCCCATGCGTCGGGATAGAGCTGGCTGCAACCGTCCTGGTAGAACCATTCCAGCTCCGAACGGCGAAGCATGAAGATGCCGCGCAACACCAGTTCGGTGACGCGGTCCGGATGCGTTTCTGCGTAGGCCAGGGCCAGGGTGGAACCCCACGATCCGCCGAACACCTGCCAACGATCGATACCCAGGTGTTCCCGCACGCGTTCGATGTCGGCGACGAGGTCCCAGGTGGTGTTGTCGGTCAGTTCGGCGTGTGGCGTGGACTTGCCACATCCGCGCTGGTCGAACAGCACGATGCGGTATTTCGCCGGATCGAAGAAACGCCGGCAGCGCGGATTCGTGCCACCGCCCGGTCCACCATGCAGGAAGACCACCGGCTTGCCCTTGGGGTTGCCGCTTTCCTCGTAGTAGAGGGTATGCAGCGGCGACACCTTGAGCATGCCGCTGTTGTACGGCTCGATCGCCGGGTAAAGGGCGGGGGAATCCTGGGCCATGAGGCGGGGTCCTGGGGAGTTGGGAAGAAGGAAAGGCTAACCGGGCGGGAGGCGGGACGCCACACGTGGTGAGGATCGTGGTGGAGAGCTGTGGTGGGAGCCGACCTTGTCGGCGATCCCGCGGCAGCGGGCCAGGTCGAGGCAAGCACCCATCGCCGCTGAAGCGGCTTCCCACCCGAGCACTGCGGAATCGCCGACAGGGTCGGGTCGCAGCAGCGCATCGGCATCGGCATCGGCATCGAGGCACTCTCGCCGGAGCGGCGGATGCGGCTCTACAGGAGCTTGCCGGGGTTCATGATGCCGTTGGGGTCCCACACCGCTTTGATGCCGCGCATCAGGGCGATCTCGGCCTCGCTGCGGACGCTGCCCAGCCAGGGCTTCTTCACCAGCCCGATGCCGTGTTCCGCGGAGATCGAGCCGCCGTGCCGTGCCAGGGTGTCCACCAGCATCGAGGTCACGTGCTCGCACTGCGCGACGAACATCGCGTTGTCGAGATCGGCCGGCTTCAGCACATTGATATGCAGGTTTCCATCGCCGATGTGACCGAACCACACCACGTCGAAATGCGGGTACTCGGCGGACAGCAGGTCCTGCATCTCCGCCATGAACGCCGGCACGGCGGAAATCCGCACCGACACATCGTTCTTGTAGGGCTTGTGCGGCGCCAGGCTTTCCGTGATGCCCTCACGCAGGCGCCACAACGCGGCGGCCTGCCCTTCGCTCGAGCTGATCGCGCCATCGACCACCCAGCCCTCACCGAGGCAGGACTCGAAGAAGGCCAGCGCATCGGCTTCCGCGCGCTCGTCGGCCGCGTCGAACTCGGTGACCACGTAGAAAGGATACGTCTCGTCGAATGGCCGTTGCGCACCGTGCGCGAGCACATGATGCAATGCCCTGTCGGTGAAGAACTCGAAGGCCTCCAGGCGAAGCCGGTGCCGCGCTTCCGCGAAGACCTTCATCAGCGCATCCATCGCGGGCACCGCCAGCAGCATCACCTGCGAAGCTGGCGGTGGCGAGGTGAGCGACAACGTGGCCTCGACCACGATGCCGAGCGTGCCTTCCGATCCGATGACGAGGTGGCGAAGATCGTAGCCGGAAGCGTTCTTGACCAGGCCTCGATTGAGGTCGAGCACCTCACCCGTGCCGGTCACCACCTTGAGTCCGGCGACCCACTGGCGGGTATTGCCATAACGGATTACCCGGATGCCGCCTGCATTGGTGGCGATATTGCCGCCGATCTGGCACGACCCGCGGGCGGCGAAGTCGACCGGGTAGAGCAACCCCCGCTCACGTGCGGCGTTGTGAACCGCCTCCAGCGCGATGCCCGGCTGCACCGTGAGCGTGCGGTCGATCGGGTCGAAATCGAGTACCCGGTTCATCCGGTCGAGGCTGAGCACCAGTTCTCCCTTCGCCGCCACGGCACCGCCCGACAGGCCGGTACGGCCACCCGAGGGCACGATGGCGACGTCCTGCCCGTTCGCCCAGCGCACGACGCCTTGCACCTCGTCGATGGACGAGGGCCAGGCGATCGCGAGCGGCGCCGGCGTCCAGCGCCGGGTCCAGTCGCGACCGTGATGCTCCAGGTCGCCGGGGTCGGTCGATATCTTCAGTTCCGGCAGGAGGCGGGCAAGCTCGGACAGGCGTGGGTCGGTCATGGGGCGATTCGCTCGGCGGGGGCCCCAGCGTGCCAGCCAAGGCGGCGACCGTCCATGGTCCGCCTCTCCGCGGGTATCTGGCATAGTGGAGCCTTCGTCCAAGGACCGCCCCGAATCATGAAGCGCACGTCGTACCCGAAAGAAGACATCAAGGTCTTGCTGCTCGAAGGCGTCAGCCGGAGCGCCCTGGATACCTTCCGACAGGCCGGGTACTCGCAGATCGAGTTCCACGAAAAGTCGCTGCCCGAGGACGATCTTCGCGAGCGCATCGCGGACGCGCATATCGTCGGCATCCGCTCGCGCACCCACCTCACCGCCGGGGTACTGGCGGAGGCGCGGCGCCTGATCGCGGTGGGCTGCTTCTGCATCGGCACCAACCAGGTCGATACGGCCGAAGCCGAACGGTTGGGCGTACCGGTGTTCAACGCCCCCTACTCCAATACCCGTAGCGTGGCCGAACTGGTCATCGCCGAAACCATCATGCTGGTCCGCCGCATTCCCGAGAAAAACGCCGAATGCCATCGGGGTGGCTGGTCGAAGTCGGCGGCGGGCAGCTTCGAGGTGCGCGACAAGGTGCTGGGCATCGTCGGTTACGGCCACATCGGCACCCAGGTCGGCGTTCTGGCGGAATCGCTGGGCATGCGCGTGATCTTCCACGACGTCGAAGCGAAGCTTTCGCTCGGCAATGCCCGCCCGGCGGCGAGCCTCGACGACCTTCTCGAACGCGCCGACGTGGTGACGCTGCACGTACCCGAAACGCCGCAGACGCGAAACCTCATCGGCGCGGCGGAAATCGCACGCATGCGCCCCGGCTCCATGCTGGTGAACGCCTCGCGCGGCACGGTGGTCGACATCGACGCGCTGGCCGCCGCCCTGCGTTCGAAGCATCTCGCCGGGGCGGCGATCGACGTCTTCCCGGTGGAACCCAAGGGCAACGACGATCCTTTCGTCTCGCCGCTCGTCGGCATGGACAACGTGATCCTGACCCCGCACGTCGGCGGCAGCACGGCCGAGGCGCAGGAGAACATCGGCATCGAAGTGGCTTCGAAGCTGGTCCGTTACAGCGACAACGGCAGCACGCTATCGGCCGTGAATTTCCCGGAGGTGTCGCTGCCGGGGCATCCGACGAGCCGTCGCCTGCTGCATATCCACCGCAATATCCCGGGCGTGTTGTCACGCGTGAACGAGGTGTTTTCGCGTGCCGCCGTGAACATCGATGGCCAGTACCTGCAAACCTCGTCGCAGGTCGGCTACGTGGTGATCGACGTCACCACCACTGAAGAACACGCCGCCGCGTTGCGTAACGAACTGGCGGCGATCGAGGGGACGTTGCGGGCTCGCGCGCTTTACTGAGGGACGGAGAGCGGTGCCGAGCGGGGTGGGCGCCGACCCTGTCGGCGATCCCGCGGCAGCGGGCAAGATTACGGCAAGCACCCATCGCCGCTGAAGCGGCTTCCCACCCGGATTGTGGGTTACCTACCCGGACGCGGGTTCCCACCCGGATTTGCGCCTGACGACGAAAGAATCCGCCTAAAAGCCACCATCGGCGACGACGCGAGCGCGGCCACGTTCCTTGGCGAGGTACAAGCGGCGGTCGGCTACCGCGATGAACGGCAGAACTTCATCGCGTTCCGTGGGAATGGCGGTGTGCACGCCCGCGCTCAGGGTCAGGCGCTTTCCGGGGCCCACGCCGGCATGCGGAATCAGTGCCTTGTCGACCAGGTCGAGACAGCGCCAGGCCAGCGCCATGGCGGTGGCTTCGTCCGTGTCCGGCAGCAACAGCACGAATTCCTCGCCACCGAACCGGCATAGCAGGTCGCGTGGGCTTCGTACGATGCCGGCGAGTGTCGCCGCCACGCGTTTCAGGCACTCGTCGCCTTCCAGGTGCCCGTAGTGATCGTTGTATTGCTTGAAGAAGTCGATGTCGAGCACGACGGCCGAGATGGCTTGCCTGGCCGCCATCGCATCCCGCCACTCGTTCTCCACGATCATGTCGAAGCGGCGCCGATTGGCGACGCCGGTGAGGCCGTCCTTGAACGACAATTCCTCGAGCTCACGCTGCATGTCGAGCAGGCGTTCTTCAGTACGCTTGCGCTCGCTGATGTCGAACATGAAGCCGACCAGCGCGTTCGGAGTTCCATCCGGATTGCGCACCACGTGCACGACGTCGCGAATCCAGACGTACTCGCCATCCTTGCGTAAGGCACGGTAATCCGCTTCGTGATCGATCCCGGCCTGCGACTGGGCGACGCAGAAGTCGAAGACCCATGCGCGGTCTTCCGGATGCATGCGATCGGCCCAGTCCTGCACCGTGGCCCACGACTGGGGCGCCCAACCCAGCAATTCCTCGATCTGCGGGCCTATGTAGGCGAAGCGCAGGGTCTCCCACTCGATCTTCCAGGGGATGGCGCGCGTGGACTCCAGCAGGGTCTTGTAGACCCCGATGTCCTCCTCGCGGATGATGTCTTCGATGCTCATGGCGCCCCCGGGCTGGCCTTGCGGCTTCGCAAGTTTAGCGGCGGGGGAGCCGGAAGCTTGAGCCCCGTTACCTGCCCGGGCGGTTCTGCGTGTAGTTCAGTGGCACATAGACATAGCCCTTGCCGTCTTCCGCCCGTGCGACATGCCCGAACGAGGGGAACGGCAAGTGCGCCGCCCCGATCATGTAGCCGTTCTTCGCCGCGTCGGCGAACGCCGCCTCGCGGGCGCGCTCGGCTTCGTGGTTGTCGCTGTCCCAGGCGATCCGCACGAAGGGATCGCGGAACTGCACCGCCGCGGAATGCACGACATCGCCCCACAGCACCAGGGTGGCTCCCTTGCTTTCCACGACATAGAAGCTGTGTCCCGGCGTATGCCCCGGCGCGGCGACGGCACGGATACCGGGCGCGATCTCCGCGGCGCCCTTGAAGACCTGCACCTTGCCGGCGGCGATGTACGGCGCGAAGACCTTCTGGGCGACGTCGAAGCTGACCCGTACGCCTTCGGGCGCCTTCGCACGATTGGCCGGGTTCATCCAGAAATCGTATTCGGCCTTGTCGAGACGGATGGTCGCGTTCGGAAAGGCGCGCTCGCCGTTTCGCAGCAAGCCACCGATATGGTCGGCATGCATATGCGTGATCACGACCTCGTCGACCTGGTCGGGTGAATAGCCCGCGGCCTTGAGGTTGTCGATCGTATTGCCGAGGGTCGGGCCGTAGAACGAACCCGCACCGGCGTCGACGAGCACGAGCTTGGCGCCCGTGTTGACGAGGAACTGGTTCATCGACGACTCCGCAGGCAGCGTCTGGAACGCCTTGCGGTACGCCGCCGCGATCTGTTCGGACGAAATGCCGATCAACAGCTGCTCCATCGGGAAGTCGATCGTGCCGTCATTCAGGGCGGTAACCTCGACATCGCCGACCATCAGGCGGTAGTAACCCGGCGCCTGCGTGTGGACGATCGGGGCGGCGGCGAAGGTCGAGACGGGGACGAAGGCGGCGGCAATGCCACAAGCCAGCGCGCCGGCGAGGCAAGCGCGTGCGAAACGGCGAGTGCGAATCATCGGAAAGTCCTTGGGGAAGAGGGAGCGTCTGGAGGTGACCCGATGTCGAAGACGACCGAGGCGTCCACGGCAGGTGCATCGGGTGTATCGAGCGGCGTCTCGAAGTGGCCGTTCAGACGGTTGCCTGCGGGATCTTCGAGAGTGCCGCGAACCATCAGTTTGTATCGGCCTGCGCGCCAAGGCGCCTCGGGTGTGAAGGTCCAGGTGGATTCGCCGTCGAGCAGTTCGGCATGGCCGTCCACGGGACGGTCATCCGCGTCGGCAATGGCCATGTAGTCGGCATCCCTGCCATCGACCGGCGCATCCAGCCGCACCACGAGGGACTGCCTCGACGAGGGCGACACCGGCAATACGCTCCACGCCGACGCGACCGGACCATGCAGGTCCGGTGGCCCGACGTGCCATCGCTTGAGCGGACGGCCGTCGAGCGTGAGCACCACATCGTCTCCCGGCACGAGGATCGGTCCTAGCGCCTCCCGCGCAACCAGGCCGCTCTTCACGCGCCCGGGATGCATGAGAAGCGTCAGGATGCGTCCGTCAGGCGACCACAGTTCCTGGGCCAGGAAGGGTTCCCGCAGTTCGCTTCCATCAGTACGCGACAGTGCGATGCGTGGAAGCACGGGGCCCTCGGGCGCCGTGGCGAACTCGAGCGAAAGCCGCAACATATTGGCGGGAACCACCGTGGCGGACGGCCGTACCGTCACGACGGGTGCCTCCAACGGCCACGCTTGGACCTGCGGAAGCACCAGCGCGAAGATCGTGCCCAGCAGGAGCCGATGCAGGTGCACGAATCACTCCGGCGCCTTGACGAGGTCCGGCAGTTCTTCATCCTTCAGCAGCATGTCCTGCCTCGGCTTGATGTTCCGCTGCTGGAATTCGTTACCCTTGAAGCTGAAGTCGGGGAACGCGTATTCCGAAACGTGGTCGGACATGCGGAAGCTCAGGTCCTTCCCGATCGACACCAGCTGAAGCGCATCGTGCTGGAGGTCGCGGCGAACGACGGCGAACGACTTGTCGTCGAGGTTATCGATGCGCAATGCACCGGCAAGCGGCGCTTCGGTCACGTTGACGCCGGTGATCTCGCCGAACGGCACCTGTTTCTCGATACCGGGCCGGGCGCGCGCCGCGTCCAGTTCAGCCACGGAAACGACGTCGGACACGCGGTTGAAATTCACCAGCATCACGAAGTCGCTCGCCTTGCCCTGCTCCATCCTGGTGAACGAGACCATGCCCGCCGGCGTATTGCCGTAGCCCAGCTCGGCGACGGTCTTTCCGCGAACGTGCGCGCCGTCCTTCAGGTCATCGAGCGGGATGATCACCAGGGGCGTGCACGTATAGGCGGCGACCAGGTAGGGCTTGCCGCCTAGGTTGGCGAAGCTCATCGCGCGGATGGGTGCGCGCGTTTCCATGAGGTTGTGGCCGCCATGGAAGATCTCGATGGACGTGATCGACTGTTTCGCGTCGAAGGGATAACGCACCCGACGGAGCGTCGAGGCGAAATCCTGGTTCGAAAGGCCGGCGACGAAGAGTTCGCCGTCACGCCACTTCATGTCGGTGACGGTGAAGCTCCGCTCGGGCGTCTGCTTCCAGAACCGGCTGTTCGAGGTCGGCGCGTCACGAAGCGCGACCGATGTCGAGGGCGCCGACTTCAAGTCGATACGACGCGCACGCTTGTCGCTGGTCACCACGAACAATGCGGGCGCCTTATCGGGGCCATAGCTGGTGGCGACATATACCTGGGCCGTGCCCGGGCGGACGACCATGTCCTCGATCGTGACCTTCGCGTTGCCGACCTGCGACGAGAGCAGGGCCTCCAGGTCGAGGATATTGAACGCGGTGCCCGCCGGCTGCCGTGGCGCGGGGGGCAACTGGAGCGCGTGAACCTTCGCCGCCTTCCAGTCAGCGACGAAGAGGGTGTCGCCCGGTCCGGCGGCGAGGCGGGAAATCGAAGTGACGTCGGCCGCGTAGGCGTCGATGGACAGGCCGAGCAGGCAGGCCGTGGCGATAGCTGTAAAACGCATGAGAGTGCCCCTTGGCGGCCATGAGTCGAACCGGGCGATCCCGACCTTGAAGGGATTGCCGACGACTCGCAGCCTAGTCAGGGCCGGGTGGGCGGGGTAGCCATGTGGAGCGAACCACGATGATGATCGCCTCGCACCAATGTGCCGTGCTGCCTCGCAAACGAAAAAAGGCGCCCCGAAGGACGCCTTTTCGAATAATGGTCGGGGTGGCGAGATTCGAACTCGCGACCACTACACCCCCAGCGTAGTGCGCTACCAGGCTGCGCTACACCCCGACGAGCAAACGATTGTAGCAGCAACATCGCGATCTGCGGAAGGCGGATCAGCGACGAAGGAGGGACAGGACTTCTTCGAGCTCCAGGCGTACCTGGCGGACGATCTGGTGCGACATGCTGGCTTCCATGCGGGCCTGCGGGCCTTCCAGCCGGGCGCGGGCGCCGGTGATGGTGAAGCCCTCGTCGTACAGCAAGGAACGGATCTGGCGGATCATGAGCACGTCGTGGCGCTGGTAGTAGCGGCGATTGCCGCGGCGCTTGACGGGCTTGAGGGCCGGGAACTCCTGCTCCCAGTAGCGAAGGACGTGCGGCTTGACGCCGCAAAGCTCGCTGACCTCACCGATGGTGAAGTAGCGCTTCGCCGGGATCGCCGGAAGTTCGGTGTTATTCCCTGGATCCAGCATAGCCCTCGACTCTTACCTTGAGTTTCTGGCCGGGACGGAAGGTGACCACCCGCCGGGCAGAGATGGGAATTTCCTCACCGGTCTTCGGATTCCGACCGGGCCGCTGATTCTTCTGCCGAAGGTCGAAATTGCCGAAGCCCGACAACTTCACCTGCTCGCCCCGCTCCAGCGCCTCGCGCACGACCTCGAAATACGCGTCCACGAATTCCTTGGCCTCGCGCTTGTTGAGGCCCACGTCGAGGAAAAGCCGCTCGGCCATTTCCGCCTTGGTCAGCGCCATCTTATCCTCGCAGTCTTGCCTTGCATGTCTTCTCCAATGCCCCCACCGCTTCTGCCACGCGAGCGTCGGCATCGTCGTCGGTAAGGGTGCGTGAAGCGTCCTGTAAAATCAAGCCCATAGCGAGACTCTTTCGCCCTTCATCGATCCCCTTGCCCGCGTAGCGGTCGAACAGGCGGATCTCCGTGAGCACCTCGCCCAGCGCGCTGCGCACGGCGGCCTCGACCGAAGCCCAGGACACTTCTTCCGGCAATTCCACGGCGATGTCGCGGCGAACCGCCGGGAAACGGGCGACGCGGCTGGCGCTGGGCAAGCGACGGGCCAAGATCGGTTCCAACGCCAGTTCCATCACGTGGACATCCGGGCCGAGGTCGAGCGCCTTGGCCAGCGCCGGGTGCAGCGCGCCCAGGAAGCCGGCCTGGTGGCCATCGCGGAGTACGCGGGCACCGCGGCCCGGGTGCAGCCACGACGGCAGGTCGGCGGTGTCCACCGACCAGCGCGCCGGCTCGCCCGTGTGGGCGACCAACGCATCGAGATCGCCCTTCAGGTCGAAGAAGTCGACGGTACGCGAGGCCTCGCCCCACTGTTCCGCCCGCGCGCCACCCGAGGCGACGACGGCGACGCGGCCGATTTCATCGGGTGCGCCACCCGTGGCATGGAAGCTGCGCGCGACCTCGAACAGGCGTACGCGGTCCTGCTGGCGCGCGCGGTTGTGCCGCAGCGCCTCGACCAGGCCCGGCAGGAGCGAGGTACGCATGACGGCGAGATCGGCCGACAGCGGGTTGGCCAGGGGAACCTGGTCCTTGTCCACGCCCCAGGTCTTCAGCAGGTCGGCGCTCACGAAGGAGAGCGTCACGGCCTCGAAATAGCCACGGGCGGCCAGCTGGTCGCGCAGGGCCATCTCGGTGAGACGGGCCTCCGGCTCGGCGCGCAGGGCGATCTCGCCGGCGGGCACGTGGGTCGGAATGCGCTCGTAGCCGTGGATGCGGGCGACCTCCTCGATGAGGTCCTCCTCGCGCTCGATGTCGAAACGGCTGCTCGGCGGCGTGATGCGCCAGCCGTCCGCCACCTCGACCACGCCCATGCCGAGCGCGGTGAAGATGCGCGCGACCTCGTTGGCCGCCACTTCGATGCCGAGCACGCGGCGCAGGCGCGCATGACGCAGCAGGACCGGCGCGTGCTCGCGCAGGTCTTCCAGCCGCTCGGCGACCGTCACCGGACCGGCCTTCCCGCCCGCGATGGCCAGGATCAATTCGGTGGCCCGCTCCATCGCACGCTTCGGCAGCGCCGGATCGACGCCGCGCTCGTAGCGGTGCGAGGCATCCGTATGCAGTCCAAGCTTGCGGGCGCGACCCATGATCGCCGAGGGGGCGAAATGGGCGGCTTCCAGGAAGATGTTCCGGGTGGTGTCGGTCACGCGCGAATCGAGGCCGCCCATCACGCCGCCGACGGCGAGCGCATGCGCTTCATCCGCGATCACGACGAACGAGGGATCGAGCGTCGCCTCGCTGCCGTCGAGCAGTTTAAGGGGCTCGCCGACGTCGGCATGGCGAACCACGATGGCCCCCGACAAGGTGTCGTTGTCGAAGGCGTGCATGGGGTGGCCGAGTTCCAGCATCACGTATTGGGTGATGTCGACGATGGCGCTGATCGGACGGATGCCGGAGCGGCGCAGGCGCTCGGCGAGCCACAGCGGCGATCGCGCGGTCGCGTCCACGCCCTCGATCACGCGGCCGAGGTAACGGGGCGCGTCAGCTCCGGCTTCGAGCCTGACGGACCGGGACGCACTGGAGGTGACCGGCGCGTCGGTCGTCCCGATCGCCTTCACCTGGCTGCCGAAAAGTGCCGCCACGTCGTGGGCGAGGCCATGCAGGCCGAGCACGTCGGGACGGTTCGGGGTGATCTTCAGTTCGATGCTGGCATCGGGCAGGCCCATGTACTCGGCCAGCGGTTTGCCGACCGGCGCATCGGACGGCAGTTCGAGCAGCCCGGAGGCGTCGGCGTCGATGCCGAGTTCCTTGGCCGAGCAGAGCATGCCGTACGATTCGACGCCGCGCAGCTTCGCCGCCTTGATCTGGATTCCACCCGGCAGCGTCGCGCCGACGGTGGCCAGCGGCACGCGGATGCCGACACGGGCGTTGGGTGCGCCGCAGACGATCTGCAGCGGTTCGCCCTGCCCCGCATCCACCTTGCATACCTGCAGCCGGTCGGCTTCGGGGTGCTTCGTCGCCTCGACGATCTCGGCGACGACGACGCCGTCGAGGCCTTCGCCCAGGGGCGTGACCTCTTCCACTTCCAGGCCGGACATCGTGAGCGCGTGGACCAGCGCCGCGCGATCCGCGTCGATGGCGACCAGTTCGCGCAGCCAGTTTTCAGAGAATTTCATGGGAGCGAGCTCGTTGAACGTGGAGTCGTGGCCGGCCGGAGAGCCGGCCTCGCGTCGATGCGGGTCAGGCGAACTGGCGCAGGAATCGCAGGTCGTTCTCGAAGAACGCGCGCAGGTCGCCGACGCCGTAGCGAAGCATGGCGAAGCGCTCCACGCCCAGGCCGAAGGCGAAACCCGTGTAGCGCTCCGGATCGATGCCGCAGTTCTTCAGCACGGTGGGATGCACCATGCCGCAACCGAGCACTTCGAGCCAGCGCGTGCTGCCGTCCTCGGCATCCCAACGGATGTCGACTTCGGCCGAGGGCTCGGTGAAGGGGAAGTAGCTCGGCCGGAAGCGCATCTCGAAATCGCGCTCGAAGAACGCGCGCACGAACTCGGCCAGCGTGCCCTTCAGGTCGGCGAAGCTGGAGGTCTCGTCGACCAGCAGGCCTTCGATCTGGTGGAACATCGGCGAATGGGTCTGGTCCGAATCGCTGCGGTAGACCTTGCCCGGCGCGATGATGCGGATGGGCGGCTGGCGGCCCTGCATCGAACGGATCTGCACCGGCGAGGTATGCGTGCGCAGCAGGCGCCCGTCGCCGAAATAGAAGGTGTCGTGCATGGCGCGCGCCGGATGATGCGGCGGGAAATTCAGCGCCTCGAAGTTGTACCAGTCGTCCTCGATCTCGGGACCGTCGGCGCGCTGGTAGCCGAGCCGGCCGAAGATGTCGGCGATGCGCTCCAGCGCGCGGGTGATCGGGTGGATGCCACCGTATTCCCCGTCGCGGCCCGGCAAGGTCACGTCGATGCGCTCGGAAGCGAGGCGGCGGTCCAGTTCGGCCTGCTCCAGCGCCTGCTTGCGCGCGGCGATGGCGTCGGTGAGGCGTTCCTTGGCGCGGTTGACCTCGGCGCCACGCGCCTTGCGCTCGTCGCCGGAAAGCTGACCCAGGGCCTTCAGGGCCGCGGTGACCGCCCCGTTCTTGCCCAGCAAGGCCACACGCACGGCGTCCAGCGCCTCGAGCGAGGGGGCGGATTCGATGTCCCGTAGGGACGCGTCGATAGGCTCGATCGATTCCATCGGTTTTCCTGCTTTTTCCGGGCACGCAAAAAAGTGTGGGGAGAAGGCAAGCCTTCTCCCCACGTCATCCATCATCGCGCGATAAGACTACCGCGCGTGGTAAAGCGGATTACGCAGCCAGACTGGCCTTGGCCTTCTCTGCGATCGCACCAAACGCCTTGATGTCGTGCACGGCGAGGTCGGCGAGGACCTTGCGGTCGACGGTGATCTGCGCCTTGGCCAGACCATTGATCAGGCGGCTGTACGACAGGCCGAACTGCCGGGCGGCGGCATTGATACGGACGATCCACAGGGCGCGGAACTGACGCTTGCGCTGCTTGCGGCCGATGTAGGCGTACTGACCGGCCTTGATGACGGCCTGGTTGGCTACGCGGAATACCTTGCGGCGGGCGTTGTAATAGCCCTTGGCACGGCCGATGATCTTCTTGTGACGACGACGGGCGGTAACGCCACGCTTAACACGAGCCATGGTTCAACCCTCCCTCAGAGATACGGCAACATGCGAGCTACACCCTTGGTGTCGCAAGCTTTGACGTGGTTGGGAGCGCGCAGGCCGCGCTTACGCTTGGTCGACTTCTTGGTCAGGATATGCGACTTGAAGGCGTGACCGGCCTTGAACTTGCCGGATGCGGTCTTGCGAAAACGCTTCGCGGCCGCCCGGTTGGTCTTGATCTTGGGCATCGGAATGCTCCGTATTCGGTTGCTGACTGATCCGGCGGCGAGCCTTGGGAGGCAACGCGCTTTCCTTCCTGCCGGGTACGGTGATTCGGCCCATCCATACGGGCCGAGCCGGCGATGATACCGAATCGTGGGGGCTTCCGCCAGAGGCAGCCAACCTGCCGGGGAACCGAATCTGGCCCCTGCCCGGCAACTGAATCTGGCCCCTGCCCGGCAAACCGAATCCTGGTGGGAAGCGGCCTCGGCCGCGATGGGGCTTGGGGCAAGAGCCATCGCGCGCGAGCGCGCTTCCCACCCTGGTGCTTTCCCACAAAAGAATCGGCCACAAAAAAGGCGCCGGGGCGCCTTTTCTGGATCAGGCCTTTTTCTTCGGGCCGATCATCATGACCATCTGGCGGCCTTCCAGGCGGGGAAAGGACTCCACCACGCCGTCTTCGCCGATGTCCGTCTGGACCCGGCGGGCCAGGTTCTGGCCGAGGTCCTGGTGGGACATTTCACGGCCGCGGAAGCGGATCGTGACCTTGACCTTGTCGCCTTCTTCCAGGAACTCGCGCATCTTGCGCAGCTTGATCTGGTAGTCGCCCTCGTCGGTGACGGGGCGGAACTTCACTTCCTTGATCTCGACCTGCTTCTGCTTCTTCTTGGCGGCCGAGGCCTTCTTCTGGGCTTCGAACTTGAACTTGCCGTAATCCATGATCTTGCAGACCGGCGGATCGCCGTTCGGCTGGATCTCGACGAGGTCCATGCCCAGCTCCTCGGCGGCGCGAATGGCGTCACGGGTCTCCATGATGCCCAACTGCTCGCCCTCGGCGCCCAGCACGCGCACCCGCGGCACGCGGATGTCGTTGTTCTTGCGATTGCCCTTGTTATCGGTCGTAGCGATACCGCTATCCTCCAGAAGAATGATCCCAATACCGGACCCGCGGCCTAGCGGCGGGTCTCGGCTTCCAAACGTTCGACGAATTGTGCCACCGGCATGGTACCGAGGTCTTCGCCGCCGCGGGTACGTACGGAAATGGTACCCGTTTCCTTCTCGCGATCGCCGATCACGATGAGATAGGGCACCTTCTGCAACGTATGCTCGCGGATTTTATATCCGACTTTTTCGTTGCGCAAATCGGCTTCCACCCTGAACCCTTGTCCGACAAGGGCTTGCGTCACTTCACGCACATAATCGGCCTGCGCGTCGGTAATGCTGAAGGCGACTGCCTGAATGGGGGCGAGCCAGGTCGGAAGCAAGCCCGCGTGGTGCTCGATCAGGATGCCGATGAAGCGCTCCATGGAGCCCACGATGGCCCGGTGCAGCATGACCGGGTGCCGGCGCTGGCTGTTCTCGTCCACGTACTCGGCGCCCAGGCGCTCGGGCATCATGAAATCGACCTGCATGGTGCCGACCTGCCAGGCCCGGCCGATCGAGTCCTTCATGTGGTACTCGATCTTCGGACCGTAGAAGGCGCCCTCGCCCGGCAGCTCCTCCCATTCCACCCCGGCCGCCGACAGGGCCCCACGCAGGGCGTGCTCGGCCTTGTCCCAGACCTCGTCCGAGCCGATCCGCTTGTCGGGGCGGAGGGCGATCTTCATGGCGATGTCGTTGAAGCCGAAATCCTCGTAGACCTTCATGGCCTGGCCGTGGAAGGCCGCGACCTCGTCCTCGATCTGGGCCGGGGTGCAGAAGATGTGGCCGTCGTCCTGGGTGAAGGCGCGCACGCGCATGATGCCGTGCAGCGCGCCCGAGGGCTCGTTGCGGTGGCAGCCGCCGAACTCGCCGTAACGCACCGGCAGGTCGCGGTAGCTGTGCAGGTTGGTGTTGAAGATCTGCACGTGGCCCGGACAGTTCATCGGCTTCAGGGCATACGTGCGCTTCTCCGACTCGGTGAAGAACATGTTTTCCTGGTAGTTGTCCCAATGGCCGGACTTCTTCCACAGGCTCACGTCCATGATCTGCGGCCCACGGACCTCGCGGTAGCCGCTCTTCTTGTAGACGCCGCGGACGTACTGCTCCACCGCCTGCCAGATGGCCCAGCCCTTCGGATGCCAGAAGACCATGCCCGGGGCCTCTTCCTGCATGTGGAAGAGGTCCAGCTGCTTGCCGATGCGCCGGTGGTCGCGCTTCTCGGCCTCCTCCAGCTGGTGCAGGTAGGCCTTGAGGTCCTTGTCGTTCAGCCACGCGGTGCCGTAGATGCGGGTCAGCATCTCGTTGTTGGAATCGCCGCGCCAGTAGGCACCGGCCACCTTCATCAGCTTGAACGCGCGCAGCTTGCCCGTGTTGGATACGTGCGGGCCGCGGCAGAGATCGGTGAACTCGCCCTGCGTGTAGAGCGAAAGCTCCTCGTTGGCCGGGATGCTCTCGATGATCTGGGCCTTGTATTCCTCGCCCATGTCGCGGAAGAAGCGAATCGCCTCGTCACGGCTCTTCACCGAGCGGGTGACCGGGATCTGTTCCTTGACGATCTTCTCCATCTCCGCCTGGATGGCGTCGAGGTCGTCCGGCGTGAAGGGCCGCTCGTAGGCGAAGTCGTAGTAGAAGCCGTTATCGACCACCGGACCGATCGTGACCTGCGCACCCGGGAACAGGCGCTGCACGGCCTGGCCGAGCAGGTGCGCCGTGGAGTGGCGCAGGATGTCCAGGGCCTCGGGGCTCTTCTCGGTGACGATCTCGAGGGCCGCATCGTGGTCGATGGTGAAGCTGGCATCGACGAGCTTGCCGTCGACCTTGCCGGCGAGCGTGGCCTTGGCCAGGCCGGCACCGATCGAGGCGGCGACGTCCTGCACCGTGACGGGATGGTCGAACGGGCGCTGGCTGCCGTCGGGTAGCGTGATCTGGATCATGAATGGTGTTCCGGACAAACAAAAAGGGCGCCAGGCGCCCTTCGAAAGGTGACGAAGACGTGGCGGGGGCTCAGGTTGGGAAGCGAGTAGTCCGCATGTCGCACACTCGGCCGGCGTTACCGCGGGCCACCTTCGTCTCGTGGATATCGCGCAAAAACTAGATCAGCGCCGCTGCCGTGTCAATCCGGGCGTCCGCTACACTGTGGGGCCGCCCAAACCGCAGGTCCCCACCATGCGCATCCTGGTCACCGGCAGCGCCGGTTTCGTCGGTTCGGCCCTCACCGAGCGCCTCCTCGCGCGCGGCGACACCGTGCTGGGCTTCGACAACCACAACGATTACTACGACCCGGCACTGAAAGAAGCGCGCCTCGCCCGCTTCGCCGCGCACCCCGCATACACGCACCTGCGCGCGGACCTCGCCGAGCAGGCGGCGGTGGACAAGGCGTTCGCGGATTTCCAGCCGGAGCGCGTGGTGAACCTCGCCGCCCAGGCCGGCGTGCGTTACTCGCTCACCCATCCGCACGCCTATGTGCAGAGCAACCTGGTCGGCTTCGTGAACATCCTCGAGGCCTGCCGGCGGCATCAGGTGGGGCATCTGGTCTACGCCTCGTCGAGTTCGGTCTATGGGGCGAACCGGAAGATGCCCTTCTCGGTGGAAGACGCCGTAGACCATCCCGTCAGTCTCTATGCGGCCACGAAGAAGTCGAACGAGCTGATGGCGCATACGTACAGCCACCTGTTCGGACTGCCGACGACGGGCCTGCGCTTCTTCACCGTGTATGGCCCATGGGGCCGGCCGGACATGTCGCCGATCCTGTTCGCCAACCGCATCGTCCGCGGCGAACCGATCGACGTGTACAACCACGGCCAGCACAGCCGCGACTTCACCTTCATCGACGACATCGTCGAAGGCGTGATCCGCACGCTCGACCACCCGGCCGTGCCGGACCCGTCGTACGACCCGGTGGCGCCGAATCCGGGCAGCTCGGCCGCACCTTACCGCGTGTACAACATCGGTAACGATGAGCCGGTGCAGTTGCTCGACTTCATCGGTCTGCTGGAGAAGCACCTCGGGCGTACGGTGGAGAAGCGCCTGCTGCCGATGCAGCCGGGCGATGTGCCCGATACGTGGGCGGATGTGTCGGCGCTAAGGCGGGATGTGGGTTATGCGCCGTCGACCTCGGTCGACGAGGGGCTGGCGAAGTTCGCGGCCTGGTACAAGGACTTTTACAAGGTGGGTTGATCGCGGCGCCGTTATCGCCGCTGAAGCGGCTCCCACAGGAGGTTGCGTAGCGCCTGTGAGAGTCCGCTTTTTGGTCCTGATCCCACAGGTGTATTCCTGCCTGATCTACTCGATGCCGTGGTGGGACCGATGCCGTGGTGGGACCGATGCCGTGGTGGGAAGCCGCTTCAGCGGCGATGGGTGCTTGCCTCGGTCTGGCCCGCTCCCGCGGGATCGCCGACAAGGTCGGCTCCCACCAGGTCTGGTCCTGATCCGAGGGGATGCAAGCCCCTGTGGGAGCCGCTTCAGCGGCGATGGACGTGTGGCATCGCGTGCCCTGCCGTGCGGGTCAGAGCAATCGGCGTAGCAAGCCGGAGGCTCGTTGTGTCTTCCGCTGTACCGCATAGCCGAGGATGTCCGGCGCGGCCAGCGAGGTGAACCAGCGCCTGGCACGGGTCACGCCCGTATAGACCAGTTCGCGTGTCAGCACGGGTGACGGTTCGGCGGGCAGCGCGAGCGCGGTGTGCTCGAACTCCGAGCCCTGCGATTTGTGCACGGTCATCGCATACACCGTTTCCACTGCCGCGAGGCGGCTCGGCACGACGAAACGGATGCGTTCACCGCCACGCTCGTCCATCACCGCGAACACCACGCGCAAGGCCATGCCGCCCTGCCCGTCCGGCACCCATAGCGTGACGCCCACATCGCCGTTCATCAGGCCCAGCGCGTAATCGTTGCGGGTGACCATCACCGGTCGGCCTTCATACCAGCCGTCCACCGTCTCGATGAGGCCGCGTTCAAGCAGGCCCTGCGCGATGCGTTCGTTCTGCCGCACGACACCGTTGTCGCCATGCCGCGTGGCGCATAGCAACTGGAACCGGGCGTACGACCGCAATGCGTCCGCTCCCCAGTCCTCGAAGTGCGCGAACGATGCATCCGCCGCCGGACGCGCCGTCTCGATGCGATCCAGGTAATGCGCATAGCCGGGCGCTTCGCCTCGTCCTTCGATCGCCAGCATGGCGACCGACTCGGGAGACGGCGGCAACGCGGCGACGTCGGCGTCACCGCGCTCGAACACCGAACGGACTCCTGCCAGGTCGCCGGCATTGATCGCGGCGGCCAGCGCGCCGATACCACTGTCGTCACCGAAGCGGCGGCTGCGCCGGAGCATCGCGACATGCTGGTCGAGCGCACGCGCCTCCCCAGGTATCGTCCACGGCCCGACATCCACGTGACACACATCGGCCAACCATGCATGCGTCTCCGCGTCGTAGTAGCCACGCTCCGCTCGTGCGCACAGATCGCCGAGGACGGCGCCCGCTTCCACCGACGACAACTGGTCCTTGTCACCCAGCAGGATGAGGCGCGCTCCGGTGGGCAAGGCGTCCAGCGTCGCCGCCATCATCTCCAGGTCGATCATCGACGCCTCGTCGATGACGAGGACATCCACGTGCAAGGGATTGTCGCGGTCATGACGAAAAGCACGGCTGTCCGGCCGGCTACCCAGGAGCCGGTGCAAGGTCGTGACCTCGGCGGGAATCGCCTGCTTGACGGCGGCCTCCACGTCGAGCCGTTCGATCTGCCCGGCGATGGATGCGTTCAATCGTGCCGCGGCCTTGCCCGTGGGTGCCGCGAGGCGGATACGCAGGCGTGGCAGGCCTTCGCGATGGGCCAACGCCTGCAAGAGTCCCAGCACGCGGACCACGGTGGTGGTCTTGCCCGTGCCGGGTCCACCCGTCACCACGGCGAAGGCACCGCGTATGGCGATGGCGCAGGCGATCTTCTGCCAATCGGGCCCGTCGCCGTCGCGCGGGAACAGGCGGTCGAGTTCGACATCGAGGTTGGCCGGCACGGGCAGGCTGCCGAAGCGGGAAACGACCGCGTCGGCGACACGGGCCTCGTCGCGCCAGAAGCGGCGCAGGTAGATCCAGCCGCCGTCCAGCACCAAGGGAGCGGCTGTATCGCCCGCGGGACCGGCCACGAGGGACGACGTGCCGATCCAGCGCTCCGGCTCCGCGAGCGACGCCTCGATCTCGCCGAGGCGGCCGACGTCCACGCAGATATGCCCTTCGCCGAGTTCGCGGCTGACCAGGGCGGCCATCGCCAGCACGCGCGCATCCACATCGGGTTCGAGTGTGGCGAGGAAGCGTGCGAACGCGCGGTCGATGGAGCGCAGGCGACCCTCGGCCACGGCCGTGTCGAGCCAACCCGCGATATCGGCGATCATGCGGCCGCTCCTTCGAACAAGGCGTCGAGCGCGTCGATCATCACCTTCGGCGGACGCTCCACATGGACGCCATGCCCCTTGCCGTCGATGCCGCGCAGGTAGAGATACACCGCGCCTCCGACATGCGTGTCGTAGTCGTATGCCGCACCGAGCCGCGCGCGCAGTTGTCGATGCAGCGCGAGCAGGTAGAGCGCGTACTGCAGTTCATAACGGGAATCGAGGATCGACCGGCGCATGGCGGCGGACGTATAAGCCTGCTCGTCGACACCCAGCCAGTTCGACTTGTAGTCGGCCACGTACCAACGGCCCTCGTGTTCCACGATGAGGTCGATGAACCCCTTGAGCATGCCATTGACCCGGTCCGCCGCCAGCGACGGACGCGCCGCGCCGCCGAGCGTGTACTCCCGCACGATGCGGTCCAGCGCCAGCGTATCCACGCCACGCGCTTCGAACATGAATTCGAGTTCGGCGCGATAACGGCGTGGATCGTCGAGGGTGGCCAGCACGAGGTGGCGGCCATCCGGCAAGGCCAGCGGCGTGCGCAGGAAGCCCAGCAGCCAGTCGGTGAGCGGGTCGATCGCGCGTTCCCAGCCGCGACGCTCGCACCGGCGGGCCACGGTATCGCGAAGACTCGCCGGATCGGCGGCGACCTCGGCGAAGCCCTCTTCCGCAGCCCATTCGAGCAGGTCGTGAAGGAAGGTGCCCGCTTCGGCGCCGCGCTCGAAACCATGGATGGTGGCGACGTCGGCGGCGGTCGCCACCGGCTCCGTGGCGTATTCCACGATCACGTCGTCCGCCGCGGTTTCCGGCGCGGCCACGGCCTCGTCGGTATAGCGCAACGCGCTATAGCTGGCGATCCACCACGGCGCGGCACGGGCGAGATGGGGTTCACGTGCCGGCTGGGGCCGTTCGTCCTGCGTGGCCGGCTGGTAAGGCCGCTCGTGCGGGGCCGGCATGTACTCCACGGCGATCGAGGGATGTCCTTCGGCAAGCTCGCGCAACAGGCCTTCGATCGCGCCGTTGTCGATCTCCCGGCCGCCACCGAGCACGTGGCCGAAGGCCCCGCGATGCAGTTGCGGCTTCTTCGCCGGGTTATGGCAGACAGGCGCCACGCCGACCCAGCACGCATGACGCGCACGTGTCATCGCGACATAGAGCAGGCGCAGGTCTTCCTGCAGCGCCGCACGCTCGGCCGCTTCCTTGGCCTCGCGCACGGGCTCGCCAGCGCCATCGTGACTGGCGGCGAGCAGTTCCAGCTGCGCACCGCCAACATCATGATAGCGGTAGCCCTGGCCCGCGCGGGCGCCGCCCGACGCACAGGCGAACGGCAGGAACACCAACGGATATTCCAGGCCCTTCGACTTGTGGATCGTCACGACCTTGACCAGGTCGTCGTCGCTTTCCAGGCGGACGATCTGGTCGTCGCCATGATGGCTGGAGGTATCGGCGATGCGCTCCGCGAGATGGCGGATCAACGCTTGCTCGCCCTCGATCGTGGCGGCCGCCTGTTGGAGCAGTTCCGCCAGGTGCAACAGGTTGGTCAGCGCACGCTCGCCGCCCGGCGACGGGAGCAGGCGCGCCGGCAAATCGAAGACGTGGAGGAAGCGGTGCAGCATCGCGAGCACGCCACCCCGGCGCCAGGTCTCGCGCAGCTCGAACAACTGCTGACCACGCCGTTCCCAGTGCCGCTCGTCCACGTTGAGGCGTTCGAGTTCGGCATAGCCGAGGTCGAGGCTGCGCGTGGCGAGCGCCGCGCGCATCGCCGTATCCGACGCGGGCTCCGCCACCGCCCGCAGCCAGAGCAGCACGTCGTGCGCCTCGATGCTGTCGAGCACGGAATCGCGATCGGACAGGAAGACGCTGCGCACATCGCGCCGCGCGAGCGCCACACGCATCTCGGCCGCCTCGTTATGACTGCGCACGAGGATGGCGATATCCGCCGGCTTGAGCGATGCGAACGTGCCATCCGTCGACACGAATCCGCACTCGCCACGTTCCGCCGCTTGCAAGAGGTCGACGATGCCTGCCGCGCACGCGCCAGCCATCTGCTCGCGATACACACGCACCCCAACCGGCGCCTCGTCGTCGAGCAGCCAAAGGCGCAAGGCGGGTTGTGGCCGCCCCTCGACCACGAAGGTTTCCGCGCGGCCGCGCGCCTTCACGGGGACGAAGGGCAACCCGCGATCGGCGAAATGAAACGCCCCCGTGGCATGACGCTCCGCATGCTCGAACACCGCATTCACCGCGGCCACCATGCCTTCGCTGGATCGATGGTTCGTATCGAGGCTGTAGTGCGGCGGTTGCGCTTCGCCCCGCGCGGCGAGGTAGGTATGGATGTCCGCGCCGCGAAACGCGTAGATCGCCTGCTTCGGATCGCCGATCAGCAACAACCCCACCGCCGGCGCACCCGCATACACGGCACGGAAGATCCGGTACTGGAGCGGGTCGGTATCCTGGAATTCGTCGATCAACGCCAGCGGGAATTGCTGGCGCAGGGTCGCCGCCAGGCTGGCTCCCGACGGCGATGCCAAGGCACGGTCCAGGCGCAGCAGCAGGTCGTCGAAGCCGATCTGCGCCCGGCGGCGCTTCTGCGCGGCGAAACGTTCGCGTACCCATTGCAAGGCATCCGCCAGCACGGCGTGGCGAACGGGTACCTTTCCCGACTGCCATTCCTGCCAGCGATCGAGTGCCGCGAACGCCGGATGCGCCGGCGAGGTCTTGCCCTTGCCGGTGGCCTTGGCCAGGCGGGTCGCGGAATAACGTGCGATGTCGAAACCGGCCGCATCGCCGGTCAGTGCCCAGCGGCGCATCGCGGCGAGATCGGCTGGCATGCGCTCCGGCTTGTACCAACCGTTGTGCAGGACCTTGTCGCGTGCGGCCGTGGAAATCGTTGCCTCGATCACGTCGACGTCCGCCGCCCATGCCGCGGCAGCGTCGGCGTTCCGGCGCACCGCTTCCTCGTCCCAGGCAGCCCGTCCGGCAAGGGTGGCGGCGACATCGACCGCCTCGGGCAGTACCTCGCCATTGACCCGCAAGGTGGTCTCCCCGCCCGCCAGGAGTGGCCGCAGCGAGCGCAGCAAGGCGTCGGGCGAGGTCCATTCCTCGATGATCGGCGCCAGCCGCGCCTCGTCGAGCGGGTAGAAAGCCTGTCGCCAGTAATCGCGCACGCATTCGGCAAGCAACTCGCTTTCGTCGGGCTCCAGCGTTTGCGCGAACGCATGGCCGCTGCCGAACGCGTGCTGGGTCAGCATGCGTTGGCTCCAGCCATGAATGGTGAAGATGGCCGCTTCGTCCATCCACTGCGCGGCCAGTTCCAACCGGCGCGCACACGCCGCACGGCGTTCCGCAGGCTGGGCATCCAGCAATCCCGCGAGGAAGGGTTCGTCGGCGTGGTTTTCCCGGAAGGCGCGCGCCGCATCCACAAGGCGCGTGCGGATGCGTTCGCGCAGTTCCTGCGTGGCCGCCTCGGTGAATGTCACGACGAGGATCTGCGGGGGCAGCAGTGGCTCCGCGATGCCATGGCCGAGCACGGCGCGCACGTACAACGCGGCGATGGTCCAGGTCTTTCCGGTGCCGGCGCTCGCCTCGATCAGGCGCACGCCATCGAGGGGCATCGACAGGGGTTGCAGCGGCAGCACGTCCGCGCTCATGCGGGCTCCACGCGCAGGCTGCCGATGAAATCACGGTACGGCTGCAACCCATGCTCGAAGCCCGCCTGTTCGAGCGCGGCGAAATCCGGATAGGCGCGAAGCAGGTAGGGATCGCCGTCCACTTCGCCACGCGAACGCTCGTGCACGCCGTCGTAGGTCCTGCGCGCTGAGGCGATAGCGTCGTCCGGCGAGGCGGTGGCCAGCGCCGCCAGCGCCGTCCGCACGGCGACCGGTAGAGGCGCGCGCATGCCTTCGAGCCAGGCGCTCACCAAGGTCTCCAGCATGCGCGTGGCATGGCCGGCATCGATGGGCGCAAGAACCACGGTGGCGTCCGGCCCGATATAACGCGTCTCCAAGGCGAGGCCGGCGGCCTGGGCCACGAGGTGATCGACCCAGGGCATCACCAGGCGGTGCGCGCGCACCGCCCCTTCGTTATCCAGCACGTTCGACGGCGACAACAGGAAGGCGGCGAGCCTCCCGCCGGTATCGGCGCGAAGATCCGCCAGCCAGTCCTCGATGACGATGCCGGCGGCCTCGATGCGAACCTCGCGCTTGCCGGCATCGACCGGCCATGCGCGTCGTTCGGCGACGAAGCGAGCGAACACGGTCGTCGCGGTGGCCTCGATTTCACGGCGGACCGGTCCGGCGAAACCGCCCATCGGGAACACGCCGCTGCGTTGCAGGCGGGCGGCGGCGGCATCGATCGACGAAGCCGCGTCACCCTCGCCGTGGATCGCGGCACGCAACACCGCGTCGGTCATGCTGAACCGGCCGAGCCCGTCGATGGCGAACGGCTCGAGCTCATCGGTGGCGACCTCGGCGGCATCGAAGCGGACGCCCAGGCGCGACTGGAAGAATTCACGCACGGGATGACGCAGGAAACGACGCAGTACCGCCAGACCGAGCGGCCGCTCGATGGAAACAGGTGGCAATGCCTCGTCCACCACCCGTTCGCCGCCGTCGTGGGCCTGCCGCCATTCGCGCGCATAGGTGAACAGCCGTTCGTCGCCGAGTCCAAAATAAGCGCGGCTGAAAGGCTGCAGTGGATGCTCGACCGTGATGTGCGGCAACAACGGCCCGCCATCGCTTGCCCGCCAACCGGCGGCGAGATAATCGCGTAGCTGTCCCACCAGCACCGACGGCGCGCGCTCGGCATTGTCCCGTGCGCTACGTCCGACCCAGCCGATGTGCAACGCGTCGCGTGCGGAAAGCAATGCTTCGAGGAACAGGTAGCGGTCGTCCTCGCGTCGCGAGCGATCGCCCGGACGCCAGGCACCCGGACGCGACATCAAGTCGAAATCCATCGGCGGACGCGCGCGCGGATAATCGCCGTCGTTCATGCCCAGCAGGCACACGAGGCGGAACGGGATGGCGCGCATCGGCATCAAGGTGCCGAAACTCACCGCACCGGCGAGGAAGCGTTTCGACAGACCATCGTCGTCGAGTTGTCCCAGCCATGCTTCGCGCACCACGTCCACGGGAAGCGGTTCCTCGAACGCCGCTTCCGCGCAGGCGCGCTCCCAGGTGTCGAGGGCTTCCTGCAGGCGCTGGATGCGCATGCTGTCATCGGGCTCGGCGGCCTCGAAGAATTCCCGAATCATCGCTCGCAGGCGTGCACCCCACACCGCGGGCGGCGCGGGTTCGGCCATCGATCGCCAGTACGCCCCGAGGCTATCCAGCAGATCGGACAAGGGCCCCACAAGTTCGGCGTCGAGCCCGCCGACCTCGTCGTAGGGCTCGATGTCGCCCCACGCGTCGCCGCGCCCGACCGCGTAGCCCAACAGCATGCGCCGCAAGCCGAAACGCCACGTGTTCTGCTCGAGCGCAGGCAATCCCAGCGATGCGCGCTGCGCGGCGTCCAGTCCCCAGCGTATGCCGGCGCCCTCGATCCAACGGTGCACGAGGGAGAGGTCGTCTTCGCCAAGCCCGAACCGCTTCCGTATGGCCGGCACGTCGAGCAGGTCGGCGAGATCGCCGGCGGCGAAGCGCGACTCCGTCATGCCCAGCAACATGTCCAGCGCCATCACCAGGGGCACGGTGCCACGCGAAGCACGGTCGGCCACGCTGAAAGGGATGTAGCGCGGATCGTCGCGCGGCACGCGGCCGAACACCGCGTCGATATGCGGACCATAGGTCTCGATATCGGGCACCATCACGATCACGTCGCGCGGCAGGATCGGGTCGCCCTCTCGCGCCGAGGCCTCGAAGCGCGCCAGCAACTGGTCGTGGAGGATCTCCACTTCACGCTGCGGGCCGTGGGCGACGTGGAAGGCGATGCTGGTGTCGCCCGGATCGACCGTCGCGGGGGTCGCCGGCACGGGTTCCAGATCGAGGATGGCCGCCTGCACCCGCCCGAGCAGGCGCCGTGACGACGGCTCGGCGAACAGGTCGATACGCTGGTCCCACGCGGTGAAGCGTTCGCGGTAACTCTCCGGATGGTCGAACTCGTCGAGCATGCGGATGTAGTCGCGCCCCTGTTTGCCCCACGCCGCCAGCAACGGGTTCGCATGCAGGTGCATGTCGGCATCGGAGGGCAAGGCGGGCATGCCGGGCTTCAACGCCTGGCGCCGGCGCTCCGCGCGGAGCAATTCGCGATCGTCGACGATGTCGGCCCAGTAGTGTCGGCACGGATTCATCACCACCAGCAGCACCTGCGACCAGCGGGAGATGGCGGACAGCGCCTCCAGCGTCTGCCGGGGCAGCGACGACATGCCGAACACCACGATCCGCCTCGCCAGCCCCGCGGGTCGCGAACCCGCCGAGGCGATCTCGCTCAGGAACCGCTCGTGCACGGCGGCACGATGGCCGTGGGCGTCGAGCGGCCCGACATCGTCCAGCAGGCGCCGCCACAACACGGCCTGCCAGCGGTCGCCGGCGGCCATGGCGGGCGCACCGCCGCGCGCGTCGCGCAATACATCGCGCCCGGCCGCCCAGTCATCTAGCCAATCGGCCCGATACACCTGGTACTGGTCGTAGAGGTCGGCCAGGCGCTCGGCGAGCTGGTGGCATTTACGCGGATCGTCCTCGTGGCCCAGGTAGGCGGCGAGCGAGTCGAAATCCGGTTCCTGCGAGAGCGATGGCAACAGGCGCATCAAGCGCCAGACCAACCGTGATTTGTCGAAAGGGGATTCCTGCGGCACGGCATCGCGCCCGAGCACCGCGCGATAGGCCTTCCAGAGGAACCGGCCCGGGAGCTGCACGTTCACCGCCGCTGAAATACCCAGCCCGCCCTCATCGACCGCCCGCGCAAGGGCCATCTGGAACCACTGCGCGATGCCGTTGGACTGCACCAGCACCCACTCGTCCTCGAGCGGCGCCAGCGGCGCGCGCCGAAGCCACGCGACCAGGACGTCGCGCAGTTCCTCCAGGCGGTTGCCGTGCAGGACCATCAGGCCCGGCGCGATGTCGTCCACGTCGCTCAACGGGCGGCTCCAGGGCGAAAAACGTCAGCGTGGATCATCGCCGATCCACGTCTCGCCGGGCGAGATTTCAGAACGGCTTGGCGACGACGAGGAAGACGATCGCGAGCAGCACCAGCACCGGCAGTTCGTTGAAGATGCGCAGCGTCTTCGTCGGCGGCAGCGCGCCGCCGGCGATACTGCGCTTGAGCAGGCGGCCGGACCAGATGTAATAGCCGAGCATGACGACGACGAGCGCCAGCTTCGCGTGCAGCCAGCCGCCGGAAATATGGAAGTACAGCCAGAGGACGAGCCCGAACAGGAAGGCCAGGCCGAACATGTTGTGGCCGAACTTGTACAGGCGGCGGCCCATGAGTTCGAGCCGCGCCTTCACCGCGGGCTCGCTGCCTGCCTCGGCGATGTTGACCAGGATGCGCGGCAGGTAGAACACGGTCGCCATCCAGGCGATCACGAAGACGATATGCAGGGACTTGATCAGCGGGTAGGCCAGCACCGGCAGCGCTCCGTCGGGAAAGGCCATAGTTTAGGCAATAAAAAAGGAGCCGAGGGCTCCTTTTTGCGATCTTCGTGCCACTCGCCTGAGGGAAAGTGGTGGGCGGTACAAGGATCGAACTTGTGACCCCTACCATGTCAAGGTAGTGCTCTACCGCTGAGCTAACCGCCCGAAGAGCTGCGCAGTTTACCGGCCGCCGCACGGCTTCGCAAGGGTCCGGCCGGGATTTTTTGCCCGGCCGGGACTCAGCGCAGCGCCCGCTCGCGCAGGCGGTGGATCTCGTCGCGAATCTTGCCCGCCTCCTCGAATTCCAGGTTCTGGGCATGCTTGTACATGCGCGCCTCGAGCTTCTTGATGGTCGCCCCCGCCTGCTCGGGGCTGAGCGCCGCGTAATCGGCGGCCTCCTCGGCCACCTTCTTCGCCGCCTCGCGGGCCTTCTTGCCCTTGCCGCCACGCGAGCCCACGTCGGCGCGGGCCCCTTCCATGATATCGGCGATGCGCCGGACCACGGTCGTGGGGGTGATGCCGTGGGCGGCGTTGTATTCGATCTGCTTCTCGCGGCGGCGGGCTGTCTCGTCGATCGCGTCCCTCATGGAACCGGTGATCTCATCGCCGTAGAGGATCGCCTTGCCACGCACGTTGCGCGCCGCACGGCCGATCGTCTGGATGAGCGAACGGGTCGAGCGCAGGAAGCCCTCCTTGTCCGCATCGAGGATAGCCACCAGCGAGACCTCGGGCATGTCGAGGCCTTCACGCAGCAGGTTGATGCCCACCAGCACGTCGAACTCACCCAGGCGCAGATCGCGGATGATCTCGGTGCGCTCCACGGTGTCGATGTCGGCGTGGAGGTAGCGCACCCTCACGTCCTGCTCGGACAGGTAGTCCGTGAGGTTCTCGGCCATGCGCTTGGTCAGCGTCGTCACCAGCACGCGGTCGCCCAAGGCGACCCGCTTGTGGATCTCGCCCAGCAGGTCGTCCACCTGGGTACGTACCGGGCGCACCTCCACCTCGGGATCGATCAGGCCGGTCGGGCGCACCACCAGTTCCACGACGTTGTCGTCGGAACGTTCCAGCTCGTACTTGGCCGGCGTCGCCGACACGTAGATCGCGCGCGGCGCGCGACGCTCCCATTCCTCGAAGCGCAACGGCCGGTTGTCCATCGCCGAAGGCAGGCGGAAACCGAACTCCACCAGGGTCTCCTTGCGCGAGCGGTCGCCTTTGTACATCGCGCCCAGCTGGGGCACGGTCACATGCGATTCGTCCACCACCATCAGCGCGTCCGGCGGCAGGTAATCGAACAGCGTCGGCGGCGGCTCGCCCGGGCCACGGCGCGTCATGTGGCGGGAGTAATTCTCGATGCCCTGGCAGAAGCCCACCTCGGCCATCATCTCCAGGTCGAATCGCGTGCGCTGTTCCAGGCGCTGGGCCTCGACCAGTTTATTGTCGCGGTACAGCTGCTCCAGGCGCTCGGAAAGCTCGACCTTGATCGTCTCCATCGCGTTCAGCACGCTCTGCCGCGTGCTGGCGTAATGCGTCTTCGGATACACGGTGTAGCGCGGCACCTTGCGCAGCACCTCGCCGGTCAGTGGATCGAACAGCGAGAGGTTTTCCACGTCGCCGTCGAACAACTCGATGCGCAGGGCCTCGGATTCCGACTCCGCCGGAAACACATCGATGACCTCGCCGCGCACGCGGTACGTACCGCGGCGCAGTTCCATCTCGTTGCGCACGTATTGCAGTTCGGTGAGCTGGCGGATCAACGCGCGCTGCTCGATGTGCTCGCCGCGCGACAGGATCAGGCGAAGGCTCATGTAGTCTTCGGGATCGCCCAGGCCGTAGATCGCCGACACCGTCGCGACAATCAGCGAATCGCGCCGCGACAGGAGGGCCTTGGTCGCGGCCAGGCGCATCTGTTCGATATGGTCGTTGATGCTCGAATCCTTCTCGATGAAGGTATCCGAGGCCACGACGTAGGCTTCCGGCTGGTAGTAGTCGTAGTAGCTGACGAAGTACTCCACCGCGTTGTGCGGGAAGAACTCCTTGAACTCGCCGTACAGCTGCGCGGCAAGCGTCTTGTTGGGCGCCAGCACGATGGTCGGTTTCTGGATCTTCTCGACCACGTTGGCGATCGTGAAGGTCTTGCCCGAGCCGGTGACACCCAGGAGGGTCTGCGCGGCCAGTCCGGACTCGAAGCCCTCGGTGAGGCGGCGGATGGCCTCGGGCTGGTCGCCGGCGGGCTTGTACGGGGAGACGAGCTGGAAGCGATCGGTCATGGCTGACGATATGCAGGTTTGGATGCCAAGTTTAAAGCGTCACGGCCTACACGCCGTGACGCGCCGCACCGATGGCTGCCTTTGGGGGTGGCGGGCAAGCTCGGGCGCCGCTCTCGTGCCCCACCCATGCCCCTTCCTCGCCCCCATGGATTCACCTGGACGGAACTGCTGGCGGTCCTGGCCGTGGCCGGCATCCTCGCTGGCGTCACCTTGCCGGCCTTGGGTGAAGCCCTTGCCCGCCATCACCTCCGCGCCGCCGCCAACGACATGATGGACGCCCTGGCCAGGACTCGCGCCACGGCGGTCCGCCGGAATCACCCGACGACCCTCTGCGCCAGTCGCGACGGCCGTGCCTGTGCGCCCTCCTCCGACTGGACCCAGGGGTGGATCGGGAAGGACAAGGAACTATCGACGATCTTCGAGGCGATGGGGCCTCTCGACGGCAGGCTATCGGTCGGGCGCCGCCCCGGCCGCCACGCCTTCACGTTCGATCCGAACGGCACCTGCCCGGCAAGCAACCAGACGATCACCCTCTGCGTCACCGGCCGTCCCGCCACCGCCATCTCGATCGTCGTCGCCAAGTCGGGCCGCGCGCGGCGCAAAACCGCCACGCCCGAGGACGCCGCCGCATGCGCCTCCCAGCTGTCACGAAAACGTTAAGAGCGCTTGACAGCCCCTCCCCACTTCCACAAAATACGTGGCTCCCCGCCCGAATAGCTCAGCCGGTTAGAGCACTTGACTGTTAATCAGGGGGTCGTTGGTTCGAGTCCAACTTCGGGCGCCAGGTTTTGAAAGGCCGTGCAGCGATGCACGGCCTTTTTCTTTGGCTGTCCGTCTATTCCGCCCGCACCGCCGCGAGCAGATCCGCCCGCCCATACGGCTTCTGCAAGCGCGCACGAACACCAGGCGTGTCGCCAGGCAATTCGGCGTAACCGCTGGCCAGGATCACGTGGATGTCCGGGTGCGAATCTGCGAGATGCGACGCCAGTTCCGCACCCGTCATGCCGGGCATGGCGTGATCGGTGACCACGATGGAGAACGGCGACGTCCCGTCGATCAGCTTCAGTGCCTGCAACGCGGATGACGCTCCCACGGCGTCGTAACCCTCGAAGGAGAGCATCTCGACCGTGGTCGACAGCACGAGCGGGTCGTCGTCGACCACCAGGACGGAGGTGGCGTTGGCGGCAACGGGCATGGCAGCGGCCGAGGACGATTCCTGCATCGATACACCCGTCTTGCCGGCCGATGTCTGTTCACCCGGCCGCACCACCTGGTTGGCCACGGGAAGCCACATGTCGACGGTGGTGCCCTCATTCGGCGAACTGCTGATACGCAAGGCACCTCCGCACTGCTGGACGATGCCATGCACCATCGACAGTCCCAGGCCGGTGCCCTTGCCCACGCCCTTGGTCGTGAAAAAGGGTTCGGTGGCACGGGCCAGTGTCGCCGGGTCCATGCCCTCACCGGTGTCTGAGATGGAAAGTCGCACGTAGTCACCAGGAGCGATAGCCAACGCATCGGGATCGCGGACAACTTCAGGGCGTCCCGAGATCGTGACCGTTCCGCCGTCCGGCATCGCGTCGCGCGCGTTGACGCCAAGGTTCAACAGGCAGAGTTCGAACTGGTTCGGGTCGACGAGCACCGTCGGCAATGACAAGGGAAAACTGGCCTCGACGACGATGGAGGGACCGAGCGACGTGCGCATCAGGTCGGCCATGCCGTAGACGAGGTCCGCCAGGTTCACCGGCTCCAGGTGCAATTGCTGCCGCCGCGCGAAAGCGAGCATGCGCTGGGTGAGCGCGACGCCGCGGCGGACACCGCTCAAGGCGTTCGTGACGAGGGTCCGGGCCTTCGCCGGAAGATCCTCGCGCTGCGTCAGCAGTTCGAGGTTGCCGTGGATCGCCATGAGCAGGTTGTTGAAGTCATGCGCCACGCCACCGGTGAGCTGGCCTACCGCCTCGAGCTTCTGCGACTGGAACAGGGCCTCGCGGGCCTGTTCCAGGGCTCGGGCCGCGTTGCGCTGCTCGGTGACGTCGCGCGTTACCTTCGCGAAGCCAACGAACTTGCCCGACTCGTCGTCGATGCGGTCGAGCACGACGTGGGCCCAGAAACGGCTGCCGTCCTTGCGGACGCGCCAGCCTTCGGTTTCCAGGCGGCCCACCTCTTTCGCAGCTTGCAGGTTCGACCAGGGCTCCCGGCGGGCGACATCGTCCGGCGAGAAAAAGGCGGAGTAATGCTTTCCGATGATCTCGTCGGGCAGGTAGCCCTTGATCCGCTCGGCGCCGGAGTTCCAGCTGGAAACGTTGCCCTCGGGATCGAGCATGTAGATGGCATAGTCCGCCACTCCCTGGACGAGGAGGCGGAACTGTTCGTGGCTGCGTCGGAGTTCTTCTAGATCGTCGTGCTTCATCGGAGGCCCCTGGCTCAGCGCGGCAACGTAATAGCGCCCCACTCACGAAAACGTGAAGGCGTCTTCACGGCCGGGCCAATCAGGATCAGCTGTCGATCTGGGTGATCGAGGTCACCCGGCCCTTGACCACTTCGAACTGGATCGACTTGCCGCGCTGGAAGTACTCCAGCCGATAGCCTTCCAACCCGCCGTGGCGGGTCTCCATAGGCGTCTCGCGATCCGGCTTGCCGGCCACCTGACGCAGGCGACCTTCGCTGTCGCCCGTGGAAATGACCTGGGAGCCGAAGCGGTAGGTATCCGCGGCGGCGGCACCGATGGAAAACACGGCGAGGATGAGGATAGCGGCGACACGCTTCATGGCGGGTTCCTTGTCTGCGTTGGCACGAAGCGTATACCCCGGTGACCATTCGGCCAAGATGGCGACACCCTTTGTAAAGCCGGGCTCAGGCCTTCGACACGTGGGGATTGCCCGCGACGAACCAGCGCCAGAGCAGGTCCGTGCCTTCGCGGATACCGATGCGCGCCGAACCCGGCACGAACTCCGGCGGCGGCATGCCGTCGTCGACCACCGTATACCCCTCGCGCGCCTTCACGAGGTCGATGCCGTTCTGCGCCCCGGTGATCCCCAGCGCCTGGGTCAGTCGCGCAGGCCCACTGCACAGTTCCCGATCTCGCCGGGCCTTCGGCCGCGCCTCACGCATGAGTTCGATCCCGGCCAGTGGCTCGAGCGCGCGGATGAGCACGCCCGCCCCCTCGCCGTCATCGCCGCAGACGGTGTTGCAGCACCAGTGCATCCCATAGGTGAAGTACACATACATATGCCCGGGCGGACCGAACATGACCGCGTTGCGTCTCGTCTTGCCGCGATAGGTATGAGCGGCGGGATCGATGGCACCGCAATAGGCTTCCACCTCCACGATGCGTCCCGCGCGTCCGTCGGCGCAGGCAAGCACCTTGTTGAGCAACTGCGGCCCCACGATCCGGGGATCACGGTGGAAGAACGAGCGGGCAAGGATGTCACCGGGCCAGCGAGGTCGACGGGGTGCCATCAGGTCTCCGGCGTCTCGCCATCGGTATCCGGATCGGGCCCCGGCCGCTCCACCGGCTCGTGGTCGTAAGGCGGCGGCGAGGTACCGGGCAGCGGGATCTCGCTGTCCGGCACGGGACGATGCGGTCGTGGCATGGGGCTCTCCTGTGGCGCGTGCGCCGATCAGAATACGCCAAGCAGCCAGCAGATCAGGATGATGGCCAGGATGACGCCGATGCCGCCGCTGGGACCGTAACCCCAGGAACTGGAATAGCCCCAGGTCGGCAGGCCGCCGATGAGGGCGATGATGAGGACGATGATAAGGATCGTGACGAGCATGACTGTCTCCCGGCGGTGAGGCTGCGAGCGCATCGTCGCGCGCGTCACCGTCTAGGACGCGTGACGCGGAACGCCTTGTTCCGCATCACGTTCAGCGAACGGACGGCCGGCGCCGACAGGGCGCCGGCCGGCGTATCAGGTGCGAACCACGTAGCAGGGTTCGTACGCCGTGCCGCCGGGGAGCTTCATGCGGTGCTGTTCCACGAAGGCCTTCAGCAAGTCGTCGAGGGCACGCATGATGTCGTTCTCGCCGTCGATCACGAAGGGGCCGCGTGCCTCGATGGCCTTGACGCCCTCTTCCTTCACGTTGCCCGCGACGATGCCCGAGAACGCGCGGCGAAGATCCGCGGCTAGTTCGTGCCGCGGACGATCACGATGCAGGGCGAGCCCGGCCATCGCCTCGTGGGTCGGGCGGAACGGCTGCTGGAAGGACAGCGGGATATCGAGCGCCCAGTTGAAGAAGAAGGCGTCCTTGTTGTCCAGCCGGTGGTTGCGCACCTTGTCGATGCCCGAGACCATGGCATGCGCCACCGCGGCGGGATCGTCGATGATGATCTTGTAGTGCTTCGCCACGTCGTCGCCGAGTGCGAGGCGCAGGAAGCGGTCGATCTGCTCGAAGTACGCCGCCGAGTTCTGCGGGCCGGTGAAGATCAGCGGGAACGGAATGCCCTTGTTCTGCGGCAACAGGAGGATGCCGAGCATGTAGAGGATTTCTTCCGCCGTGCCGACGCCACCCGGGAACACGATGATGCCGTGGCCAAGACGTACGAAGGCCTCGAGACGCTTCTCGATGTCCGGCATGATCACCAGGTTGTTGACGATCGGGTTCGGCGACTCGGCCGCGATGATGCCCGGCTCGGTCACGCCGATGTAACGATTGCCCTTGCGGCGCTGCTTCGCGTGCGCGATGGTCGCGCCCTTCATCGGGCCCTTCATCGCGCCCGGGCCGCAACCCGTGCAGATATCCAGGCTGCGCAGGCCGAGCTGGTAACCGACGCGCTTGGTGTACTCGTATTCGTCACGCGAAATGGAATGGCCGCCCCAGCAGACCACGAGGTTCGGGTCCACCTGCGGACGCAGGATGCGCGAGTTACGCAGGATCTCGAACACGGCATGCGTGATGCCGACGGTGTCGTCCAGGTCGAAGCCGCCGGTTTCCAGCTGCGTCGACACGTAGACGATGTCGCGTACCACGGCCACGAGCAGTTCATTGATGCCGCGGATGATGCGGCCATCGACGAAGGCCTGCTCGGGTGCATTCTTCAGTTCGATCTTGATGCCGCGGTCTTCTTGCAGCACCTGCACGTCGAAGTCCGGGTACTGCTCGAACATCGAGCCCGGATCGTCGGAAAGGTTGCCCGAGGTCAACACCGCCAGCGCGCAACGGCGCAGCAGCTGATGCAGCCCGGACCCGCTCGCGTCGCGCAGGCGCGCGACTTCGTTGCGGGAGAGGATGTCGAGACCGCCGGCCGGCGAGACACGCGCACTGACGGTCTTGCCGGAAACCGGATCCCCGAACTGGATGGCATTCATGGAGTTACTGTCCTTCTGACCGCGAATTAGCGGCGAACCCCGCCCCGGGGTGGGAGCGGACCGCCTAGGATCACGCGTCCGGCGCCAAGGGGTCAAGACCGGCGGGGGAACAGCGCAGTTGCCGAGACCGCGTGGGGTGGAAAGCGGGCTGGCCCGCGAACCGTCACCCTAGGACGAGCGAACGAGCAATGCATCGCGTCAAGCCAGCGGTGACAGGCCTCGCCCGATCATCACAAAGCCTCGTTCGCCAGCGGAGATGTCGAGGGTTCGCGGGCCAGCCCGCATCCCACCCATGTGACGGGGAAGAGGCAAAAAAAGGCCGGCACCCTCGCGGGTACCGGCCTTTGGATCACGCAGCGAATCCTTCGCTTAGAACGTGTAGCGCACGGTCAGCATGGCGGACCAACGCGAGACCGGGTTGACCTTGGTCGCGCTGTTGTCGGTCGGGGCGTCGTAGATGCCCTTCAGGCCCGGCTGGTAATTACCGTTGGCATCGGTCGGCAGGTTGTAGATGTACTTGCCCGTGGTCGGGTCCACGCCACCGAAGTTGGCGAGGTTACGGGTGTACGGGAAGCCGATGTACGACTGCTGGCCCCAATCCTTGTTCACCAGGTTCAGGAAGTTGTAGATGTCGAGACGGATCTCGCCCTTGTTGCCCTTGAAGATGCCGGGCACTTCCTGGCTCAGGCTCAGGTCGATCTGGTTGACCCAGGCCGACGTGGCGCCATTGCGCTTGGCAACCTTGCCCTGCTCCTTGCGCAGGTAGTTGTCGTTCTGGATGAAGTCGTAGAACTGGTTGACCAGCTGCTGCGAAGCCGCCGCCGTACCACCGGAGTTGCGGAAGATCGTACCGTCACCGCGGGTCGGAATGTACGCCAGATCCTTCGAATAGCTGTCGCCGTTCGAATCGTTGCCGAAGATCCAGCTGTACGGCACGCCCGTGTGGCCGTCGTAGAACATGCTGACGGTAGTGGCGTAATCGCCGAAGAAGTTGTGCTGCCACGTGATCGACGCGTTGAGGCGCTTCGAGATGTTGGTGTTCGCCGTGGAGGCGACGTCTTCGTTCGGGTTGTACCAGGCGCTGTTCGAGTAGTTCGACGTGGCCTGGCTGGAGGTGCCCGGGTTGACCTCGGTCGAGTGACCGCCGGTCGCCGCGACGCTCCAGGACCAGCCATCGGCCATCGGCTTCGAGAACGAGAGCGTGACGGTGTCCGCGCCACCCTTCTTCGTGTTGGTCAGGTAGGTGACGCCCTGGGCGAAGCGGCCATCCGCACGGGCACGGGCAAAGGAACCGCCGGTGTTCGAGCCACTGAGGTTCGTCCCGCAGTTCGCGCCAGTCGGACCACCGACGGCAGTCGAGCCACCGATGCAGCCGGCGTACGTGTAGCGCCCGTCCGGCATGACGCCGGTCGGGGCACCGAGGTTGAGGTTCTGATACAGGATACCGTCGCGGACGTCGAGGTGCTGCCACTCGATGCTCGCGATGATGCCCTGCCAGGGCAACTCACGGTCGAACGCCAACGACGACTTCCAGACGCTCGGCAAGTTGAAGTTCTTGTCGACCGTATCGACGGCCTGCTGAGGAATCGTGCCCGCACCGCTGGTAGGCTGGTTGTGCGGGTCCGGGCTGAACACCGGGCAAGCGATATTCCTTTGCGACCCGAGGTTGCACAGACCATTGGCCTGCCGGTCGTACGAGTAGGTGACGATGTTGATACCGTTGTTCTGGTACGGATTCGTCATCCACACGGTCGGCGGGTCGGACTGGAACAAGCCAACGCCACCGCGCAGCTGCGTCTTGTATTCGCTGTCGAAGGTGTAGTTGAACGACAGGCGCGGTTCGACCAGCTGGCTGCCGTTGATCGTGTTGGCGTTGCTGAAGCCAAATTTCCGCTCGAAGGACGCGTTGTAAAGCGGCTTATCGTCGGTAAGGTACTTGTTGACGCGGAAGCCATACTGCACCGACAGGTTGTCCGTAGCCTGCCAGGTATCCTGCAGGAAGAACGTATGACGGCGCAGTTCCCACTTGGCGGCGATATCGTTGAGCGAGTAACCCGGAGCCGGCTGGTACAGCGAGTAGTTGCTGTACAGGCCGTTACCAAAGTTGGCGAGGCCGTTGTTGCCGAAGGTGTACGCGCCGAACTCGGTGCGGCCGAACAGGTTGTAGATGCGGTTGCGCTCCCACTCGAAACCACCCTTGATGGTGTGGTCGCCGAGGTACAGCGTGCCCGCCCACATCGCGTTGAGGCTCTTCACCGATGCGGAGTTGTAGTGGCTGAACTGGTCTTCGCCGAGGTTGATCGTCGGGCCGGTGGCGCTGCTACCGAAACCGGTGTTGTTCAGGCGCACCGTGATCTGCGGCTGCTGGTTGTCCACCGAACGGTTGAGCTGGTAGTCGCTGTAACCGACCTTGGTCTCCGACGAGAACACGTCGTTCCAGTCATCGAACGACTGCAACGTATAGTTCTTGATATCGGTGTTGACCGTGTACCAGTAGCTCGACAGGCCGATCGACGAGGTGCCGTTGCCCTGCGGGTTCGGCTTGGTTTCCTTGGTACGCGAGTACGCAAGGTTCATGCGGTGACCGTCGGTGATGTTCCAGTCGATCTTCGCAATGTAGCGCTTGTCTTCCAGCGTGCCGGCGTTGGCACCGGTCGAACCCGGGACGAGGCCGAGGCCGTTCGCGGCGTTGATGATGCTCTGCAGGTCGCCCGGCGACACCTTGTTGATCGTCGAGCGGCTCAGCGTCGGATCGAGGCCATTGACTGCGCCCGAGCTCAGGCCGGTGACTTCTTCCTTCTCGTAGCCCGCGAAGAAGAACAGCTTGTCCTTGATGATCGGGCCGCCGACAGTGGCACCGGCCGTCCAGTTACGATCGAACTCGGTGTAATCGCGGTTGTCGTCCAGCCAGCCGGCCTTGCCGACCATGCTGCTGGCGTTCTTGAAGCCGTAGTAGACCGAACCGTGGAAGTCGTTGGTACCCGACTTCGTCACCGCGTTGATTTCGGCGCCGACGGTGTCGGAGGCGACGTCGTAGTTGGCGGTCGAGATGTTGAACGAGTCGATCGTGTCGAGCGACACCGGCGAACCGACGGTCGGCATGCCGGTGGAGTTCAGACCGAACGGGTCGCCCACGCCAAGGCCGTCGACCTTGATGTTGTTGAGACGGGTGTTCTGGCCGTTGGCCGAGATGGCGCCGGTACCGTGGTCGACGTTGACGCGCGGGTCGCGGCGGGCGATGTCGGCGATGTTGCGGCTCGGCGAGGGAGCGGCCTTCAACTCGCGCTGCGAGATGTTGGTGCCGAGGCCCTTGTTCTCCGAAGTGAACTGACCCGAGACGGCCGACACGGTGACCGCGCCCAGCGCGGTGGCATCGGCGGCGCTGGCTGCGCCGACGGTCAGGTTCACGGCGGTGTCGCTACCCAGCTGCAGGTAAACATTGTCCTGGCGAACCGAGGGGCTGCCTTCCTTCGTCGCGGTCACGTCGAACGGACCGCCGACGCGCAGGCCCTGTGCCGAGTAACGGCCGCTCGCGTCCGTGGTGGTGGTCTTCGTGGTGCCCGAGGGCTCGTGGACGATCACGACGGTGGCATTGGCCACCGGCTGGCCGGCGGCGTCCAGCACGCGGCCGCTGATCGTCGAGGACGTTTCCTGCGCGAACGCAGGTACCGCGAAGAGCGATGCGATCGCCAGCGGCAGGAGTTTGGCGCGGATTCGGCTATTCATCTAATGGTCGACCCTGTGGCTTGCAACGAAAAAAGTTTTGGCCAAACGAATGGCTACCTGGCGGTGGGCCGGGTGCTGCGTTCGTTTGAGCTTTCCCCAATCTTTGGCTGTGTCGTCTCGTGTGATCCCGGTCACATCCATGAGCCCGGTGGCGACAGTTGTTAAGCCAACTTTAACGGCATTGTATGACAGATTTGTAACGTTTTCACGCCAGTTTGATAAATACCACTTTTTCCTACGTGGGCTGATTTTCTTCCTATTCTATTGTTATTTATGGATATTTATTTTTACCCGAGAAGGCTGTTAGCGAGGGAGGAGAAGCCACCGTACGCCCTCGTAGGGTGTCACATCGGGCCACCGTCGCAAGGTCCTTCCGCCCGCCCACGAGGTTTCGCGGGGCAGTCGCAGGCATTGGCGGTGGGTCCTTCTCGGTGGGGGTCAGCTTGGTGGGGGTCAGCTTGGGTGGGAGCCGACTTTGTCGGCGATGGGTGCTTGCCGTAACCCGGCCCGCTGCCGCGGGATCGCCGACAAGGTCGGCTCCCACCAGACTGAGGCGGTTCCCACCAGGGTGAGGTGGGTCCCACTTTAGGCGAGCCCCACTTGAGGTGGAGCCCACTAAGAAAAAACGCCCCTCTTTCGAGGGGCGTCGGTGGTCGGTCGCGTGGACCTGCGTAATGCCCCTATGGCTATAGGCGGCCAGCGGCTGGCGGCTTCGTCAGAAGAACGAGGCGCCGAAGGTCACCATGAAGGTGCGTTCCTGCAGGATCGAGTAGTACGGGGCCGAGGCATAGAGCGTCGTTCCGTTCGCATCCTTGATTTTGGCCGGGTTGCTGGCCAGGAAAGCGGAAACGTTGCCGGCGTACGTGAGCGCCTTGCGGTCGGCCAGGTTGAACAGGTTGACCTTGATGTACGGCTTGCGGAACCACGGCGAGAAGTCGTCGAAATTCCAGCCGGTGCCCAGGTCGATCGTGGCGTACCCACCCACCCGTTCGGTATTCGACCAGTCGCCCCAGATCGCACCCTGGTACTTCGCACTAAGCGAGGCCCAGAACGGCCCGTTGCCGTAGTCGACCGCGACATAACCCGAGTTCTTCGGCACGTTGAGCAAGGTCTTGCCCTTCGTGTTGTAGATGCCGTCACCCAACGAGTCGAGGTTGCCCTGCATCAGTGCACGCGTGTACGAATAGTTCGCGTACACCGTCCAGTGGTCGTCCAGCTTGAAGCTGCTCTCGGCGTTGAGGCCGCGCATGTGCACCTTCGGCAGCTGTGTGTAAACAGTCAGCGCCGTGGCTTCGTCGAAACCGGAGACCTGCTTGTTATTGAGGTTCGACGCATAAGCGTCGACGTTCGCCGAGATGCGCTCACCGTAGAAACGCCAGCCCAGGTCGGCGGTGGTCGATGTTTCCGGCTTGTTCGGCAGCGTGGCGGCTGCCGACGTGCCGTAGCCGTACAGGGCATTGCTCAGCAGCGCACCATTGATCGGCGCACGGAATGTCTTGCCGATGCCGAAGTAGAACTGGTTCTCGTCGTCGAGCTGGTACTTCGCGCCCGCCGTGGGCGTGAACTTGTGGAAGGTCGCCGTCGGCGACGCATCGAACTGCGCATTCGTCGCGGTCACCTTCCCTGCCGCGCTGATCGAGCCGATGGAGTTCGGATACTCCGCGATATAACCATCGCGCTTGGTCCATACATACGCGAGGCTGCCGGAGAACGTCCATTGGTCGTTCGGCGTCCAGTTGTCGGTGATGAAAGCCTTCTCGTTCGTGGTGGTGGTGTACTGGTCGTAGACCTTCTGCACCTTGCCATCGGGATAGCGGATCAACACGTCCTTGCCCCAGGTATCGACCGGTATGCCGGTGGCCGGGTCCACGGGAACCAGCACCTGGCCCTGCTGCTGGCGCGGACGCTCGTACCACACGCCGTATTCCAGGCTGTTGTTATCGCTCAGGTCCTGGTTGAGCTTCGCGATCACGCCGGGACGGTAGGTGTACGAATAGCTCAGCGAGTTGACCAGTTTCGTGCCGCTGATCTTGCCGTCGCCATCGAGGTCGACGTTCACCGACTTGAAGTAGTTGTCGTTGGCCAGCGGGTTCTCGGTGACCGTGCTGCCGCTGCCACCGCCGCCGTAGCCATACTGGAAGTACGGCACCACGGACAGGCGCGTGCTGTCGCTGAGCGTGAACTCGCCGTCGAGACTGGCGAGGTAATTGCGGAACGGGTTCTGGTGCAGCGCGTAGTAATTGCTGCTGGTGCTGCCAGGGGTATACGTGCCGAGGTAACTCTGCTTGTAGTCGGCGGCAGCCTGGGCCTTGGTCAGCGACTCGTAGTTCGTCTTGACCTCGCGGTTGTATTGCAACGAGAACGAGATGGAGTTCTTGTCGTCGATCTGCCAGACCGACTTGCCGTCGACCTTGGTCACCTTCGACTTGCCGCGCCCGCGCCACAGGTTCGTCTCGTTGTTGGAATACGACAACCACGAACGCACGGGACCGAGGTCGCCCGTATTGAGGCGCATGAACGTGCGGTGGTAGCTGTTACCGCCGAGGGTCTGGCTGAAGTCCAGGCCGGCCTGGTGCGACGGGTCGACGGTCACCCACGCGATGGAGCCACCGGCGGCACCGGCGATCGGGGAATCATTGTCCGGGTATCCCTGCTGGACGGTGATGTCGCCCATGTTCTCGGTATCACCGTATTCGGACGAGTAGATCTTGTAGTTGCCGCTGTCGTTGATCGGCGCACCGTTGACCGTGACACCGACCTCGTCGAGCGGAAACCCGCGGACACTGGCGTTGCCGTCATTGAGGCCGGTGTAGTCGTCGGTGGACGACACCACGCCCGGAATGGAATTTATCGCCTGCACGAAGGTGGCACCCGGCGCCGCCTTGACGATGGCCTCGCGGGACACCGTGGAAACGGCTTTCGGCGCGTCCTGGATGGACATCAGGCCGCCGCCGAGGGCCAGGGAGTTGGCCTTCACCTGTACCTCGCTCATCTGCTGCGTCGCGCGGCGCGTGGCGTTGTCGTTCGTCGTGTTCGAGCTGCTCGCCACGTTGGAGCGTTGTGGCTGCGTGTCGTTGGCCTGGGCGTTCTGCGCGTCCTGGGCCAGCACGGTGCCTGCGGCCACGAAAAGCGTCACGGCGATCGCGGCCGAAAGGGAATTGCGGTTCATCGACTGGTTTCCTGAAGAGGATGTTTTGTTTGGTGGCGGCCCTTCCCGAGGCCGCGCGAAATCATTCGATCCATCACTGGAAATAATGGTTTTCGTAATTAATTGGCGATTATCTCTGCGTCGATAGTTATTACGTTTGCGCAAGAAAAAACGTTTTCTCCGGACACGGCGAATCGCCCGGCGGCATGGCCGGGACGAAAAAACACCGAATGATCCACTGAGCGCCCAAGTCACTGACCTGGGCGACATTTATCTCTTAGCGAGGCAATACCCTAACACTGCCGAATGACAGTTTAGCGATTATCCGACACTTCCCATCGGCGGGAAATAGGCTATTTCTACACGAGAAAACGCGCCGCTAAAAAGATTGCAAAGCTTCTTTCGCTTGCACAGAACTGAGGACTCGCGGGCCAGCCCGCTTCCCACCCGTGTGCGGCGTCGCGGGGGAGCTGCCGAGCTCCCACTAGGCGAACTCCGGAAATGCGCGAAGAACCTAAAAAAAAGACCGGCCGGAATACCTTCCGGCCGGTCGGTTAAGACGAGTCAGTCTTTCCCGAGATAACGCGAGCGCTTCGCCGGCTTGAGCGACGCGAGGTCGAGCATCACGAGCCCATCGACGCAGCCGGCGAAATCCGGGTCCTCACCGAACGCGAGGAACTGCACGCCCTGCGGTTCGACCAGGTCGACGTACTGGCGGTAAAGCACCGGCAGGGTCACGCCCAAAGCGTCGAGGCGATGCTTCAGCTTGCCGAGGCCTTCGGCGGGATCGAGGCCTTCGAGTTCGCGGCGAACGGATTCGATGGTCGCTTCCGGAATCACGAACGGCTGGCGTGCGGCGGCCAGGCCCTGCACGCCGAAGAAATGCTGGTGCGCCGCGGCGATCCATTCGCGCGCCTCGCGCGGCATGCTGACCGACATGCTCACGGGTCCGAACAGGTAACGCAGTTCGCGATGCCGTTGCAGGTAGAGCCCGATACCCTGCCAGAGCTGGTCGAGCGCACGCGAGCGCCAGTAGGCGGGTGCGATGAAGCTGCGTCCGAGCTCCAGGCCCTGGGCGAGGCGCGACTCCAGCGCCGGCGAATAATCGAACAGGCTGGAGGTGTACAGCGCGCTCATGCCGTGCTTTTCGATGAGACGGCCGCCATGACCGAACCGGTAGGCGCCCACGACGCGCAAGGCCTTGGCGTCCCACAACACGAGGTGCTCGTAGAGCGGATCGTAGGCGTCGAGGTCACGGCGCTTGCCGGTACCCTCGCCCACACGTCGGAAGGTCAACTCACGCAAGCGTCCGATCTCGCGCATGGCGTAGCTGTCACTGGAACCTTGCAACAGGAGGATGCGCTTGCCATCGGGAAGTTCGGCCAGCAACTCGGCCTTGTCCAGTTCGGCGACCACTCGCTCGACGGGTTCGGGGTGCGCCAGCGGGGTTTGCCCACCGAACACGAGACCACGCTGGCGTGCGACGCGATACACGTGCCGGCGCATCAGCTTGGCCGCACGCTCCGACGAACCGCCACTGGCCTGTTTCAATTCCTCGGAGTCGACGAGCTTGCCGATGCGGAAACCCACCCGCTGCTTGCCCGAGGTGGCCTCGCGCGGAAGCATCGCCGTGCTCAGCGGCTTGGCCAGCATCGACAGCCCGTAGAACGCGACCGAATTTCGCGCGGCGATATGCACGGGAAGCACCGGTACGCCGGCGCGGAGGGCGATGCGCGCGAAGCCGTCCGACCACTTGCCGTCGCGCACGCCACCGGGGCGCATGCGCGACACTTCGCCCGCCGGGAACATGATGAGCACCTCGCCCGCCTCGATCGCGCGGAATACGGCGCGCATCTTCGAGGTGGCACCCTTGCCGAAGACGTCCACCTTCAGCAGCAACGAACCCAGCTGCGGCACCGCCGACAGCACGTCGTTGCCGAGGATGCGGACGTCACGGCGAACCGAACCGATCAGCTGGATGAGGGCGATCGCGTCGACCATGCCCAGCGGATGGTTGGCCACGACGATCAGCGGCCCTTCGACGGGAATGTTCTCGCGCTCGCGTTCGGTGACGCGACAGCTGACGCCGAGGTAATCCAGCGTCTTCTCACAGAATTCGAAGCCTTGCGCGGGGCCGGCGAACGCCAGCGTGCGATTGAAGCGGTCTTCGTGGGCCAGGGTTTCCAGCATGCCGACGAGCGGCTTGCGGAGACGAGGGTGCTGGGCCAGCCATGGCATGCGCTCCAGCAGGGTCTGATCGATGCTCAGCATGACTTGGGATCCCTTGACGTCGAACGATGGCTACCTTGCCGGGCCGGTGCGGAGTCGTGATTTCTCATAGTGCCTTCGAACATCCTCTTTGCCCCTGAGAGGGCTCTCGACCCATGCCCGGTGCCAGGAGCGTTCCTGACCCCGGCCATGCTCGCGGGCAATTATGACAGTAACCCTACCGCCACGTATGTTCTTGCGGCAATCACCCTTACGTATCAAACCGCCAGGTGCAGATAGGCCGAAATCCCAGAGAGGAACATCTGCACCGACAAGGCGATGAGCAGCATGCCCATGAGCCGCTCCAGCGCCGTGAGGACGCTCTCGCCCAGCCAGCGGAACAGGAAGGTGGAACTGAGCAGGATGATCGCGGTGGCCAGCCAGGCCAGGAACAGGGCGATGCCCCATTCCGCCGTGCGGCCGGGCTGGGAATTGGTCAGCAGCAGGAGGGCGGCCATGGCCGAGGGGCCGGCGACGCCGGGGATGGCCATCGGCACGATGAAGGGCTCGCCCTCCCCCGTCTTGCCGAACACGCCGCCTTCCACCGGAGGAAAGACCATGCGGATGCCGATGAGGAACAGCACGATACCGCCGGCGATGCTCACCGATTCCTGGCGCAGCTGCAGCACCTTGAGGATGTACTGGCCGCCGAGCAGGAAGGCGACCAGGACGGCCAGGGCGATGAGCAGCTCGCGCACCATCACCTTGCGCCGGCGCTGCGGCGGCACGTCCTTCAGCAGGGCGAGGAACAACGGGATATTGCCCAGCGGATCCATGATCAGGAACAGCAGGATGCCCGCGGACAACGTCGTCATCTGCGCTTCCATGGGGGAGAACTCCTGCGGTAGGTCAGTGGGTGGGGCGTAGATCGAGCACGGCGCCGCGCGCATCCGCGCCGGCACCGGAAAGCAGGTAGACGATGGCGTCGGCCGCGGCGGTGGGCAGCGGTTTTTCCAGCGTGTTCTCGCCGTAGTACGCCGCGCGGCGCAAGGCCGTGCGCATCGGCATCGGCAACAGCGTATGCACGCGCATCGGGCCGCGTCCGTTCTCGGCGTGCAGCACCGCGGCCATGCGTTCCACCGCGGCCTTGGAGACGCCATAACCGCCCCAGTGGGCGCGCGAAAGCAGGTCCGGATCGTCGAGCACGAAAACCACGGCGCTGTCATCGGCTCGCGTGAGCAAGGGCATGCATGCCTGCGTCAATGCGAACGGCGCCGACACGTTCACCTGCATCGCGCGCAGCCAGTCGTCGGGCTTGTGCATCGCGATGGGGGTCAATTCGTTGAAATGCGCGGCGGCATGCACGATGCCGTCGAGACGGCCGAACTCGCCCTCGATGCCTTCGGCCAGCGCGGCGTAATCCGCGGGCGTGGCGCTTTCGAGGTCCAGCGGATGGATCACCGGCTCGTTACCCCCGAGCGCGACGAGCTCGTCGTAGCGTTTCTCGAGCGCGCGGACCTTGCGCCCGGTGATCACCACCGTGGCTCCCGCGCGGACCACCGCCTTCGCCGTTTCGCCGCCGAGGCCTCCAGTGGCGCCGGTGACGATCACCACGCGGCCCGCGAGCGCTCCCGGCGCCACGGACCAGTCCTCGGGCAGCCGTGCGGAGTGCGAGGCGTTCACGTCGCGGCCCCGGCCACGTCCGCCGCCATGCGCTTCAACTCGCCCGCGGCGTGCAGGTCTTCGACGATGTCGCAACCACCGATGAACTCACCGAGCAGAAACAGCTGCGGAAATGTCGGCCAGTTCGAGTAATGCGGCAGGCCGGCGCGGATGCGTGGATCGGCCAGCACGTTCACCGAATGGAACGCCGCACCGGCGGCCTGCAAGGCCTTCACGGCGCGATCGGAGAAGCCACAGGTCGGGTATTCCGGTGTGCCTTTCATGAAAAGCACGATCGGGTGGGCCGCCACGATGGCCTTGATCTCGTCTACGACGTCCATAGCTCGGTTTTCATCATTAGAATGCGACTAGTTGCATAGTGTAGCAGCGCACGGCCTCAGGCCCCCTGCCTACGCCCTTTCCCCCCAGCCACCGCTAAGGAGTCCCGCAATGGCGTTCGAACTTCCCCCGCTCCCCTACGAAAAGAATGCCCTCGAGCCGCACATCTCCGCTGAGACCCTCGAGTTCCACTACGGCAAGCACCACCAGACCTACGTCACGAACCTCAACAACCTGGTCAAGGGGACGGAGTTCGAGGGCAAGAGCCTGGAAGACATCATCAAGACCTCGTCCGGCGGCATCTTCAACAATGCGGCGCAGATCTGGAACCACACCTTCTACTGGCACTCGATGCGGGCCCCAGGCGGCGCCGAGCCGCCGGCCAAGCTCGCCGACGCGCTGACCAAGGCCTTCGGCTCGGTCGACAAGTTCAAGGAAGAGTTCAACAAGCAGGCCGCCGGCAACTTCGGCTCGGGCTGGACCTGGCTGGTGCAGCGCCCGGATGGCTCCCTGGCGATCGTCAACACGTCGAACGCCGCCACCCCGATCACGGGTAGCGACAAGCCGCTGTTCACGGCCGACGTGTGGGAACACGCGTATTACATCGATTACCGCAACGCCCGTCCGAAGTACCTGGAAGCGTTCTGGAACATCGTGAACTGGGACTTCGCGGCGAAGAACCTCGCCTGATTTCCTCTGGAGGGTCCTGATTCCGCCTGGGCGGTTTTAGAGCCCCGGCAACGAAATGAGAAAGGCCGGATCGCGAGACCCGGCCTTTTCGTTACCTCTGTGGAAACCACCTCTGTGGGAGCCACCTCTGTGGAAACCACTTCTGTGGGAGCCATTTCTGTAGGAACTACTTCTGTGGGAGCCGCTTCAGCGGCGATCCCGCGCTAGCGGGCCAGCCTGAGGCAAGCACCCATCGCCGCTGAAGCGGCTCCCACAGGGCTTTCCATAGGGGCCTTCCATAGGGCTTTTCATAGAGGTTTTCTCGGCCCAAGGCCTCACCACCTAGCCCAAGCCCTCGACCGCCTAGCCCAGCGCCTCGACAGCCGGCGCCACCTGCCCTTCCCGCCCCAATGCCGCGCCCACCTCCACCAGCTTCGCCCGCAGGCTCCCTGCATCGGTGGCGCAGATCGTCGCGTGCCCTACCTTGCGCCCGGGCCGAGCCTCCTTGCCGTAGTCGTGCCAATGGCCATCGACGACGGACAGCACCGGCGCCGGATCGGGCATCTCGCCGATCCAGTTGAGCATGGCGCTGGCCCCGCGCACGCCGGTATCCCCCAGGGGAAGACCCAGCACCGCGCGGATATGGTTCTCGAACTGGCTGGTATGCGCGCCCTCGATGGTCCAGTGCCCCGAGTTGTGCACACGCGGCGCCATCTCGTTGCCCAGTAGCTCGTTACCGCGGACGAACAATTCCAGCGCGAAGACGCCGACGTAGTCCAGCCGTTCGGCGATGGCCCGCGCATGCGCGACAGCCTCGTGTTCCAACGCATCGGAGGTACCCGGCGCCGGCGCCAGGCTCAGCGAGAGCACGCCATCCACATGCCAGTTACGCGTGAGCGGCCAGGTGCGGAACGCACCGTCGCGGCCGCGCACGGCCACCACGGACAATTCGCGGTCGAACGGGACGAAGGCCTCCAGAATCAGCCCATGCCGGGACGCGGCGTCGCCGAGTGCCGCCCAGGCGGCATCGATATCCGCCGGAACCTTCAACCGGAACTGCCCCTTGCCGTCATAGCCGAGGCGGCGCGTCTTGAGGATCGCGGGGAGGCCGATGCGCCCGACCGCCGCGACCAGGTCGTCGCGGGTATCGACCACGGCGAATTCCGGCGTATTCAGGCCGGACTCGCGGAACAAGGTTTTCTCGGACAGCCTGTCCTGGGCCACGGCCAGGGCGCGGGGGTTCGGAAACACGTCGACCAGCCCGGCGAGCCGTTCGGCCGTCGCCGCGGGCACGTTCTCGAAGTCGAAGGTGACCACGTCCACCTGCCTGGCGAACCCCGCCAATGCCGCCTCGTCGTCCCACGCGGCGACCACCAGCCCGGACACCTGCCCGGCGCAGGCATCGGCGGCGCCGTCGACCGCGAGCGTACGGATGCCCAGCGGGGCGGCCGCCAGGGCCAGCATGCGGGCGAGCTGCCCGCCACCGAGGATGCCGACGGTGGGGAGCGTGCGGCTCACGTGCGCGGGTCCGGATGGTCGAGGACGGACCGGGTCTGCGCGGCGCGGAAGGCATCCAGGGCCTCGGCCACGGCCCGATCGTGCAGGGCGAGCACGGACGCGGCGAGCAAGGCCGCGTTGGTGGCGCCCGCGCGGCCGATGGCCAGGGTGCCGACCGGCACGCCGGCCGGCATCTGGGCGATCGAAAGGAGGGAATCCATGCCGTTGAGGGCCTTGGACTGCACCGGCACGCCGAACACCGGCAGGGCCGTCTTCGCCGCGATCATGCCCGGCAGATGGGCCGCCCCGCCGGCACCGGCGATGATCACCTGGATGCCCCGGGCGCGGGCCGTCTCGGCGTAGTCGAAGAGCAAGTCGGGCGTGCGATGCGCCGACACGACACGGACCTCATGGACGATGCCCATCCGGGTCAGCGTGGTGGAGGCGTGCTCCATGGTTTCCCAGTCCGAACGCGAACCCATCACCACGCCCACGCGCGGCGCGTTCGCTTCGTTACCCTCGTTGGAAGTCATGGCCGGAGCACCCAAAAGTCGCTATTGTAAAGGCATTCCCGTTTATCAGGTTGGCCGCCGGCGGCCACTTCCCATGGACAAGCGTCTACTCGACATCCTCTGCTGCCCTGTCAGCAAACGCCCGCTGCGCCCCCTCACGGCGGCCGAGCGCGACCAACTCAACGGAGCGATCCGCGCCGGGGCGGTCGACACGGTCGCCGGCGAGAAAGTCGCCGAGCCGATCACCGAGGGGCTCATCACCACCGACGGCCAGCTGGTCTACCGGGTGGAAGACGGCATCCCCGTCATGTTGCCCGAGGCAGGCATCGGCACCCTCCAGTTGTCGGGCTTCGCGCCAGAAACGGGTCGCGCCTGAATTCCGTGACGCGAGTCACGCTATAAAGCATTGGTTCCCGCACAATGACGCTTCAGGCGGGGGCCAGAATATCCAGGATGCGCGATGAACAACGCGAGCGAGCCGTCCAACGTCGTCGATCTCAGTCAGCGCCTGGACCCGCGCAGTGAGAGCGTGGGCGCGTTGCTGGTGACGGTGCGTGGGCTGGCCACGAAGCGCTTGCACGCGCTGGCGTCGAACATGTTCGAGAACATCGACGACGCCCTGTTCGACCTCGCCGAGAAGGCCGAGAACAACGCGGCCCAGACCCAGTTCTTCGACGGCATGCGCGAGGTCCGCAAGAAGCGGGCGATCGTCGAGCGCACCTTCCTCGGCCAGGTCGCGCGCGACCTGGCCGATTTTTCCGCGGGCCGCACCCGGGCCCCGGATGCCGACGGCGCCGGCCGCCCGCTCGCCAATATCGAACTCAGCCTCGTCGGCGAGAACGAACTGGAAGAATCCCTCGCGATCACCAGCATGATCGGCAAGAACGAGCAGCGCCTGGCGCGCGCCCTGTTCGCCGTGAACCAGCGGCTGTCGGTGATCTGCGGCGGCAACAAGATGGACGACGCGTCCAACCCCGTCGGGCCGGCCTCGCTGGCTGGCGCCTTCCGCCAGGCCATGCGCGAGCTGATGGTCGAGGTCCGCGTCAAGCTGATCATCTACAAGCTGTTCGATCGCTACGTGCTCGCCGGCATCGACGAGCTCTACGACGACATCAACAACGAACTGGCCAGCGCCGGCGTGCTGCCGCAGCTGCGCCATGAGATTTCGACCCGGCGCAGCGATGCCCCGGCACCGATCGGCCCGGTCTCCACCGCCGCCGCGCCGCAGGCCGCCGCCACGCCCGTGACGGATGCCGCCGCCGCGGAGTTCATGCAATCGCTGCACGCGCTGTTCTCGGCGCGCCGCGACAGCGTGCCGGCGATGGGCGGACCGATGGGAACGCCGCTGCCGACGGGCCCCTTGCCCAGCCCGGCGGAACTGCTCGGCGCGCTGACCTTGCTGCAGAGCCAGATCGCCACGCTGCCGAACACCGCCGCGCCGCTCGCCACCCAGGCCGACGTCAGTCGTGACGTCGCCCAGCTGAAGGAACAGCTTCTCGCCCAGATCGGGCAACTGCGTGGCCAGCAGACCGCGCATGTGTCGGGCATGGACGAGGACACCATCGATCTCGTCGGCATGCTCTTCGAGTTCATCCTCGAGGACGACAACCTGCCGACGGAAATGCAGGTGCTGCTCGCGCGCCTGCAGATTCCCTACCTCAAGGTGGCCCTGCTCGACCGTCGCATGTTCGCGCACAAGTCGCATCCCGCGCGCCAGCTGCTCGATGCGCTCGCCGATGCGGCCAAGGGATGGTCGGCCGAAGCGGACCGCGACGGACGTCTGTTCGACAAGATGAAGTCGATCGTCGAACGCCTGCTGCACGACTTCGACGACGACACCGCGATCTTCACCCGCCTCGCCGCCGAATTGCAGGATTTCCTCGACGTCAGCCGCAAGCGCGCCGAACTGGCCGAGCAACGCGTCGCCGAATCCACGCGCGGCCGCGAGAAGCTCGAGCAGGCACGCCGCCGTGCCGCGCAGGAAATCGTCGGCCGTATCGGCGGGGCTTCGCTGCCGCCGCTCATCTATGGCGTGCTGACCCGTGCATGGGCCAACTACATCGTGCTCACCCTGCTGCGCCAGGGCGAGGAATCCCAGGAATTCCGCGACTCGCTGCGCTTCATCGACGATTTCATCGCCAGCGCGCGGCCGGCGCACGACCTCAATGGCCGGCGCGACCTCCGCGCGATGCTTCCCGGCATCGAACGCTCGTTGCGCCGCGGCCTCGCCGCCGTGGCCTTCCAGGAAACGGACACGGAACAACTGCTGGGCCAGTTGCACGCCTTCTACCGCCAGCAACTCGGCGAAGCGGTGGGCGAGACCGTATCGGGAACCATCGTCGCCAGCGTGATGCCATTGCCCGAGGCCATCCAGGCCATCGAGGAACCGGTGGCCGAACCGGAACCGGACGACGAGGTCGAGTCCCTGCTCGACGAAGCCTTCGACGAGCGCAATCTCGCGCAGGCGCGTGAGTTGAAGGTGGGCCAGTGGCTGGAATTCACCGCCGCCGATGGCACCACCGATCGCGCCAAGCTGTCGTGGATCAGCCCGATCAGCGGCCGCTACCTGTTCGTGAACCGTCGCGGCCTGAAGGTCGCCGACCACAGCCTTGCCGGGCTCGCGCAGGCCTTCGCCAGCGGCACGGCGCGCGTGCTCGATTCCACGCTGCTGTTCGACCGCGCGATGGACGCGATCGTGGAAAAGCTTCGCCAACCCGAATAAGGTAGCGGCCTCTTCCACGGACGCCTCCAGCCGATGAGCCCTGCCGATCCGCGACACCTGGCCGACGCGCTACCGCCGGCGAGCGAGATCCTTGCCGATGTCGAACGCGCCTTCGCCGAGGACGTGGGACCGGGCGACGCCACGGCCGACCTGCTCGATGCCAAGGCGACCGCCACCGCCGTGCTGACCTGCCGCGAGGACGCCGTGCTGTGTGGCGCGGCGTGGTTCGAGGCGTGTTTCCGCAAGCTCGATCCGGACGTGCGGGTCGAATGGCTGGCCCACGATGGCGACCGCGTGGCGGCGGGAGCGACGGTGTGCCTCCTGGCGGGCAAGGCGCGGGCACTGGTCACGGCCGAACGTTCGGCGCTCAACTTCCTGCAACTGCTGTCGTCGACGGCGACCGTTACCGCGCGTTACGTGGATGCGCTGGCGGGCACCCGCACGCGCATCCTCGACACGCGAAAGACCATCCCCGGCCTGCGGCGCGCGCAGAAATACGCCGTGCGCTGCGGTGGCGGCACGAACCATCGCATCGGCCTGTTCGACGCGATGATGCTCAAGGAAAACCACATCATCGCCGCCGGCGGCATCCCGGCCGCCGTGCGCGCCGCGCGCATGATCCACCCTTCCCTCCCATTGATCGTGGAAGTGGAAACCCTGGACGAACTGGCCGAGGCGATATCCGCCGACGCCGACCGCGCCCTGCTGGACAATTTCACGCCCGCCATGCTCAAGGAAGCCGTGGACTACACCGCGGGACGCATTCCGCTGGAGGTCTCCGGCAACGTGGAGCTCGACACCGTGCGTGCGATCGCTGAAACGGGAGTGGATTTCATCTCCAGCGGCGCCCTGACCAAGCATGTCCGGGCGATCGACCTTTCCCTGCGGCTGGACGTGAAGCACTGAGGCGCCCCGGGGGCTTGTGGTCGGCGCAACCGGGCCACACACTGACCCCATGTCTTCCTTCACCGACCTCTTCTGGCTATTCGCCCTCGCCGCCGGCATCGCAAGCTGGTACCGGCTGACCCGTGCACGCGAAGTCGCCGTGAAGGCGGCGACGGCATTGTGCAAGCGGCACGGACTGCAGCTGCTCGACCAGAGCGTCGGCCTGCGCTCGATCCGTTGGCAAGGAGTCGACGGCGTGCGCCGGCTGGAACGCTGCTACGGGTTCGAGGTGAGCGAGGATGGCCAATCGCGACAGGCGGCACGCCTGTGGATGGCCGGCAACGAGGTGGCCAGTTTCTCGCTGCCGCTGTCGGGGTCGCCGGAACTGGAGACCGTCGTGGCGACCGACTCGGTGGTACACACCGGCAACGTCATCTCGCTGGCGGACCGTCGGCGGCTCCACTGAGCCGCCCGCGTATTACTTGACCACCCGAAGGTGCGGCGCGCCCCGCTTCGGGCGGTCGTCGTCGCCACCGGCCTGCGGCGGGGTTTCATTGGCTTCGTCGCCCGGTTCGGACGTACTCGCCGAGAGCGCTTCGTTCTCGTCGGCGGGGAACATCATGCCCTGGCCGTTTTCCTGCGCATAAAGGGCAAGCACGGCGTGCATCGGGATGACGATGGACTGGCTGACACCGGAAAACCGTGCCTGGAAGGTGATGCGGTCGTTGCCCAGGTCGAGATTGGCCACCGCCCGCATCGCGAGGTTCAGCACGACCTGCCCGTTCTTCACGACATGGGCCGGCACCTGCACGCCGGGCTGGGCGGCATCGACCAGTACATACGGCGTGAAGCCGTTGTCGCTGATCCAGTCGTAGATGGCGCGCAGCAGGTAGGGCCGGTTCGAAGTCATGCCCGCGTTTTCGTTCGTATCCATGGAAAGTGTCCTCGTCGTACCCGCCGGTCGGTCGGGAATCACCAGCCCCGGCAGGGCAAGGCCAAGAAGAGAGTTTACGGGATACGAGCCGCCTGAGGACTAACCGGCGCTGAAGTTGAAGTCCGGGCGCATATCGCGCTCTTCAGGCGTGAGGCTGCGGGCGAAGCCCTGGCTGTGGAACAGGCGTTCGCCATAGTCGACGATCGGCTTGCCCTCCTTGCCCAGGTCCACGCCCAGATGGGGCAAGCGCCAGACCACCGGGGCGACCAGGCAGTCGATCAGGCTCATTTCCGGGTTGAGGAAGAACCGCGACGCCCTGAACAGGGGCACGGACAGCAACAGGTGTTCGCGCAAGCGCTTGCGCGCGCCGTCGGCCGCCTTGCCACCCTCGCCGATGGCCTCGATCTCGGGCAGCCAGTCGTTCTCGATCCGCCACGTGCCCAGGCGCAGGCGGGCGCGGGACAAGGGGTCGATCGGCATCAAGGGCGGATGCGGGTAGCGCTCGTCGAGGTATTCGACGACCACGGCCGGGTCGTAGAGGGTGAGGTCACGGTCGACCAGGGTCGGCAGCGTGCCGTAGGGATTGAGTTCGAGCAGGTCCGGCGTGGGCTCGTCGGGCTTCAGGATGATCCGGTCGTAGGCGACGCCCTTGGCGGCCAACACGAGGCGCGTACGGTGGCAATGGATATCGTCGGCACTGGTATAGAGCGTCAGTGCCGAGCGCGAACGTGCGTTCTGGACCATGCTTTCGATCTCCCTCCCTGCTACCTGAACGAAAACGGGGCGACTGCGAAGCCGCCCCGTCGGGACATCAATCAGTGACTCTCGTGAACGTCCTTCCAGTACTCATGCTTCAAAAGGTACAGGAGGAAGGTCAGGCCGGCCAGGAACAGGATCACCCAGACACCGATGGACTGGCGCTCGAGCGCCGCGGGTTCCGCCGCGTATTCGAGGAAGGTGGTCAGGTCGCGGGTCGCGCCACGGAACTCTTCCGGCGTCATCCGGCCCGGCGTGGTGATTTCCAGCTTCTCCACCACCGCTTCCTCGCCCGGCTTGGCCTCGCCATGGACGGCGGACTGCAAACCCTGCAACTCCCACAGGGGGTTGGGCATGGAGGCGTTCGGGAACACCGTGTTGTTCCAGCCGACCGGACGGCTCGGGTCGAGGTAGAACGAGTTGAGGTAGTTGAAGATGAAGTCCACGCCCTTGGCGCGGGCTTCCAGCGAGAGATCCGGCGGATCCTTGCCGAACCAGGTCTTGGCGCTGTCGGCCGGCATGTGCGAGATCACCGGCTCGCCGAACTTCGCGCCGGTGAAGTTGAGGTTGGTCATCACCTCTTCTTCGGACAGGCCCAGGTCGGTGGCGAGGCGCGAATAGCGCACGTACTTCAACGAGTGGCAGCCGACGCAGTAGTTGAAGAACAGCTTGGCGCCACGCTGCAGCGAGGCCCGGTCGGACACGTTGGTGCCGGCGGGCGCCAGGCCCTCTTCGCCTTCGGCGGCGAGGGCGGGAATCGTGGCGGCCGCGAGGCCCAGCGCCAGGGCGAGGGAGTAGATATAGCGCTTAATCATGCAGCGTCACCCGTTCCGGAACCGGCTTGGTCTTCTCGAAGCCAAAGCGCGTGTAGATCCATAGGAATACGAAGAACCCGAAGTAGCCCAGCACCATGAGCCGGCCGAAGGCGTTCTCCCAGGTGGTGACGTCCGCGCCCGGGAACCACTCGGGGATGAGCTCGGCGGTGACGCCGGCGCCGACCATGCCCAGGGCAAGGAAGGAGAACACCAGCACGCCCAGGGCGATGCGGAAACCCAGGCCGCGATAGCGGACCGAGCGAACTTCGCCCTTGTCGATCCAGGGCAGCAGGGCCAGCAGCAGGATCGCGCCGAACATGCCGATCACGCCCCAGATCGCCGTGCCGAAGAAGGACGGGATCATGCGCAGGATCGCGTAGAACGGCGTGAAGTACCACGACGGCTTGATGTGGCTCGGCGTGACGAGGTTGTTCGCCGGAGTGAAGTTGTCGTGCTCGAGGAACCAGCCACCGAAGGTCGGCGCGAAGAAGATGATGAACGCGGCGATGGTGAGGAAGAAGCCCACGCCCACCAGGTCCTTCACCGTGTAGTACGGGTGGAACGGGATGGCATCGGCCGGCTTTTCCGGATTCCAGCGGTTGCCCTTCGGACCGTGCTTCACGTCCACGCCGTCGGGGTTGTTCGAACCCACCTCGTGCAACGCGGCCAGGTGCAACACCACCAGGAGCAGCAGCACCAGCGGCAACGCGATCACGTGCAGCGCGAAGAAGCGGTTGAGCGTGGCATCGGCGGGCAGGAAATCGCCCATGATCCATTCCACCAGCGAGCTGCCGATGTAGGGAATGGTGCCGAACAGCGAGATGATCACCTTGGCGCCCCAGAACGACATGTTGCCCCACGGCAGCACGTAGCCCATGAAGGCCTCGGCCATCAGCACCAGGAAGATCAGCATGCCGAGGATCCAGACCAGCTCGCGCGGACGCTTGAACGAGCCGTACATGATCCCGCGGAACATGTGCAGGAACACCACCACGAAGAACAGCGAGGCCCCGGTGGAGTGCATGTAGCGGATCAGCCAGCCCCATTCCACGTCGCGCATGATGTACTCGACGGAGTTGAACGCTTCCAGCGCACTCGTCTTGTAGTTCATGGTGAGGAAGATGCCGGTCACGATCTGGTTGACCAGGACCAGGAGCGCCAGCGAGCCGAAGTAGTACCAGAGGTTGAAGTTCTTCGGCGCGAAGTACTCCGTCATGTGCTTCCGGTACGTCGGCGCCAGGTTGGGCGCGCGCTCGTTGACCCAGTCGCCGATGCGGGTAAGGACGTTAGCCATCAGCCTGCCTCCTTCGGATCGACGCCGATCTGGATGTGCGTGTCGTCCACGAAGTGGTACGGCGGCACGGGCAGGTTCTTCGGCGCGGGCACGCCGCTGAAGACACGGCCGGACAAGTCGTAGCGCGACTTGTGGCAGGGGCAGTAGAAGCCGCCCTTCCAGTTCGCGTCGAACGGCTCCGGCTTGATGTCCGGCACGAAGTCGGGCACGCAACCCAGGTGCGTGCACAGGCCGATCACCACCAGCCACTCGGGCTTGATGGAGCGGTTTTCATTGGTCGCGTACTTGGGCTGTTGCGCCGCATCCGACGACTGCGGGTCCAGCAAGCGGGGCTCGAGGCCCTTCAGCTGGGCCAGCTGGTCCTTGGTGCGATTGACGACGAAGACCGGAAGGCTGCGCCACGAAAAGGTGACTTTCTGGCCGGCCTCGATGGCACTGATATCGACCGTGACAGGCGCCCCCGCTGCCTTTGCCCTTGCGCTCGGTTCCCACGACTTGATGAAGGGCACGACCGCCGCGACCACTCCCGCCCCGCCGACAACTGCTGTCGTAACGGTTAGGAAGCGACGGCGCCCGTGATCGACGACTTCGTTCGCCATCAGGCTCTCCGGAACTTATGCCATTGAGAATGCGGACCCCAACGCCGGCTCTTTTCGGAAATCGGCTTCCGCAAATCGCGTCAGTGTAACGTCAGCACCAGCCACGTACAATAAACTGAACGCCACCCTGTCCCCTACGGGGGTCGGGGCCGCCACGGAACCGCGTGGGCAAGGCGATGCGACGACGACAGGACCCCTTCGCTCTTTCATGAAACACGCCGCCCGCACGCTCGCCTTCGTCGCCCGCTTCGTCGTGCTCGGCCTCGCCGTCGCCTTCGTGATCGGCCTGTTCTGGCCCGGCAGCGGCGCTTTTCTCCGTCAGCGTTTTTCTCCCGCCCCGGTGGATGGGCAGGCCTCGACGACCACTTCCGTCGCCAGCGGCGGGCCGGCATCGTATGCCGATGCCGTGGCCAAGGCCGCCCCTTCGGTCGTAAATATCTACGCCAACAAGCTGGTGACCGAGCAGCCGCGCGAGCTGTATTCGGACCCCGTACTCCAGCGCATCTTCAGCGTTCCCACGGGTCCGGCGCGTACGCGGCGGCAGCAGAACCTCGGCTCGGGCGTGATCGTGAGCGACGATGGTTACGTCCTGACCAACAACCACGTCATCGCCAACGCCGACGACATCCAGCTGCTGTTGTACGACGGGCGCGTGGCCAAGGCCCGCGTGGTCGGCTCCGACGACGAGACCGACCTGGCCGTGCTCAAGGTGGATGCGGGCAACCTCCCGGCCATCCGCATGACCGATGCGGACAGCCGCCCCCGCGTGGGCGACGTGGTCCTGGCGATCGGCAACCCCTTCGGTATCGGGCAGACGGTGACGATGGGCATCGTCAGCGCCATCGGCCGCCAGCTCAACCTTTCCAGCCTGGAAAACTTCATCCAGACCGACGCGGCGATCAACTTCGGCAATTCCGGTGGCGCGCTGGTCAACGCCCATGGCGAGCTGGTGGGGATCAACACCTCGCTGATCGGCCAGGCGGTGGGTGCGGAGGGTATCGGTTTCGCCATTCCCGTGCAGAGCGCGCGCGACGTGCTCGACCAGATCGTGCAGACCGGCCGCGTGGTGCGCGGGTGGATCGGCGCGGATTATGGTGCCGTCCCGGTTTCGGCGGACAGCGGCCTGCCCTCGGCGGCGCGCGGCGTGGTCGTCAACGAAGTCTCGCCCGGTGGCCCGGCCGCCCTGGCCGGCATCCAGCAGCGCGACGTGCTGCTGCGCCTGGGCGACGAGGACATCCTCGACCCGTCGGACCTGCGCCGGCATGAGGCTTCGTTGAAGCCGGGCGTTCCGGTGCAGGTGTCGGGTTTGCGCTCGGGCGCGCCGTTCGCCACCACGGTCACCCCGACACAGCGGCCACCCAGCGCGCCGATGCAGGCCCTGCGGCAACCCTGATCGCCGACCGTGGCCCGATTCGCCGACTGTGGCCCGATTCGCCAACTGTGACCCGATGGCCGACTGTGACCTGATTCGCCGACTGTGGGAGCCGCTTCAGCGGCGATAGCAGGCTGGCGGCAAGCTTGCCCGCTGCCGCGGGATCGCCGACAAAGTCGGCTCCCACAGGGGTAGCCGTGATCTGGTGGGAGCCGACCCTGTCGGCGATGCTCCTAAGCCCCTGGTGGGAAGCCGGCTGGCCGGTAATGCCCTTTAGCCCTTGGTGGGAAGCCGGCTGGCCGGCGATGCTCTTCCTCAAGCCCCCCGCTCGGCCAACGGCACCCCGGCACTCGCCCGATGCCGCAACGTCTCCCCATAGCGCTTCCGCAGCACGCCCACGCGCTCGACATAGACCTGGGTCTCGTCATACGGCGGCACGCCGTTGTACTTCTGCACCGCACCCGGCCCGGCGTTGTACGCCGCCGCAGCGAGACGTTCGTTGCCGTTGAAATTGCGCAACAGCAAGGCGAGATAACGCGCCCCGCCACGAATGTTCTGATCGGCGTCGAAGGCATCCAGCACGCCCATGTCGCGCGCGGTGCCCGGAATCAACTGCATCAGTCCCTGCGCCCCCGCGACCGATAGCGCCCGCGGATTGAACGCGCTCTCGGCATGGATCACGGCACGCAGCAAGGCTTCATCCACGCCGAACTCGTTGCTGGCCGCATGGATCGCATCGCCATACGAGGTCAGGTTGAGTGCCACGCTGTTCCAGTCGATCTTCGAATGGACGTCGCAGGCCGCGCAGGTGGCGATATAGGTGAAGAGCATCTTGATGCTCTGCCCTTTCGCGCCACCGCCCGGCGGGATATTGGTGTATTCGACACCGCCATCGGCGCGCGTGATCCGGTAGACGGCACCGCGCAACACGCGAGACCCCTTCGGTGACGCGGGCGCCGCCGCGGCGGTCAGGTCGCTGGTGGCCGATTCGCGGTAATCCCAGCTGCCCTTGGGTGCGGTCACCGGCGGCAGTGCGGGAGCATCGCCCTCGGCACCCACGACCGAACCGGTCACCCCGGCGAGCGATGAAGCGGCCACAGGGGCCGACACGACACTGCCGGAAACGCCCTTCAATGAAGGCGCCTCGGCCACCGGTTCGAAGACGGGCGCTTTCGCGGCCACGGCCACGGCGGCCGGTTTCGCCGGACGCGCCGGCCCCATGTTGGCGAGGCGCTTGCAGTCCTTGTAACCCGCCGTGCTGCCGGAGAACACGGTCTCGCCCGTGCTGCCGACACATCTATAGAGGGAACCGGCCACGGCGGGCGCGGACAGCAGACCCAGCAGCAAGACACAGGCGCCCGCGGCCCTGCGCAATGCGGGCCGGCATGTCAGGAAACGGCGGGCGGCATGGCCGGCGCTTTCCCCTGGCGTCGCGTCGTGGACCATGGCCGCGAGTGTGCCCGAGGGTCCCTCCCCTGCCAAGGGCTGTGAACGTGACGATGTTCACGCAAGTCATTGATCCATGGCGGGCATCTGGCAAGGCGGCCGGGGGCGGCGTAAACTGCGCGGTTCGGTCAACTCCCACGAATCACGGTATCCCGGCCCATGAGCGGCAAGCTTTTCATCAAGACCCACGGCTGCCAGATGAACGAGTACGACTCGGCCAAGATGGCCGACGTGCTACGTGCGTCGCATGGGCTGGAACTGACCCAGGACGAGGCCGAGGCCGACGTCATCCTGGTCAATACCTGCTCCATCCGCGAAAAGGCCCAGGAAAAGGTCTTCAGCCAGTTGGGTCGCTGGAAGGCGCACAAGCAGGGCGGCAAGCCCGTGCTGATCGGCGTCGGTGGCTGCGTGGCCTCGCAGGAAGGCGAGGCGATCATCAAGCGTGCGCCCTACGTCGATCTCGTCTTCGGTCCGCAGACCCTGCACCGCCTGCCCGAGATGATCGAGGCGCAGCGCGCCAGCGGTAAGGCGCAGGTGGACATCAGCTTCCCGGAGATCGAGAAGTTCGATCGCCTGCCGGAGCCGCGCGCCGAAGGCCCCACCGCCTTCGTCTCGATCATGGAAGGCTGCTCGAAGTATTGCTCCTACTGCGTGGTGCCCTACACCCGCGGCGAAGAGATCAGCCGCCCCTTCGACGACGTGATCGTGGAAGTGGCCCAGCTCGCCGAACAGGGCGTGCGCGAGGTCAACCTGCTGGGCCAGAATGTCAACGCCTATCGCGGCCCCATGCACGACGGCGACGTCGCCGACCTCGCCGTGCTGATCCACGCCATCGCGCAGATCGAAGGCATCGGCCGCATCCGCTTCACCACCTCGCATCCGCTGGAGTTCTCCGACTCGCTGATCGAGGCCTATGCCAACGTGCCGCAGCTGGCCAACTACCTGCACCTCCCGGTGCAGGCCGGCTCCGATCGCATCCTCGCGGCCATGAAGCGCGGCTATACGGCGCTCGAGTTCAAGCAGCGCATCCGCAAGCTGCGCGCGGTGCGCCCGGATATCTGCGTATCGTCCGACTTCATCGTGGGCTTCCCCGGCGAAACCGACGAAGACTTCGAGAAGACCATGAAGCTGATCGACGACGTCGGCTTCGACCAGAGCTTCTCCTTCATCTTCTCGTCGCGTCCCGGAACGCCGGCGGCGAACCTCGCCGACGAGACCCCGGCCGAGGTCAAGCATGCGCGGCTGTCCCGCCTGCAGGCGGCGATCAACGAGAACGCGCGCAAGATCAACGAAGCGATGGTCGGCACGGTGCAACGCGTGCTCGTCGAGAAACCCAGCCGGAAGAATCCGAACGAAATGACCGGACGCACCGAAAACATGCGCTACGTGAACTTCCCTGGCCATGCGCGGATGATCGGCCAGTTCGTCGATGTGGTGATCACCGAAGCGATGTCGAACTCGCTGCGCGGCCGTGTCCGCCTCGACGACGAGGTGGCGCTCGCCTCGTGAACGCCATGACCCTTTCCCAGCGCGATTTCGCCCTCGATCCCGAAGACAACACCCGCCTCGCCAATCTCTGCGGACCGCTCGACGAGCACATCCGGCAGATCGAGTTGCGCCTGGGCATCGAGATCGACCATCGCGGCAGCCTGTTCCGCGTGATCGGCGACGAAGCCTCGGCCAAGGCCGGCGAACAGGTGTTGCGCGTGCTCTACGACGCCACCGAGACCGAGACCCTCACCGGGCAGACGATCAACGTCCGCCTGGCCGAATCCGGCATCGATGCGCTGAACGAGCAGGCCGCCGAGTCCGCGCAAGACGTGGTCATCAAGGTCAAGCGTGGCGTGATCAAGGGCCGTGGCCCCAACCAGGCCCGCTACCTGCACGCGATCACCACGCACGACATCAACTTCGGCGTGGGTCCGGCCGGCACGGGCAAGACCTACCTCGCCGTGGCCAGCGCCGTGGAGGCGCTCGAAGCCAACCGCGTGCAGCGCGTGCTGCTGGTGCGCCCGGCGGTGGAAGCGGGCGAGAAGCTCGGCTTCCTGCCCGGCGACCTCAGCCAGAAGATCGATCCTTACCTGCGCCCGCTCTACGACGCGCTCTACGAGATGGTCGGCTTCGAGAAGGTGTCCAAGCTGATCGAGCGCAACGTGATCGAGATCGCGCCGCTGGCCTACATGCGCGGCCGCACGCTCAACGATGCCTACGTGATCCTCGACGAAGCGCAGAACACCACCGTCGAGCAGATGAAGATGTTCCTGACCCGCATCGGCTTCGGCTCGGTGGCGGTCATCACCGGCGACGTATCCCAGGTGGACCTGCCGCGTCATGTCCGCTCCGGACTGCGCCACGCCATCGAGGTGCTGCGCGGCGTCGAGGGCATCAGCTTCACCTTCTTCACCTCGCGCGACGTGGTTCGCCATCCGCTGGTGGCGAAGATCGTTCGCGCCTACGAGGCCTTCGAGCAGAAGCAGGACGACGAGCGGTGAGTTCGCCGGATGTGGCCGTGGGCTATGCCACGTCGCGTCGCGGCGTGCCTGCGCCGGTCAGTTTTCGCCGATGGGTGGAGGCTGCGCTCAAAGGAGCGCGGCGGCGCAAGGCCACCGAGGTGTCGATCCGTATTGTCGATGCCGATGAGGGCCGCGCGCTGAACCTGCAGTATCGCGGGCGCGACTACGCCACCAACGTCCTCTCGTTTCCCGCCGACCTGCCACCCGGCCTGAACCTGCCGCTGATCGGCGACCTGGTGATCTGCGCTCCGGTGGTGGCCCGCGAGGCCGCCGAACAAGGCAAGAAGCCGGCCGATCATTGGGCACACCTCACCATCCACGGCACGCTGCACCTGCTCGGCTACGACCACATCGAAGAGGCCGAAGCCGAGGCGATGGAGGGTTTGGAGACCCGTGTGCTGGCGGGACTGGGGATTGCGGACCCTTACCTGGCTTGAGGGGCGGCCTGACCTTTGTGGGAGCCGCTTCAGCGGCGATGGGTGCTTGCCAGGATGGTGGGATTCGCTCCGTAGCCATCGCCGACAAGGTCGGCTCCCACCGGGTTCGCCGCCATCGGGTGGGAAGCCGGCTAGCCGGCGATGCTCTTCCGCTCTGGTGGGAGCCGACCCTGTCGGCGATGGCACGCGCAGCGGGCCACCCCTCTTCCTGAACCGTCACACGAATTCCGCTAGACTGACCCTTCCGCCCCATAGGGCAGAACTCCAAAGAGTAATGAACGAGGACCCTGGTAGTACCAACGGCCCGGCTCACCGATCCTGGTGGGACCGCCTGGGCCATCTGTTTTCCGGCGAGCCGCGCAACCGCGACGAACTGATCGAAGAACTGCGCAACGCCCAGGTCAACGGCCTGCTCTCGAACGACACCCTGACCATGGTCGAGGGTGCGATCAAGGTGACCGAGCTCAGTGTCGACGACGTGATGGTGCCCCGCGCCCAGATCGTCAGCCTGCCGGTCGACGCGCCCCTCCCCGAAATCCTTGCCGCCGTGGTCGAATCCGGTCACTCGCGCTTCCCCGTGCATGGCGAAGACAAGGACGAAGTGCTTGGCATCCTCCTGGCCAAGGATCTCCTGAAGTATTTCGGACAGAGCGACGGCTGCGACGTGCGCGCCCTGCTCCGTCCCGCCGTGCTGATTCCCGAATCGATGCGCCTGAACGTGCTGCTGGCGGAGTTCCGCCTCACGCGCAACCACATGGCGCTGGTGGTCGACGAGTACGGCGGCGTCGCCGGCCTCATCACCATCGAGGACGTCCTCGAACAGATCGTCGGCGAGATCGATGACGAGCACGACGACGAGGAAGATCCGGTGCTGGTGGAGGCCCTCGAGGAAGGCGGCTTCTCGGTGAGCGCGCTCACCCCCATCGCCGACTTCAACGAAGTGGCCGGTGCGCACTTCTCCGACGAGGAATTCGACACCATTGGCGGCATGATCACCTCGGAGTTCGGCCACCTTCCGGCCGCCGGGGAAGAAATCGCCGTGGGCGGCTTCCAGTTCCGCGTGACCGAAGCCGACGATCGTCGCGTGCAGCAGTTCCACGTCGCCCGCGCCAACCCAGCCTGATCGATCACTTCACTCCCACCCCAAGGGTATGAGTGCTGGTGGGAAGCGGCCTAGGCCGCGATGGGACTCGCGACAAGCCCCATTCGCGGCCCAGGCCGCTTCCCACCCAAGTTGATGCCTTCCAACAAGCTAATGCTTCCCACCAAGCTGATGTTTGCCATCTAAGCTAAAAACGGACCCACCCCTTCCCGATGCGCCCTGCCCTGATCCTGCTGCTCGCCCTGTGCTTCGCCCCGATGGCCCACGCGGGCATCGTCGACGCACCCGCGGCTAACCTCGAGATATCGCTGATGACCTACGGTCCGGGCGATATCTACTGGGAGCGCTTCGGCCATGACGCGCTGGAAGTGCGGGACACGGTCAGCGGCGAGTCGGTCGCGTTCAACTATGGCGTGTTCGATTTCGACCAGAAGGGTTTCCTGCTCAATTTCGCGCGGGGAATCATGGCTTACCGCATGGATGCGGAGAACACGCAATCGGACATCGACTTCTACGCCGGCGAAGGCCGCTACGTACGCCGCCAGCGCCTGGCGCTGGACGATGCGCAGAAGGAACGGCTGCGTCGTTTCCTTCTCTGGAACATTCGTCCGGAGAACGCCGGCTACCACTACGACTACTACGTCGACAATTGCACCACCCGCGTGCGCGACGCGCTCGACGACGCGCTCGACGGTGCCTTGAGCGACCAGCTGATCGACAAGCCCGGCGGCATGACCTTCCGCGAGCAGACCGCACGGCTGATGAGCAACCAGCCCTTGCTGATGCTCGGCATGGACCTCGGCCTGGGGCCCTACGCCGACCAGCCGATGACGGCGTGGAAGGAAGCCTTCCTGCCCATGACGCTCGAGGCGGAACTACGCAACGTGCGCATCGGCGAAGGCGATGCGGCGCGGCCGTTGGTCGTGGATGAGACCACCATCGCGCCTGCCCGCCTCGATCCGCCGCCGGAGCAGGCACCCGACCTGCGTTGGCCCCTGTTTGGCGCCGGGTTGCTCCTGGCGATTCCGCTCGCCCTGCCGTTCTTCACGAGGCACCGCGTGGCGCGCGGCATCTTCGTGGCCGCCGGTACGCTGTTCACCGTGTTCGCCGGCATCGCGGGGCTGTTCATGCTGGGCCTGTGGGCCCTGACCCTGCATCGCTCCGCCTGGGGCAATTTCAACCTGCTCGCCTTCCAGCCACTCGCCTTCCTGTTGCTGCCGGCGATCTGGCGCCTGCGTCGCGCGGGCAGGCCCATGGGGCGCCTCGCCCCCCGCATCGCCACGCTCTCCCTGGGTGCCTGCACGATCGGCCTGCTGCTCCATCTCTGGCCGGATTTCCCGCAACGGAACCTGCCCTGGATACTGTTCGCCCTGCCCTGCTGGGCCGCGCTTTTCGCGAGTTTCTGCCGCCGCCACGACTGAACGACGCCGAACCATTGGGGTGTTTGAAAGGTTCTGCCGGCACGCCGTGATTGCCGTGCCACAGGCACACCGGCATCATGCCCGCCATGGCATCCGTATCGCTCCTCCCTGAAGTCGCACCCGCCTCCACCTCCGGCGGCATGGTCGTCAACTGCGTCGCCTACCGGAACACCGGCCAGCGCATCGGCGACACCACCATCGAAGCCATCAGCGATGTACTGAAGGAGCCGGATACCTTCGTATGGGTAGGCCTGCACGAGCCCGACGAGGCCTTGCTGCTGAAACTGCAGGAGGAATTCGACCTGCACGACCTGGCCATCGAAGATGCCCAGCACGCACATCAGCGCACCAAGATCGAGGCCTACGGCGACTCGCTGTTCATCGTGGCGCAAACGGCCCAGCTGGTCGGCGGCAACATCGCCTTCGGTGAAACGCAGATCTTCGTCGGGCAACGCTATTTCGTGACGGTGCGCCATGGTGCGTCGTTGTCGTATGCGCCGGCCCGGCGCAGCTGCGAACAGACGCCGGAACTGCTGGCCATGGGACCGAGCTATGCGCTGTACGCGGTGCTCGATTTTATCGTCGACAACTTCCTTCCGATCGTCCGGGATTTCCGGGAAGAGCTGCACGAACTCGAAAACGACATTTTCGCCGAAACGCTGAACCGCCAGACCATCAAGCGCCTCTACGACATGCAGCGTGAACTGATGACCCTGCGCCTGGCGGTCGTGCCGCTGCAGGACCTCGTAGCGCAGCTGGTTCGCTTGCATCCGCATTTGATCCATGACGAGTTGCGGGCTTATTTCCGCGATATCTACGACCACGTGTTTCGTGTCAACGAGTCGATTTCTGCGATGCGCGAGATGCTCGGGGCGGCGATCAGTGTGAATCTTGCGCTTGTCACCTTTGGGCAGAATGAGGTGATGAAGAAGCTCGCCGGCTGGGCGGCGATGTTGGCTGCGCCTACGTTGATTACGAGCTGGTATGGGATGAACTTCGCGCATATGCCGGAGTTGGATAAGCCTTGGGCTTATCCGGCGATTACGTGTTTGGTGGCTTGTATTGTGGGTGGGATTTTTATTGCTTTGAAGCGGAATCGTTGGCTCTAACCGGTTCATCAATGGTGTGTCCGCACAACCCCAGACCACGTTGACAATCGAACGGCGACGCGGAGATTGCGCAAAGTAGTCATGAGTCTATCAACGTCGCAATCACTCAAGCCGGCGTGCAGGCTCAGCCTTACGAGTGATCGCCCCTTTGACGTTGCAGGCGGCGTGAACAGAGACCCGAAGATTCCGTGATCCTCAAGGATGTCACGAACTTCAGCCGCCCTCAAATCGCTGCCGACTTCTAGGGCGACAATCTGCTCGCCATCGGTACCGACGGGGTAGCCCATACTTGCCAGTCCGCACCGAATATATCTTGTCAAACTATGAAGCCGATCTCTCCGTCGCTCCTCACCGATTACTACTTCATGCGCCGCCCTGATACCAGCGACGTCATGAGGCAGAAGTGATGAGCTGAAAATGGCCGGAAGTGATTCAAACCCAAAATAGTCACGAAACCCTCTTGGGCACGCGATAAAGCCAGCCCGCGAGCAGTACGCCTTTGCCAGGCTCACCGTTACAAAGTCGACTTTTCCTGCCAAACCCAGGCCGGCCACCAATCCGCGACCGTGCAGACCGTGCGTACCGAATGAATGCGACTCGTCCACAACCATTAGACAACCACGGTTATGTGCCAAATCTACGATATCGCGCATGGGCGCGAGACTTCCATTTGTGCTGTAGATCGAGTCTATAACGACAATCCCCGCCCCATCTTTCGATATCTTGGCACTCAGGTCGCTAATATCATTGTGACGAAAGAGTACCGTCGTCGCGCCCGCGAACCGTATACCAGCATGCAGTGACGCATGCGCAATGACATCGATGTAGACCGGACGACCCGGACATGCGATCGCTTGCATTAGCCCGATATTCGCACAGTATCCGGACTGCGTAAGCACACCCTCTGCTGCACCTACCGCATCCGCTAAAGTTTGCTCTACACGTCGCAGCGCATCATTCGGGTCCTGATTGAAGAGGGACGACATCATCAAACCCGCACCATGCTCCCTCAACGACGCACACTGCGCGTCAACGATGTCCTTGTTGTTCGAAATACTCAAATAATCATTGGTGCAAAGTACAAGATCCCCAGGCGTAAAGGGCTGGCTCCGAAAAATGTGTCTACCTCCCCATTCGGATATGACAAAGTTCTGAAACCTAGCTAACCGCTGCTCCATAAAATCGGGAAGGCCGCCGACAACGCGCGATTGATCTTCCATGAGAAACTCCTCCGTGAATCTGTGCGCCGTTTTAGAACCGTTCTACGTTCCGTATCGTTATTGGCGCGTGATTGCCAACGAGACAAGAAGTAAATCCCTGGATGTGGCGCGTTGGCATGCCGTATCCGAGTGATCTTATTTGGCGACGGCATGCCTAAATATAGTAGGCATTTTGGACTTCATGACTTTCGGTCGGAATGGTTGTTCTTGAAGCGCACCTACGACGGAATGGATATTCCCGAGGCAGCATCCGTGTCCTAATATGACTTCGCCCAAGGACGGGATGGCAAGTCATGCAACTAGGGCTTATAGCAAGTCACGAATACCTGGATAGCAAAGACTCCCCGCTCCATCGGCTGCTGCACCGCTGCCGAGACGACGGTCGCGAACTAGGTCTCACCTTACGCGTTCCTGCCGATTCCTACGACGCCGTCCGACGCATCTCTGGTTTCGCTGACCACACCGCCCTGAAGTCTTATCTAGGTGACCACCTTCACGACATCGTACGAATGGCAGCAGCCATCATCGATGCCGACGGTGGTGATGCATTGGGCGGAATCATTCATTTAACTGCACCTGGCGACGAATCGGCCCCTGTCCCCGAGGTACGGGCGCTGAAACGTTTATGTCTCATCCAAGCCAAGCCGTATCTCGTCACGGCGGCGTCCGCTGCTGAGTGGATCGAAGCGGAGCGGATTCTTCGCGGCTTGCCATCAAGGTCCCTGAACGGGTTGCAGCACCGATTCGCGGACCAAGCCATCGCTCTTATTGCGCACGACGCCTGGAAGCCTTGCATGGTGGAATTCGTCGTGAGGCACTTTGCGCTGCTATCAAGCTTTTCCCGCCGAATTTGCACGGGGACCACGGGGCGTCGATTGAACGATCTCGCTCGACAACAGGGCTGGTCGCGGGATGAAGCATGGGCCACCTGCTACGAAAGCGGCCCAATGGGCGGCGATGTGCAGATCGCCGACCTCGTGTTTTCGGGCCAATGCCAACAGGTGATCTTCTTCCATGATGTGCGCGTGAGCCATCCGCATGAGGCCGACATGCTGCTCCTCGAACGCGCTATCGCGGCAAGCACTGCCGAGGTTGTTTATTTCAGTGGCGCTGCGGTGGCGTATCGATGGGCGGAGGCTGCCGAGCGTGAGGTGCGTGGCAACCCGTGAGGAATAAATTACGACCATCTGCTTCGCGTGAATGATCCTATCTGCGTTTATGGCCGGCAATCGCTTTCGCCGTATTGCACCCGCTGTTCAATAAGAGCTTCGTTTTAACCGTGGCAAATGGTCCAATGGCATCCATACTCCGGAACGCCATGCCACAACGGGAAGTTCCCGTTTGAGGAATTCCGCACCTATCACTTCGCTCAGTCTTTCACCACGGTCGATGAGGGATATTACAAGTATTCCTACCACAGGGAATCCAAGCTTAGTAAGTATTAAGTACCCGTTCGCGGTCTTACCATCGCTCGCTACCCCAACGCAACGAAGGCAGGTCATTTCATGCCAGGCAACGAGCCGACCTCTAGAGCCTAAGAAGGGTCTTCGAATCCCACAGTTTGATACGACCACGTCCCGATAAAGGAAAACTGAAAGGGCCGATACACATATGGCGACAGGGACGAAGAAGAGCAGCACAGGAAGGTACTGACCCACTGGGTACCTCTGGATCGAGAGAATGGAAATCCAAGCACAGATGGCCACAACTACGGAGGCCAGAATGAAACCCACTGGACGCATTTTTTTATACTTGAACGTTTCGATATTAGCCATATGAATTAGAAGTTCATGTTCGCCCAAGGGAAGGTGATCGTCGGAGGAGGCCGAGGTGGCTGCACCGCCGGCATTTCGATCTAGCTAAAGAAGGGTAGACGGTGGGTAGCTATGGCGTGGGCGAAAGATTCGACGGACGGGAAGCCTAAAAGCCGGCGACCATGGCTGCCCGATTAGTCCGGAGCACGTGAGAGTCCCTAAAATTTCGCTTTTTCCCCTCAGATAGACGCTGATGTCAGCACACCTAGTGCTTCGGCCAGCCCGAGCTTCTTTCTGGCTTTGGTAGATGCGTCAATGTAATCCTCTCGTTGGAATGCCAAGCCGTGATGGGTACTTGGCGCCGACCTATCTCGACATCGATAGCTACGATTAGCCTTTCCGCGTTATCCATGAGCGACATGATAGTCACCCCGAAAACAGGTGACCAACGCTTAGTCCGGATTCGATACGACGCGACTGTCTCTTCACCATCAGCCAGAACACCGCAGCGCACACACGTAATGTCATCCCACAAAACAAGCCGGCCTCGCAGCCCAAGGAGAGGCTGACGAATTCCGTCCGCCGATAAGACGATATTTCGGTATGCCAGCACAGCAATTACGAACAAGGTTATGGGGACAAATACGATCAGTACCGAGACATATTGATCGGCTTCGTATCGCTGAATCGAAGCTACACAGATGCATGTAGTCATGGCCGTGAAGGTAGAGGCCAAGATGAACCCTAAGGGACGCATCTTCCTGTACTTAAAGATTTCGACATCATCCATACATCAGTTCACTTTTGATCGTACAGGAACGCGCAGATCTTAAGATTTTGGTGGGGTGCTTTAACTGGGAAGCGGCGACCTATCGATCGCCGCCTCCTTCGCCCTATTTAACCCCGGCAGCTGTCCACTCCTTCAACCAAGCATTCACCGTCTCATGCCACTGCACGCTGTTCTGCGGCTTGAGCACCCAGTGATTCTCATCAGGGAAGTGCAATAGCTGGCTCGGGATGCCGCGACGCTGCAGCGCCGTGAACGCGCCCAGACCCTGGGTATCGGGAATGCGGAAGTCCTTGCCACTGTGGATGACGAGCATCGGCACGCGCCAGTCCTTCACATGATTGACCGGATTGAAGCGCTCGTAGTTCTCCGGATGGTCGAACTGCGTACCGCCGTTTTCCTTTTCCTCGAACCAGAGCTCTTCGGTTTCGTAGTACATGGCGCGCGCGTCGAAGACACCGTCGTGGTCGACGAAGCACTTCCACGGCTGGTTCCAGTTGCCCGCCATCCAATAGACCATGTAGCCGCCGTAGCTGGCGCCGAGGGCGCAGGCACGGTTGCCATCGAGGAAGTTGTACTTCGACAGAGCGGCACTCCAGCCGGCCTTCAGATCCTCGAGCGGCTTGCCGCCCCAGTCACCCGAGATGGATTCGGTGAAGGCCTGGCCGTAACCCGTCGAACCGTGGAAGTTGATGGTCACCACGGCGAAGCCTTGGCCCGCGTAGGTCTGGGCGTTCCAGCGGTAGCTCCAGCTGTTGGTCATCGCGCCTTGCGGGCCGCCGTGGATGATGAAGGCGACCGGATAGGTCTTACCGCGCTTGTAACCGACCGGCTTCACCACGTAGCCCTGCACGGTTTCGTTGTTCCAGCCCTTGAAGGTGAAGAACTCGAAATCGCCGGTCTGTGCGCCCTTGATGCGCTTGGCGTTGAAGTGGGTGACCTGCTTGAGGCCCTTGCCCTTCAGGTCGGCGGTGTAGAGGTCTGCCGGGCGCTTGAGGTCGTCGCGGGACAGCAGGACCTTTGAACTGCCTGCCGAGAACGCACCCACCGAGCCGTCGGTGACGAGGACGCTGGCCTTACCCGTCGCCACGTCGATGGCGAACAGCGGATGTTGGCCCTTGTCGTCGGTGGTGGTGTAGAGGGTCTTGCCATCGGCCGAGACCTGGAGGGCGCCGGCGGAGCTATCCCACGAAGGCGCCACTTCCCGCTTGCTGCCTGATGCGAGGTCCAGGGCCATGATGCCGAAGCGATCGGCCTCGGAACCCGGTTCCTTCATCGCCGTATAGAACAACGTCTTGCCATCTGGCGACACCAGGGGATTGGCGTCCCACGCCAGGTTCTCCGCGGTGAGGTTCACCGGAGCGGCCGAGCCGTCGGCCGGGACGCTATAGATGTCGAAGTTGGTCGACCAGGGCTCGGTCTTGCCTGCGATGCGGGCATCGAAGTAGACGGTCTTGCCGTCCGGCGAGAAGGAGAACTCGTCGTCCCCACCGAAAGGCTTGCTGGGCACGTCGCCGTCGATGTCGCGGCTCAGCAGTACCGGCTGCGAAGGTGCGTTGGCGTCGGCGATGTAGAGCTGGGAGCGGCGACCGTCCACCCAGGTGTCCCAATGCCGAACGAAGAGCTTGTTGTAGACCGTGCCGGTGGACTTGTCCTTCTCGCGGCCGTCCAGGCGCTCCTTGGTACATGCGAGGTCGGGGCAGTCGGTGAATACGTCGTAGCTTAGGAGCAGCCTGGAACCATCCGGCGACAGCTTGAAGGCGTTGACGTCCAGAGGGGCATCAGTGACTGCTTCACCGGTACGAACCGTCAGCGCCAGACCCTTGCCGGAATTGTCGGCGTCGAACGAGCGATGCCAGACCTGCGCCGTGCCTTCCTTCGGGGCCGTGTAATAGATCGACTTGCCATCCGGCGCCCAGCGGGGGGAGGAGCCCTTCTCCACGACCATGACCGGTTGCGGTGGCTTGTTGAGGTCGACGACATAGAGGGAGGTGACTCCCTTATTGGCCGCGTAGTCCGTGGCGCGGACGGAGAACAGTGCGTAGCGGCCATCGGGGGACAGCTGGGGGTCCCCGACGCGATCCATCATGACCAGGTCGCGGATGGAGAATGGATGGGGGGTGGTGCTGTCGGCGTCGGCGGACAGGACCGGGCCGGACGCTAGGGCCAGGGCTAGCGCGGCTAGGAGGGGTTTCATGGTGGGCTCCCTTGCTTGATCTGCTGGGCACGGTACGGGGGCTTCGTCGCTGGTGCAAGCGCGGTGAGGCAGCCAACGCCATCGGATAAGCTTGCTCCTGCGCCGGTCCGTAACCGGGATGGGAAATCCGCTTGAACAACACAGCCGCCGCTCCGATGACACACATACGCCTCCTCATGCTTTCGGCGATCGTGGTTGCATCCTTTGTCCTGCGCTACGTATACGTCCATACCGCAGTAGTGGACAACCCGCTCCGCGGCGATGCATGGCAATACTTTTGCTACGCCTGGAACCTGCTTAAGCACGGCACGTTCTCGCTGGCTCGCCCACTATCCGGAGCCGTCACGCCAGACAGTTTCCGCGACCCCGGGTACCCCGTCTTCTTCGCTAGCCTGATGGCAATACGCGGGACCGGTCGCGAGGTCTACGACACGCTCCTTCTCGTCCAATGCCTGCTCGGGACTGCCACAGTGGCAATTTGGATTTCGCTGGCAAATCGCTACCTTGGTTTTGCTGCCGCCTTTGCGACGGGCATTTTGCTGGGAGCCTGGCCTCACCTAGTGAGTTTTACCGGTTACGTGCTTAGTGAAACATTCCTGGGTTTCCTGCTCGCATCTGCACTTTGGTTGCTGGATACAGCGCTGCGGCGGCGGTCCAGAATCATAGCCACGGCCAGCGGTTTGGCATTTTCCGCTGCGGCCCTCACAAACGCGGTCGTCCTACCGATGGCGCCCCTACTCGCCGTAATCATGCTATGGAAAGACCCCTCGCGGCGTGCGTTTTGGCTAACCTTTCTGATCGCCTGCACGTTACCGTCCGCCATGTGGATAGCACGAAACACGACACTCCCGACAGGTACGAGCGCGAATGGCCGGGCAGCGATCAACCTCGTTCAAGGCTCGTGGCCGGAATACCATACCGCGGCCTTCAGCGCTATCCAGTTGCACGATCCCCACGCGCAGATCGTGATGGCAACCATCGATCGTGAGGCCAGCGCGATGCAGTTCAGTTGGTCGCAGGGCCTGCCGCTGCTCTGGCACCGGTTTTCGGCTGACCCACTGAAATATGTCCGGTGGTACACGCAGAAGCCAGCGCTACTGTGGAGCTGGGATGTTGCCGTCGGACAGGGGGATATCTACGTCTTTCCGACCGGCCACTCACCGTTTGAGGAAAACGTCTGGCTCCGTGCATGGGAAGGCGTCTGCTTCGTCCTGAACCCGTGGCTCGCCCTCCTGGCTCTGTTAGGCGTCGCTCAGACACTCCGATCCCACCAGGTCCCACTCGTCATCCGGTGGACGGGAGCCATCGTCGTACTAGCAACGGTGACCTTCGTCCTCCTCCAGGCCGAACCCCGCTACGCCGTCCCCTACCGTGGCATGGAAATCATTCTTGCGATCACCGCTGCGATAACCCTTTGCCGAGCGATCGCCCATCGGCGAGCGTCCGCATCCGCTTGAATCGACGAAAGAAGCATGCCCCGGAGCGTCACATAGTGACGCACCTCGTCACTATCAGCGACTCGTCCGTGATGCGCTCGTCATTCTCGTAATGACCGGTATTGTGCAACCGCTGTGAGTGTGGAAAATCTGCCCCGCCTGCTATTCAGGGCAAGCCACCGGGAAAGTGGCACGTTACGTGCTTCATTCACGGCGAGCTTCCTGGTCGTTTTTCCTCAACATGACGAGGGGGAGCCGGGCCAGCCTAGGAGGCCCGGTGCTAGGGCTCAGGGGGCGTCAAACACTACGGTTAGCTAACCATTTGAGGAACATCCATGAAGAACGTGCAGAAGGGCTTTACGCTCATTGAACTGATGATCGTGGTCGCGATCATCGCGATCCTTGCGGCTATCGCCATCCCGCAGTACCAGGACTACACCAAGCGCGCGAAGGTTTCGGAAGGCCTGGTGCTGGCCGATGCTGCAAAGCTGGCTGTGTCGGAGACGTATCAAGCTAAGGGTGCATGGCCGGCCAGCAATACTGAAGCGGGATATCAGACTGCAACCAGCACATATGTCGACAGTGTCGGCATTACTGGGAAGGGTGTGATCACCGTCAAATACAAGAACATCAAGGACGGCGCGATCGACCAGCAGACGGTCATCCTGACCCCGACGGCCACCAGCGGCTCGATCCAGTGGGACTGCAACGGCGCGGCAGGTCTGGGCGGCAGCACCGGCAGCATCGGCACCAAGTTCGTGCCGGCCAATTGCCGCAAGACGAGCTAAGCGACACCGAAAAAATGCCTTGGAAGGGAAACAACGTTCTTCCGCGGCGAAAAGAAGGCTCCTTCGGGAGCCTTCTTCTTATCCACAAGCCATGCCTACAGGGGGCATGAAAGGGGAAGGCGATGAAGGCAGCAGCGAGAGGTTTCACACTCATTGAACTGATGATCGTTGTGGCGATCATCGCAATTCTGGCGGCAATCGCAATTCCCCAGTACCAAGATTATGCGAAGCGAGCGAAGGTTTCCGAGGGAATTGTTCTCGCTGACGCCGCTAAATATGCGGTTGCAGAATCCTATGGCTCCCGCGGCAGTTTCCCCACAACACCGGCCGAAGCCGGCTACCAAACAGGTGCCAGCACTTACGTGAGTCAGGTGACCATCAAGGACCATGGCATCATTGAGGTAACATTCCGTAATATCGACCCCAATCAGATTGATGGCAAGAATTTCACGCTGACGCCCACCGCCTCCGGTGGCATCATCACCTGGAGTTGCAACGGCGCCGCGGGATTTGGAACGCCGGGTAGCCTCACCGCTAAATTCCTCCCCGGCACCTGTCGTAGTTGATTATCGGCTCCGACGTGCCTTGCCACTCGGAGCTTACTTGTCCAACCAACCTGCACCCGGCGCCTTTCTCAGGCCCAATCGCAACTGGCTCGTCGCTTTAGTCATCGTGAGCCTGACAATTGCGATGTATGCGCCGGGGCTACACGGCCCGTACCTCCTCGATGATATCGGCAATCTCAAACCGCTAAAGAGCTGGGTCGACGGTACGCTAGCTTGGCAGGGCGTCGTGCTCGACAACCGGTCCGGTCCAGGCGGACGACCATTGAGCATGCTCACCTTCCTTGTGAATGCCTGGTTCGATCCGGCGTTAGACACGCTCGCCTTCAAGGCCACCAACCTCGCCATCCATCTTGCCTGCGGAGGACTTGCTCTTGTACTGAGCTTGTTTGTATTCCAACAGGTCGGCATCGAACGGCGGCGAGGACACTGGCTTGCCACATTTGTAGCCGTGGCTTGGCTGTGGCTACCGATGCACGTCAGCACGGTACTGTACGTGATCCAGCGCATGGCTCAGCTGGCCACGCTGCTAACGTTCGCGACTCTCGTCACGTACATGGCTGCGAGGCGGCGAATGGTGCATGGATCGCGCGCTTCGGTTGCCGCCGTATGGATTGTTGTGCCAATCCTGACGCTTTTGGCTACCGCAGCAAAGGAAACTGGAGTACTCGCGCTTCCATTGGCGGCGGCTCTTGAGTACATGTTATTCCCGGACCGAGCCCGGCCACGCAATATCAAGATCTTCTTTGGGTTGACCGTTGCTCTTCCCATTTTCAGCGCGCTGCTCTTTATCCTGTTTCGCCCCGACTGGATACTGGGCGGTTACGCTGCGCGCGATTTCACACTTGTACAACGATTATTGACGGAGCCGCGCGTCCTCTGGAGCTATCTGCAGACGACCTTCTTCCCAGTCGGTCCCAGAATGGGTCTGTTTCATGACAACTATCCTGTTTCCATTACGCTGGGCACACCGATAAGTACTCTCTTATCGTTGATCGCATGGATCTGCGTCGTGGGTGTAGCTATCATGTGGCGCCGCAGAATCCCGTTATTCACGCTTGGCGTAGCCGGCTATCTGATCGCTCACGCGCTTGAAGCAGGTCCTATCGGGCTCGAGCTCTATTTCGAGCACCGCAACTACGGAGCAGCTCTCTTTGCTTTGATCGCAATCGTGGGACTCCTGCGGTTCATCGTCACTGCCAGTATTGAAAAGCCTCGCGTGCGTCGTGTCCTGTTAGCATGCGGCACCACCTGTCTCGCTATCTACGGCTTGGGTACCTGGAGTCAGGCCGAGGGGTGGAAGGACGCACAGACGTTCTATTCGACGCAATATGGATACAATCCCGACTCCCCGCGGTTACTGTCCAACCTCACCGGCCACGCACTTGCGGCAGGAGATCTCGAAGGTGCACTGGCCTACATCGCGAAGGGAGAACGGGCCGCTCCCGCCTCCGAACAAGCAACCGCGACAATCTGGCGGTTCGTCGCGTACTGTACGGTTAATGCAAAACCCGCGCCGGAGGATATGTATGGGGAGTTCCAGGCGCGGGCACGTGGAAGAATCACGACCTATGCCATGGTAGGTTGGGAACTGCTGGCCGAAAGAATTTCGGAAGGATGCAAAACCGTAAACGGCCCGCGCGTCGCATTGATCGCCCTGCAATGGCTTGATGCCACCCCCCAACCATCCGTTGACCAGCCCGTCTGGCGAACCCGCTACAACAGTGGCCGCATCATCGCCGAATCCGGAAATTTGGCAGTGGCGCGAGACGTGATCAAGCGGGCGTGGATAGATAGCGGTCGCAACAACGGTATTGGGGTCATTCTGTTTCAATTGGATGCATCATTGAACGACATCGCAGGATGCCGCGAGGTACTCGCCTTCCTCAGTCGTGCGGAAGGCGGGGCAGATCGGCGCTTGACTCTCGCGATTCGGACATTCCGGGAGGCCCTCGAAAACGGCGCAGTAGGCGGAGATTCGAAATAGTGCAATCACCAAACCTGCCGAAAGTGGTGCGACACCTGTCCGTGCTTACGGCGTTGGTCCTGGCGACAATCGTCGTATACGCACCTGGGCTCGGGGGCGGCTTCGTGTTTGACGACTACCCAAACATCGTTGATAACGCTCAGGTCCAACCGCAATCGCTCTCCCTAGCTTCCTTGGTTGGCGCTGCCATGTCGTCGCCATCCAGCGAGCTGAAGCGGCCATTGTCATCGCTAACGTTTGCTCTCGATTACGTGGCCAACGGGGGCTTGAACTCATCGTCGATGAAAGCAACGAACATCGTGCTGCACGCGATGAATGGTGTCCTCCTCTATTTTCTGTTCACGGCACTCTTCCGCTTTCGAGCCCGCGACGAGCGAGAATGGGCAAATGCCATTCTATGGGCGGTATTCGCAGCTATGGCGTGGCTACTGCTTCCCATAAACCTGACCGCTGTCCTCTACGTGGTACAGCGCATGGAATCGCTCGCAAACCTGTTCGTCCTGGCTGGCTTGTTCGGCTATGTACATTCAAGAATTCGAATGCAGCAAGGGGGACAGGGATTCCTGCAAAGTGCGACCTGGCTCGTCGTGCCTACCCTGCTGGGAACTGCGGCCAAGGAGACTTCGGTACTACTTCCACTTTATGCGTTGTGTGTTGAATCGTTCGTCTTCGGTTTCCGTCTCGACCGTCAGTCCTTCAAGGTGGACTGGCGGTTCGTCTGGTTTTATGTCGTGATCCTCGGAGTCCCTCTTGTGGTGGGTCTGACCTGGATCGGGCCAGGCCTACTCGATGCAAGGACGTGGGGGACGCGCAACTTCACCTTATGGACGCGCCTTCTCAGTGAAGCCAGGATCGTCCTCGATTATATTAGTTGGACCGTGTTTCCCACAGCAGGGAACCTCAGCTTCTACCACGATGCATTCGTTCAAAGCACGGGATGGCTGAATCCACCATCGACGCTGTGGAGCGCAATCGGGCTGGCGACGATCATCGGCCTTGCTTGGTCAGCCAGAAATCATGCACCGCTTGTCACCTTGGGAGTTTTCTGGTTCTTCGCCTGTCACACTTTGACGGGAACGGTACTTCCGCTTGAGCTCGTATACGAGCACCGGAACTACTTTGCGAGCATAGGCATCGTGCTCGCCGTAAGTGAAGCGCTTCGATATGCATCCGTTAGACTTTCAACCGCAAGTAAATACCATCTGACATTTCGCCACCTTCCACTCATGGTGGGGATAGCACTGACCATATGGGCAGCCGCGCTTACTGCACGGACTGCGCAGGCGTGGGGGACACCCCTTTCGCTTGCGGAAGAGCTCGCCGCACGGGGGCCGGAATCGCCACGCGCCCAATATGAACTTGGCCGCGCCTATATCATTGCATCGCGCTATGAGCCTGACTCGCCCTACGTTGCGAAGGCACGCGAAGCATTGGAACGGGCAGCTGCCCTGCCTGGCTCGTCGATTCTCGCCGAACAGGCGCTCGTGTTCATGTACGGCCGCATGAACCTCCCCGTGCGAAGCGAATGGTGGATAGGCATGCAACGTAAACTCTCGCAGCAGCCCGTAACGGTACAAGACGATAGTTCGCTGCTAGCTCTAGCCACCTGCGTAGAACAAGAACTTTGCAGGTTCGATACGACTGATCTTGATAAGACCTTTCGGGTCGCTCTGGCAAAGCCAGGTGTGAGTGCCCGGCTCAAGGCGGCCTATGGGATCTTCGCTTCGCAGATTCTCCACGATGACGGGCTGGCCTTCAGAATGGCTCAAGAGGCCGTGACGGCGGCTCCCGACGAACCCGCCTATCGCGTCCATTATGCGCAAGTCCTAATCGCACACGGCGAACTCAACGAGGCTCGGCGGCAACTGACGGTGTTGGAGAGCATGAATATGGGAGGTCGGCTGGAAGGAGACCTCTCCTCCTTGCGAAACCGCCTGGAGGCAAAGATTCGGAATGGAGAGGACTCAGGCGAGAGATGACCGCCGACCCATACTACAATCCCCCGCAGGGCCGGCCGACCCAGGTCCAAGACAACAAGCCACTGTATTAATTGGAAAATTTCGTGAAGCGAGCTCTTATTTCGGGAATTACCGGTCAGGACGGAGCCTATCTGGCGGAATTCCTGTTAGAAAAAGGCTACGAGGTTCACGGCATTAAACGACGTGCCTCGTCCTTCAATACAGAACGGGTGGATCACCTATACCGAGACCCGCATGAAAGCGATCGTCGTTTCGTCCTGCACTACGGCGATCTCACGGATGCAACGAACCTCATCCGAATAATTCAGCAAGTCCGCCCGGACGAAATCTATAACCTTGGTGCGCAAAGCCATGTACAGGTCTCTTTCGAAACACCGGAGTACACCGCAGATACCGACGCGCTAGGTACGCTTCGCATGCTCGAGGCACTCCGCATACTCGGCATGGAAAAGACAACACGCTTCTACCAAGCTTCGACGTCCGAATTGTACGGCAAGGTCCGCGAAACACCGCAGAGTGAGACGACGCCGTTTTATCCTCGGTCGCCCTATGGAGTTGCTAAGTTATACGCCTACTGGACGGTAGTAAATTACCGCGAATCGTATGGCATATATGCCTGCAACGGCATTCTCTTCAACCATGAGTCGCCACGAAGGGGTGAGACGTTCGTCACGCGCAAGATTACGCGCGGCCTGACTCGCATCCATACTGGGCTACAGGATCGTCTATTCCTCGGAAACCTGGACGCACGCCGAGACTGGGGGCACGCGCGGGACTTTGTCGAAGCGCAGTGGTTGATGCTGCAGCAAGACGAGCCTGAAGATTTCGTTGTCGCTACGGGCGCTCAGAATTCGGTTCGTGACTTCGTTGTTCTCGCTGCGGCATGGCTGGGCCTGGAGCTTGCGTGGGAAGGCGACGGCATAAACGAACGAGCACGCGTTGCGAAGTCCCCTCCAGATTCCGCCGTAAAGCAGGGCGACATCATCGTCGAGGTTGATCCTCGCTATTTTCGCCCTGCTGAAGTAGAAACCCTGCTCGGCGACGCGAGCAAAGCTCGCGAAAAACTAGGATGGTCGCCGCGGACATCTTTCGGGGATCTGGTCGCGGAAATGATGTCGAACGACCTTCGCGAAGCGCGGAGGGATGCGCTGGTGAAGACAGCCGGCTTTGCCACTTCGGAGCGCTACGAATGATGCCACTCGACCTCGAGGCGCCGATCTATGTCGCCGGCCATCGCGGCCTGGCGGGATCAGCCATCGTGCGGAGGCTACAGCGCGAAGGTGCTACTCGCATCCTCACGCGCGACCGGAAGGAACTCGACCTGCGCAACCAGGAAGCTACCAATGCGTTCTTTAAAACCGAACGACCGGCGTACGTTTTCTTGGCGGCGGCCAAGGTCGGCGGCATCTACGCAAATTCTTCGTATCCCGCAGACTTCATCGGCGACAACCTTGCCATTCAGACGAATGTCATCCATTCGGCATGGCAACATGGCGCCCGAAAACTTCTCTTTCTCGGATCGTCCTGTATCTATCCGCGCGACTGCCCGCAACCCATCAAGGAAGATTATCTCCTGACTGGCCCTCTCGAAGCGACGAACGAGGCCTATGCCATCGCGAAGATCGCCGGGCTCGCGATGTGCCAAGCGTACAGGCGGCAACATGGGTTCGATGCGATCAGCGCCATGCCGACGAACTTGTACGGACCGAACGACAACTTCCACCCAGAGAACTCCCACGTCCTACCGGCACTCATCCGTCGCTTCGTCGGAGCGGCTGACCACAAAACGGATAACGTTACCGTTTGGGGCAGTGGAAAGCCATTGCGGGAGTTCATGCATTCGGACGACATGGCTGATGCGGCCCTCTTCCTCATGAACAATTACTCTGACGTCGCCCCGATGAATATCGGTAGCAACGACGAAGTGAGCATTGCTTCGCTAGCACAGATCGTGGCTAGCACCGCCGGGTTCAGGGGCGACATCATCTGGGACGCTAGTAAGCCTGATGGGACGCCACGCAAGCGACTCGACTCGACTCGATTGCTCGATCTGGGGTGGAGGCCATCGATACCTCTAAAGGAAGGTATCGACGAGGTCGTCGCATGGTTCCGCCAGCACTACCCATGAAAAGTGTTCGGAAGCATTGGCCCGTAGCGAAGTGGTTAGGGCCCCGCGGCCTCCTCGTGCTGCGCGCAGGCGGCTGGTCACTAGCCGCGAAATGTGTTGCGGCGGTCAACGTATTCGCTGCGCTGCCGTTCGTGCTGCGCTCACTCGGGCCAGCGGAGTTCGGCGTGTGGGCCACGCTCGTGTCCGTCACTACGTTCGCTGGTTTCCTCGACTTCGGTATTGGCAATGGTGCGATGAACATGATCGCCGATGCACGTGGGCGGGATCGCCCTGATGAAGTGAGGATCGTGCTCCGCGAAGCTGCCACCGTACTGAAAGGTATAGCCATTATTATGCTGGTTGTCGTGGCGGCGACGGCATGGTTGCCGTGGTGGCGGATATTCGGCCTTTCGCACGCGGTGGCCCCGGATGCCCGGAACGCGGCTTTGGTGGCGCTCACAGTCGTTGCGTGTAGCGTGCCACTGAGCCTGGCAACTCGGGCACAGCTCGGCCTCGGTCTGGGGCATGTGGCTTTTCGGTGGCAGACTTTCGGTCAGGTCTTCGCCCTCGGAGCAACCATCGTGGCGGCATTGACAGATGCCGGACTCGCCTGGATCGTCGCTGCATCCCTGTCTTCAACGGCACTGCCTGCCAGTATCAACGCCCTCACGTTATGGCGGCATCCTACCTACGGACGACGTCTGCGCTCGTCCAGCCCTCGGCGGCCGGATATCAGGGCCAGGATTCGCCGAGACGGCATACTGTTTTTCGTCCTCCAGCTCGGCGGCGCACTTGCGTTCACTATCGATTTGCCATTGATCACGGCGATCCGCGGCCCTGTGGACGCCGGTGAATACGCCGTCGTGCAGAGATTTTTTTCTCTTATCCCTCTTTCCCTGTCACTACTGTGGGTGCCCCTATGGCCTATTTACCGTCAAGCATTGGCTGCCAAGGATTTCAGGTGGGCGCGAAGGACACTCGGCTGGACAGTAGCGGGAGCGGGTGCATACGCATTCGTCGCCGCGTCACTCTTCGCACTTATCTTTCCTTTCATTGCGCCTAGGTGGCTTCATCGAGACTTCCCGGTCTCATCGGTCCTTCTCGCCGGGTTCGCTGTATGGATCGCGATCGAGGCCATAGGACAGGCGTTTGCCACCTTCCTCAATGCAGCGGGGATTCTCGAGTTCCAGGTCTACGTGGTGGTCTTGCTAGCCATTCTAGCCATCGGGCTTAAAGTGACGGCGCTCACCGTGGCGAGTACATCCCTCGTACCTTGGAGTACAGTTTTAGCGTATACCGCCGCGAGTTTGGTGCCAACAATCATCAGGCTACCTAGGCTTCTACACCAGGCCAACGCTTTGCACCCAACTGAACGAGGAAATGCGTGAGTTCTGCCTCGGACGGCGCTAATAGGACGTCGTGATAGTACACGGGTCCCTTCGCAGAGTGCGTTTCAAAGAGCTTACGCCAAGACGGCGCGTCGGCGGTGGCCAACCTCATGCTGAAGTGCCCAAGGTTCGTAAAGGCGGCGGCGCACCTGTAGCCCGCATCATTCAGCAAGGCCAAACCATCGATGTGCCTTTCGATGCCTGTAGCGGTCAACCGCGGATCTGCTTCGTACAGTAACCATGGCCGAGTGTCTCGCAAAAGGACACCACCGCCTTCGATCACATCGATATCAAATCCGTCAGTGTCAATTTTGACAAAGTTCGGTGTCAGTCCCTTCCAAAGAAGTGGAACGGACGCATCCAACGACGCCAGAGATACCTGAGCCGCGGCAGCGTTTCCCGCTACCACCGTTCCTGCCGTGCCCCGCGCGGCTTGAGGCAGCACAACCGATCCTTCGTCAGCACCGCACGCCACGTCTGAGAAGATTACATTCTCGAGATTGCTGAGATTCGCCCGCAGATATCGAATGAAGGCGGGATGAGGCTCAAACGCCAGAAAAGCGTCAGACTCGGCCGCGGATGCGGCGAGAATGGAATCGCCCACGTTGGCGCCGACATCGATCATTCGCAGGGGCTGCGTCGACCTAATGAATGTTGCTACTTCGCCTATCAGCCTGTCGTAGTGGGCATGTCTGGCGCGATACATCGGCAATTGGTGCGACAACGGTAGCCAAAGCGGATCCGGAAGACCTTCCACTTCAACATAACAGGGAGCGTCCCAGCCAAGTGACAGGCACAAACTACGGGCCCCTAACGACAGCTTCTGGATAAACCGGTCTACCGCCGAAGTATCAAGCGACTTTGGAGTTGCACGCTCGAGAATGCGTGACGCGATCCAAGAAGATCTCATGAAGCGAGCCTTTTATAGCCTTCGATCGTGAGCGCCGCCGTCTGCTCCCAAGAAAAGTCTCCGCTTCGCGTACGTCCTCTTTCCGCGAGATCCCCCAGTGCCACATCGTCATACAAAAGTGTCTGAAGCGTATCGCTCAGTTCAGCCGGATCGGCACCATGGACGTAGCGCACCGCGGCCTCCCCGACCTCCGGAGTCGCGCCGCCACTTACGGCAACGACTGGGCATCCGGCGGACATCGCTTCCAGCAAGGGCAGACCAAAGCCCTCATAACGGGACGTACAGACGAGGACACACGCGCTTGCATAGAGTTCAGCAAGCATTTGATCACCTCCAGCCACGTGCGACACGTTCCCGACCCGCCTCACCATCTGCCTCTCGTCGTCTCCAAACGCCGGGCCTCCGAAACATATCAGAGCGAAGTCCGAATGAAGTCGCGGGCACGATTGATACGCACGCAGCAGAAGTTCGAAATTCTTGTAACCCGCCCGATGCCCCACGTATAGAATGAAGGGCCTCTCGGGCTTACGACGCGGATACACCGGTAGCGACGGCGCCAACGGAGTAACTACCAGCCGCTCTGGAGAAATCCCCAGGTACTCGACCGCGTCGTTACGCGTGGTTTCCGATACACAGAAGATCAGGTCCGCGCGATCCACAGCTTTTCTCTTGCGCATCGACTGCACGTCTGCGCCGCGCACCTCCGTCGGGAAACGCTCGCTGATCGTATCGTGGACTGTCACCGCGAGCCGCCCCCCCTTTCGCCGCGAAGAATGCTCCAGATACCACGTCTCATGCATGATGCCTTCTGGTCCAGGCCTACTTAGAGTCCGCGCGACCCGGTGGCCAAGCCAGGTTATCCCTGGGAACACGGGAACATGGGCACCTCTGACGGAAACGCCATCCTTCGCGAGCCCATCCAAGGCATCGGTGACGTAGATGGGGCTGTCGACCGTCGTCGGAACGCCGGCCCGCGACAATGCCCGCGCCAGCTCCACGAAATACCGGGAAACGCCGCCAAATCGCTGGATCACGAAAATTCCATGATCAAAAATCACCCCTGGTATCAATGGACTATCCTTTCAGGGACCCCGTCCCTCTTGAGCTATCAAAACGACGACATACCCGGGCGAACTTCCTCAGCCGTCCAGTCGCCGCCATAATGCCGCCATGTCCAGTCAACCGCCAGCCGCCCAACCCCTCCTCTCGATTATCGTCGCCACGTTCAACGCCGCACGAACCGTCGAGCGATGCCTCGCTTCGGTCGTTGCCCAGTCATCTCGGAACTGGGAACTGATCGTAATGGACGGCGCATCGACAGATAGCACGATGACTATCGTCGAGCGTTTCGCGAGTGACGTCACGCACGCTGTGTCGGAACCAGATAATGGTATCTATGATGCGTGGAACAAGGCGTTGGCGCTAGCCCGAGGGCATTATGTATGTTTCCTTGGTGCCGACGACGCGTTCTCGGATCAAGAGGCTATAGCCTCGGTGATTGACGCGATGGCAGGCGATTCGTTCGACCTGATATCTTCGCGCTGCCGCTGGATAGATGCTGACGGTATCTTTACCGGCGAAGGTGGAGATGCCTGGGACTTTCGCAAGCTCGGCCGCCATATGCCTATATGCCATCCCGGCCTCTGGCATGCACGTGCACTGTTCGATCATCACGGCTGCTTCGATGCAAGCTACAGGATCACAGGCGATCTCGACTTCCTCCTGCGCTTACCGATGTCGACGCGCTCTCTCCACCTGAACCGGGTGACAGTAACCGTGGAGAACGCAGGTATTAGTCGTGCCCAGGTCCTGCGACGGCTTCGTGAGCAGCGACGAGCCCTCACGGCCTGCCCCAGGATTGGGCCAGTTAAAGCATGGGTAGTATGGCTTGACAAGATCTGGCGATATCCGATTGCCCGCGCGTTCAATCTTCCCTTTTGAACATGAAATACAAACGAATCGTTGCCGTCGTCCCGGTGTATCGCGATGCGATAAGAGCGAAGGCGACCGTCGATGCCCTCCTCCGCTGTATTGTCCCTGCCCCCTTTTTGCTTCGTGTGCAGGTGGTGGACGATGGTTCGCAGGACGGCACGGGGGAGCGACTGACTTTCCAGTTCAGCGGACGAGCCGACGTCCTGCAATTGACCAGGAACATGGGGAGATCGTTCGCCCGCAATGCAGGCGCCGCAAAGGCAGAGGCGGATCTGCTTCTTTTTGTCGACGCGGACTGCGAACCGATCGACGCGAACTTCATCATCCATCATCTTGAAGCGATCCAGGCATCCGATGTATCGATGGGCACGATCCTCGGACAGAATGATGGCTTCTGGCATAGCTATCAGGAAGCTTCGGTGGCGCGCAGGATCCGGCTCGCACGCCGTACGCCCATTGCTCGTTTCACGACCCAGAACGTGATGATTGACGCACGACTCTTCGCTCGCATCGGAGGCTTCGATGAAACCTTCAAGGGTTACGGATTTGAAGATCGCGATCTCGCTATACGCCTTGCCAAGGAAGGTGGCCGATTTGCCACAGCAGGGGAAGCATGCGTCATCCACCGCGACAATCTTGCTCTCGATCGCGTTTGCGCGAAGATGCTGGAGGCGGGAGCGACCACGTCAACTATATTCGCCGAAAGACACCCATTTGAATATCGTGCTTTGGGCTACGAAGCCATAGATGCACGACGACATCCATGGCGAGGACTCGTCGCAAGGGTCGCGTGGCCGCCGCTACGCCTGCTGGCTCGACACGACGCATGGCTTCATTGGTCCGGCCTGCCTTTTGCGGCAAGAGCGTCCGCGGTGCGGCTTATGAGCGCGCTTAGCTATCTCTACGGCACACTGCAGCGATAAGACTTAGACGTCCGCAGATCCCCCATCGCTGGCAGCCATTAGAATTCCTGCATAACGTTTTGCGACTGCCTCCCAATCGAAACGGTCCACGAGGCGCTGTCTCCCTTCGATGACCTTGGCGGCACTGCTGTCGAGTGCTGCGAGGACACCTTCTACCAACGCCTTGGAGTCAGCCACCTTCACGGGGAATACTCCCGGCATATCGGTCAGAACGTCACGCACAGCCGGAAGGTCCGATGCCACGACCGGGCAGCCGCAACCGAGTGCCTCGACCAAAACCAATCCGAGACCTTCCTGGTCTCCCGAGGATGCCGGGCGAAATGGCGCCACGAAGGCTGCAGCGGAGCGGTAATACATCGCCAAGGAGGCTGACGGCATTGCCCCTGCGAAGGTAACAACACCCTCCAGTCCAAGACGGGCACATTGAGCTCTTAGATCTTTTTCAAGAGGACCAAAGCCCACGACCGTCAGCCGCGTGCCGGGACGCATCGCCAGCACGTCCGGAAGAGCCTCAAGCAGAACATCGAGTCCCTTTTTTTCTACCAACCTCCCAACAAAAAGCAGTCTATCCGGCTCCCTCGGAATGCGAGGGTCTGGAGTGAAAACATGCTGAAGATCAACTCCCATCGGCGCAACGACAGGAGCGATAGAATCGTCAAGATTCCGCGCTGGCGGCAGCATGGCTTGGCTGACGACAGTGAATCCGCGGCAACGACGTACGACCCGGCGTTTCAAACCCATCGCAAGAGAGCCGCGCAGCGCAAACAGGTCTGCACCGTGGGACGTGACCACGAAGGGCATTCCCAGCCCACTCGCTACAAGACCAGGCGTAAGTAGCCAGTGCGCGTGCACGATGGCGCGTGGCTTCAGCAGTCTGCGCGCGAGAAGCCATTGCGCCGCGATAAATGAAGGCACAAGCCACCACTTCCACGGTGAGCTGCGGAGATTTGTGGTGATGCCCCCATTGTTGACCAATGTTTCCCAGGCGGCCGGAGCATATCGGTAACGCTCTACCTGTACGCCATCGAGCATTTCTCGACGCGCCGCACCGGCGGCATGCGGGCACACTACGATTACCTCAAACCAGTGTACGAGCCGCCGCGCCAATTCGTGGACAAACGACGGTTCATGGTCATCTTTCCAGCGTGGATAGGTCGAGGCGAGCACGATCAGCCTGGGCTTTTGCGGACAGTCAGTCATCGCGTCGATAGGTCAATGCCGTGATCTGCTCGGAGATGAGGCCAATCAGGAATACGATGACAGACGCGCTCCACATGAGTGTGCTGCCGTTGGTGAGCCGCCCGTACGAGAGATAGGTATAAAGATAATTGAGGCAACCCAGCAGCAGGAACGCAAAACTCACGGGAGCGAATAGCTTCAGGGGAGAGTAGAGGGTCGCAATCTTGAAGATGATGAGAAGAAAGCGGATTCCATCTTTGAACGGCTTAATATGACTCTTCCCCACGCGTTGTGCCGCTTTGATCGGTTCGTACGCTACGCCATAGGCACTGCGGAAGAATGCCATCGTACTCGTAGTGGGGTATGAGAATCCATTAGGAAGTAGATGCAGAAACTCACGAAAGCGAGTTGCGCGAACCACACGAAACCCTGATGTTAAGTCCTCCACGACATGCCCCGTCATTCGACTTGCAAGCCAGTTGTAGAATGTATTAGCCACTCCGCGGCCAACACCCGCCTGGCTACCCCAATCACGGGCCCCGACCACCATATCGAAACCTTCATCGAGCCGCGCAATCAGGCGCCGGACATCCGCTGGATCGTGTTGTCCATCTCCATCCATGAACGCCAATACCTCTCCGGACGCAGCCCTTGCACCGCGTTTGATGGCGGCCCCGTTACCCATGGAATACGGAGACGACAAACAGCGAACCCCGGCTTCCGTACAGATCAAGCGAGTGTCGTCGGTCGACCCATCGTCCACCACCACGATCTCCGCCTCTGGCAGTACTGCTCGTACGCGAGGGAGCAATTCCACGAGCGCCGCGGCCTCATTTTTGGCAGGGATAATTACGCTAAGTCGTGTCAACGGACATGCTCCAGTCTTTTATTTTCTTGTGTATCTACCCGAGCTACATGAGTAAACGAGGCAGACGGACCGATTCGGAGATCGGGCAGCGCCTGCAGAAGTTCTCGGGTGAAGGCCTTTTGGTCGCGCACATCGAGATGAGAACCGTCTGGACATACAAATGCGGACAGCGCCGGCACGTCGGCATAGTTTAAGCCTGGGGCCTGGACTATCCGCAGGAAGCGATCCCAATACTGGTCACGGGGAAACATACGCTCGTCGGCCACCCGAACGAGACCGCTCCGGGGAAACATAATGAAGACGACCTTCCCGCCGCGCTGCTCGATCTTGCGTACCATAGCCCCAATCTCTCGCGCATTGTCATCGAACTGTGGGAAGTCGACAGGCGATATGGCATGAATGCGACGCGATACCTCGACATCGAAAGCATTCCAGTTGGGTGCGCTCGGGACTTCTTTGATGCCGGCGTTGCGCAGTACTCGTGCGTAATAGAACTGCGGCATTGCCACCTTGCGATAGTCGGCCTGGCGCTCCCGATCTGGCATGGTGACTAAGTATTGAGGCGTGGCCGTATGGTCGAATACCCGCAGTACCAGCGACGCGAATGGACTGGCACCGTCGGAGAAGCTACGCAAGTGACGGTGAAGAATTCCCCCCAGCCAGGCCTCACTCATGGCAAAGTCGGGAATTGCATCGTCGTTTCCACGGCGATCCCACTCGGCCAAATACGTAGTCGCGCCATCTATCCGATGCAAGTCTCCCACGACATGATCCTGATAATCGACCAGGATTGTGCCAGTCACACCGACGTCATTCGCCAGATTCGCAAGCACGGGGACGAATGAACTTCCATCGATGGCCAGTTGCACCGGCTCTCTTCCGGTTTCTTCGCGAAGGGTGGGAAGATCAACATCGAGTTGCATGCGCGACGCGCCGATCATGACGATGGCGCGGCCACCAAGGTGATTCACCCGTGCACGCTCGCGCGCCCAAGTGGAGGGAGAGTCGACGATAGTGGGCTCAAAGCCACGCTTGGCCAGCAAAAACTCTTCGATGGCGATAACCGATAGGGCGATGCATAGCGCTACGACAAAGGGAAGTACCCACCGACCGCCTGGCAGATACCGCCGAATCAGATGAATATCAGAATTGGAAGTAGATGAACGCACGGTCGTCACCTCCCGACGCCAGGTAGATACCGATCATGCACGCCGTCGCCACTGAAATGCGGGGAACCTGCCCTAGCTGCGCCAACCAGCCATCAAGGGTCTGATCGCGCATGCGCCATTGCCAGGCAAACATGGACAAGGCCGCCGCCAAGGCAAACCACTCCATCGAAAATCCGCCGCGCCACCGCCCGAACGTACTCAGGAACGCAGAAGCTGACTCAAGCGTGGGTGCACGAAACGCAATCCACGCAACGCACACGAACACGAACGTGCCGACGGTCACCACCGCGTCGGTGAACAAATTTTTGCCGCCACGCCAGCGGTTTCTGATGCCACGCTCGGCAACGAGATAAGCTCCATGAAGAGCGCCCCATATGACGAACATCCATGAAGCCCCATGCCAAAGACCGCCCAGGAGCATTGTAATCATGAGGTTCCGGCAGGTCTGCCACTGACCGCCGTTGCTGCCACCTAATGGAATATAAAGATAGTCACGTAGCCAAGTTGATAGTGAGATGTGCCACCGTCGCCAGAAATCCGAGAATCCACGCGCCCCGTATGGAAAGTGAAAATTGTCGGGGAATGCAAATCCAAAGCACAGCGCGAGTCCAATGGCACACAACGAGTAACCGCCAAAGTCAAAATAGATCTGAGCGGCAAAGCCGAAGAATGCCGCCAATCCGCCGACGACACCGAAAGCAGCCGGACTTCCGTAAACCGCATCCACCACTGGCGCGAACAATCGGTCCGCGAAAACGTCCTTGCAGAAGAGTCCGATCAGCACCAGCACCATGCCATAGCCAACCTGTTCTGGAGTAACGGTCCGCGGCGTGGAGATTTGCGGCAACAGCGCCCGCGCACGTACGATTGGTCCAGCAACGAGATGCGGGAAGAACGCCACGAATAGCGCGTAATCACGTAATGAAGCATCCGCGGAAATCTCGCGGCGATAGACGTCGATGGTGTAAGAGAGCGAGGCGAACGTATAGAAAGATATACCTACTGGAAGAATGATATTCCAGACTGGTGGAACGTACGTCACGGCGAGTAGACCTAGTAACTCCTGCACCGTATGCAAGGTAAAGCCGCCATACTTGAAAAAAACCAGCATGCCGAGATTCGCTGTCAGACTCACCACAAGCAAGCATTTCCGGCGGACTTGCGACGTCTCCCTACCGAGCTGACGTGCCAACCACCAGTCGACTCCTGTGGAGAAAGCGAGAATGAAAACGTAGGCGGGATTCCAGGCGGCGTAGAAGACGTAACTCGCCAGGAGCAGGAACGTCTTCTTAGCACCCCAACTGCGGAGTGACAGGTAGGCCGGAAAGACGATTGCAAAAAAAACCAGGAAACTCAGTGAATTAAAAAGCACCTAGCTCCCCCTGGAGCACTATTAATCCGGCAGGTTAAGGAGTGCCACGGTGCACGCCGCTCTTCGTCAAATGATACCGGATGCACCGACGGCGGCGCGCGCCTTCACGTGACCCCGCGTGACCATCTGCACAATCTGGAGTAGATTCAGGCGCGTATCTCGGGGAAACGGGACCCAACATGGCTTCACAAATGCATTCGCCCATGCTGGCGGGTCTGACTGGGATGGCGCGCCGGCTTGTGACTGAGTCAGTCATGGCCGAGGCCGACGTTCGGAAAGCTGTGCAGGACGCCGCCGATAAGCGTGTGTCCCTGGCGGCCTGGCTGGTCGACCACAACCTCGTCGACAGCCCAAAGCTATCCCAAGTCGCCTCAGCCGAATTCGGCATGCCCCTGATGGACATCAGCGGCATGGCTGCCGCCAACATGCCTCTGGACCTGGTCACCGAAGCCCTGATCACCAAGCACCAGGCCCTGCCTCTGTTCAAGCGGGGAAAGCGCCTGTTCGTCGGCATCGCCGACCCCATGCAGTCCCACGCCCTGGACGAGATCAAGTTCCACTCGAACCACATGGTCGAGCCGGTGCTGGTCGAGCGCGGGCAACTTCGAAGGGTGATCGACACCGCCCTCTCGGCCATGAGCGCCAATGTCCCGGGTTTCGCGGACGGTGGCCTCGACGAGCTGGTTCTGGAGTCCGGTGACGACGACGGCGATGGCTCCACCGGCATCGACGCCAACGCCAACGACGACGCCCCCGTCGTCAAGTTCGTCAACAAGATCCTGGTCGACGCCATCAAGCGTGGCGCCTCCGACATCCACTTCGAGCCCTTCGAGGCGGTCTATCGCGTCCGCCTGCGCATGGACGGCATCCTGCGCGTCGTTGCCACGGCCCCGATCAAGCTGGGCAACCGCATCGCCTCGCGCCTGAAGGTCATGAGCGGCCTGGATATCGCCGAGCGGCGCGTCCCTCAGGACGGCCGTATCAAGCTCAACCTGACCAAGACCCGTGCGATCGACTTCCGCGTCAGCACGCTGCCGACCCTGTTCGGCGAAAAGATCGTGCTGCGTATCCTGGACGGTTCCTCGGCCAAGCTGGGCATCGACAAGCTCGGGTACGAGGATTTCCAGAAGAAGCTCTATCTAGACGCGATCGAAAAACCTTACGGCATGGTCCTGGTCACCGGCCCCACGGGCTCCGGTAAGACCGTGTCGCTGTACACCGCACTGAACATCCTCAACACCGAGGGCCGCAACATCTCCACGGTGGAAGACCCGGTCGAAATCCGCGTCGAGGGCATCAATCAGGTCCAGCAGAACACCAAGCGCGGCATGACCTTCGCCGCGGCCCTGCGCTCCTTCCTGCGCCAGGATCCGGACGTGATCATGGTCGGCGAAATCCGCGACCTAGAGACTGCCGAGATCGCGATCAAGGCGGCCCAGACCGGCCACATGGTGCTCTCCACCCTGCACACCAACGACGCCCCCCAGACGGTCGCCCGCCTGATGAACATGGGTATCGCCCCCTACAACATCACCTCGTCGGTCACCCTGATCATCGCCCAGCGCCTGGCCCGGCGCCTCCACGACTGCAAGAGACCGATCCAGCTCCCGCCGGCGGCGCTCCTCGCGGAAGGTTTTACCCAGGAGGAAATCGATGCGGGGATCACTATCTACGAGCCCGTGGGCTGCGATAGCTGCAACGAAGGCTATAAGGGCCGCGTGGGCATCTATCAGGTAATGCCGATGGTCGAGGACATCCAGAAGATCGTCCTCGAGGGCGGCAACGCCATGCAGATCGCCGAGGTGGCCCGGAAGGCAGGCATCAACGACCTCCGGGCTTCGGCCCTGCTGAAGGTCAGAAACGGGGTCACCAGCCTGGCGGAGATCAATCGCGTCACAAAGGATTGATGTTCGGCGACGGCACCGTCAGGATGTGCGCCAGATGGCAGAAAAATAAGCGGAAAGTCGTTCAGACTATCCGCCGGTGCGGGGTGCCCATGGGCATCCCCGCAATAGTTGAATCCGGGGGGAACATCGCGCCATGGCAGTAGCCACCGCCAACAAGAATTCGCGCGCCGTCGGCGCAGCGAGGGCCCAGGTCAATAAGCTGGTGATGTACGACTGGACCGCGCTGGACAAGCGCGGCAAGCGCATGACCGGCGAAATGCAGGCCAAGAACGCCGCCCTGGTCAAGGCTGAACTGCGCCGCCAGGGGATGAATCCCCAGACCGTGCGCGAGCGTGCGAAGCCGCTCTTCGGCTCGTCCGGAAGCACGGTCAAACCCCGGGACGTCGCCATCTTCAGCCGCCAGATCGCGACGATGATGGCCTCGGGCGTACCGATGGTGCAGGCTTTCGACATCATCGCGAACGGACAAAAGAACGTCCGGTTCAAGAACATGCTCATCGATGTGAAGACCAACATCGAGGGCGGCGCATCGTTGCACGAGGCGCTTGGCCAGTACCCGGTCCAGTTCGACGAGCTGTACCGAAACCTGGTCCACGCGGGCGAGTCTGCCGGCGTGCTGGATACCATCCTGGATACGGTGGCGACGTACAAGGAACGCGTGGAAGGCATCAAGTCGAAGATCAAGAAGGCCTTGTTCTATCCGGCGATGGTGCTCGTGGTCGCCTTCGTGGTCACGATGATCCTGCTCCTTTTCGTCGTACCGGTATTCCAGCAGACCTTCCGGGACGCGGGCGCCGAGCTGCCGGTGCCCACCATGGTGGTGGTCAAGGCTTCCGAGTTCATGCAGAGCTACTGGTGGCTCGTCATTGCCATCGTCGTCGGCTTGGGCGTGATCTTCGTGATGGCGAAGAAACGCTCTCCCCGGTTCGCTCACTTCCTCGACCGGTTTTCGATGAAGATCCCCGTCATCGGAAATATCCTCCGCCAGTCCGCCCTGGCTCGATTCGCACGTACGCTGGGCGTGACATTCCAGGCGGGCGTACCGCTGGTGGAAGCTCTCGAAGCCGTGTCCGGCGCCACCGGCAGCATCATCTACGGCGAAGCGGTGCTGCAGATGCGTGACGACGTTTCCGTCGGCCACCAGCTGCAATTGGCCATGCGCCAGACCAACCTGTTCCCGAACATGGTCGTGCAAATGACCGCGATCGGCGAAGAATCGGGCTCGCTCGACCACATGCTGTTCAAGGTGGCCGAGTTCTACGAGGAAGAGGTCAACAACGCGGTGGACACGCTGAGCAGCCTGCTCGAGCCCTTCATCATGGTGATCCTGGGTGGTCTCGTGGGCGGCATGGTCATCTCGCTTTACCTGCCTATCTTCAAGATCGCCGGTACGACCTGACGCTCCACTCCATGCACAATACGAGCCCTCTCCCTCACGGGGGAGGGCTTTTCTTTGACCACGGCCGAGCCCATGCCCGACTTACCCATCGCCCTCTGGACCACCTTCGCCGCCGTCTTCGGCCTGCTCGTGGGCAGCTTCCTCAACGTGGTCATCCTGCGCACGCCGCCGCGCATGGAGTGGGAATGGCGCAAGCAGGCGCGGGACGTCCTGGCGCTCGAGCCGGTCGACGAGCCCAAGCCCCCGGGCATCGCGCTCGAGGCCTCGCACTGCCCGCAGTGCAAGCATCGCCTCGCCGCCCACGACAACATCCCCCTGTTCGGCTGGTTGTTCCTGCGCGGGCGCTGCCGCTATTGCGGCACGACCATCTCGGCGCAGTACCCGCTGGTGGAGTTCTTCACGGGTCTCGCCAGCGCCCTGGTGGTCTGGCACTTCGGGCCGACGCCGGCCGCCCTCGCCGGCCTGCTGTTCACCTTCTTCCTCATCGCGCTGTCCGGCATCGACGTCCGTACCCAGCTGCTGCCGGACGAACTGACCTATCCCCTGCTCTGGATCGGCCTCGGACTCACCCTGATCCCGGCGTGGCAACCGCTGCCCGTGGGGCCGTCGTCGGCGATCCTCGGCGCGCTGATCGGCTACCTCAGCCTGTGGAGCGTGTACTGGCTGTTCAAGCTGCTCACCGGCAAGGAAGGCATGGGCCATGGCGATTTCAAGCTGCTCGCCGCACTGGGCGCGTGGATGGGCCCGGTGTCGCTGCTCCCGGTCATCATGTTGTCCTCGCTGATCGGCGCCTTGGTCGGCGGCGGGCTCATGCTGTTCCGCAACCACCAGCGCGACGTGCCGATCCCCTTCGGTCCGTACATCGCCGCGGCGGGCTGGGTCTGGTTCCTGGCGGGCGATCGGTTGTTCGCCGCCTACGCGCGCTTCACCGGCCTGCAATGAGCGGCTTCGTCGTCGCGCTGACCGGCGGCATCGCCTCGGGCAAGAGCGCCGTGGAACGGTGTTTCGAGGCACGCGGCATCCACGCCTACGACGCCGACGTGGCGGCGCGGGCGGTGGTCGAGCCCGGTTCCGAGGCCTTGGCCGAAGTGGCGCGGACGTTCGGGCCAGGGGCGCTCGACGCCGAAGGAAGGCTCGACCGCGCGGCGATGCGCCAGCGCGTCTTCGACGATCCTTCGGCACGCGCGACGCTGGAAGGCATCCTGCATCCGCGCATCCGCAGCTGGCTGCGCGATGCCGTGGCGGCCGATCGCGGGCCGTACTGCATCCTCTCGATCCCGTTGCTCGTGGAGAACCGCGAGCACTACGCGTGGGTGGACCGCGTGCTGGTGGTGGACGCGCCTGAAGCGGTGCGGATCGAGCGTCTGACCCACCGCGATGGCATCGACGCCGGCCTGGCCACGAAAATGATCAAAGCGCAGGCGTCCCGCGAGCGGCGCCTGGCCATCGCCGACGACGTGATCGTCAACGACGGCGATGAAGCGGCGCTGGACGCGAAGGTGGCGGCGCTGGACCGGCGTTACCGCGAACTGGCCGCCTGACGCCGCGCCCCCCGCCTCACATCAGCGACACGGCCGCCAGCCGCTCCGCGACGAAGTCCTCCGCCCGCACCGGCTGGCCGATGTGGTAGCCCTGCACCAGGTCGCAGTCCATCTCGACCAGGCGCAGCAGGGTCTCTTCGTTCTCCACGCCCTCGGCGACCGCTTCCATGCCCAGGCGGTGGGCGACGTCGACCATGGCCTGCACCAGCAGTTCGGTGCGGCGGTCGGTATTCATGGCGTCGACGAAGGTGCGGTCGATCTTCAGTTCGGTGGCCGGGAAATGCCGCAGGTAGGCGAACGATGCGTAGCCGGTACCGAAATCGTCGATGGCCACGCGCACGCCGCGGTCGCGCAGGGAGCGCAATACCCGCACGCTCATGTCCAGGTCGGTGAGCAGGGCCGTTTCCGTGATCTCGACGATCACCGCTTCCGGCGGCACGCCCCAGATGTCCATGGCACCGATCATCTGTTCCGCGAAACCCTGCTCGGCGAACACGCGCGGCGACAGGTTGATCGCGACGTCCAGCGGGCATCCGCCCCGGTGCAGCGCCGCGGCATGGCGCAGCGAGGCGTTGAGGCTCCAGCGGGTCAGCGGCACGATCAGGTCGCTGCGTTCGGCGAATTGCACGAAATCGGCAGGCGCCACGTGGATCTGGGCGGTCGTGGTCCAGCGGGAAAGCGACTCCACCCGCACCACCTCGCCGGAACGCAGGTCGCGAAGCGGCTGGAAGGCCACGTGCAGGCGATTGGCCTCGATGTCCTCGCGGAGTTCGCCGTAGAGGATCTCCACGGGCGTGGCGTCCGGCTGGTAGAGCGCGAACGGCTCGCCCACGCGCTGCGCTTCGTCGTGGGCCAGTTCGGCGCGGCGATAGAGCAGTTCCGCCGAGGTGCCGTGTTCGGGATGCACCGCCACGCCGACCACGGGCCGTCCGTGCCACGGCCGCTCGCCGCGCAACAGGGGCGTGTCGAAGGCACCGACGATGCGCGTGGCCGCCAGCAGGGCATGGGTGCGGTTGCGTACCGAGGGCAGCACCACGACGAAGCTGTCGTCACCGGCGACGAAGACCGTGTCCACATGGCGAACCGCCTCCACCAGGCGTTCGCGCGCGGCCAGCATGATGGCATTGCCGAAGTCGTAGCCGAAGCGGAGCTGCGCCTCGCGCATGCCCTGCAGCCGCACGACGAGCACGGCGCGCCATCCCGAATCGGGAACGACCCGGTCGAGGATGATCTGCACCGCGGGCAGGATGTCGGCACGCTCGCTCATTGGACGAAATACTCCCGGGGGTCGATTCCATGGCTGCCCGCGGGCAAGGTACGCAGGATCTCACGGCGGATGCTGTCCGATTGGTTCATGAGATCGATAATAAGGAATTCCTCGAGCGCTGCCTTGTCCTTTCGCGTAAGGATCGCCACGCGGGGCTGAAGACGGCGCGCCTGGTTCTGCATCATGACGATCGCGACCTCGCCCGTATTCAACTCCACCAGCGAGCCGGTCGGATAGACGCCCAGGCAGGCCTGGAACTGTTCCACCAACTCGCCCTGGAACTCGCGGTCGCGCCCCGCATACAGCTGGCGGAGGGCAAGGTGCTGGGACACGGCCGGGCGGTACGGACGCGGCGTGGACATCGCGTGGTACGTGTCGATGATCGCGGCCATCCGGCCGGACAGCGGAATGGCGGTGCCGGCCAAGCCCGCTGGGTACCCACTGCCGTCGAAGCGCTCATGGTGGGTGAACACCATGTCGCGCACCTCCGGGTCGCTGACGCCGGCATGGTCGAGGATGGCCATGCCTTCGCTCACGTGCTGGCGCGCCAGCTCCCATTCCTCGTCGCTCAGCGGACCGCCGCGTCCGAGCAGTTCATCGGGCAGTTGGGCCTTGCCCACGTCCATCAGCAGGCCGCCCGCGGCAAGGCTGACGATGGCCTCGCCAGCGAACCCCATGTGCCTGCCGAAGGCCGCCGCCAGCGTGCTGCAGGCGACGGCGTGCTGGTAGGTGTAGCTGTCGCGCCGGCGCAGGCTCTCGATCCAGAAGAAGGCGTCGCCACTGCGCAGGACGCTGGCGACCATCGGCCGCACGGCCTCTTCGACCGCGCCCGGCTCGATCGCCCGGCCGCCGTGGATGTCGTCCACCAATCGCTCGGCGAAACGTGACATGCCATCGAAAGCCTCGCGGGCCCGCGGCAGTTCTTCTTCGAACGGCACCGTGTCCGTATAGCTGTGGCGGGCGACCAGGCGCGGGTTCGCTACCGGCCGGGGCGCCACGACGGGCACGATGCGCGCGGGCGTGACACGCCGGTGCATGTCCACGAAGACGTACTTGCAGAACCGGCTCAGGCGGTCGATGTCGGCCTGCGACGCGATCGGCAGCCCTTGCAACGGGAACGGCGTGTCGGACCAGTCGCAATCGAGACGGCTCACGTACATGCCGACCTCCAGATCGGCCACGAACACGCGTCTCTCCACCAGGTCGTACGCCACTCTCCTGTCCCCCCTTCCGAACACTGCCTTCCCATGCGGCGGCCGCCCACGCACGGTGATCCAAAGGTTAGCGGCAGCTTCACGGAATCCTGTAGCCGCCTGTGAGGTAAAGGGCATATCCCCGGTCCTATAGGCAGACTCACACCTCCCTGGGAGATCGCCATGCGCCGTCGCTTGCTTCCCGTTCTGTTCCTCGCCCTCACCGCCTGTACGGCCGCCTCGGCCCGGGAGGAAGGCGTTTCCCTGCCCGCCCCCACCGTCGACGCGTCGCCGGCCACCGGCGAGGCCACCGCCGTGTTCGCCGGCGGCTGTTTCTGGGGCGTCGAAGGCGTGTTCCAGCACGTGCGTGGCGTGAAGAGCGTGCGTGCCGGTTACGCCGGTGGCGACGCGGCGCATGCCAACTATGACGACGTCAGCGACGGCGATACCGGCCACGCTGAATCCGTGCGGGTGGTGTACGACCCCGCCCAGGTCACCTATGGCCAGTTGCTGCAGGTGTTCTTCTCGGTGGCCCAGGACCCGACCCTGCTGAACCGGCAGGGGCCGGACGTGGGCACGCAGTATCGTTCGGCGGTGTTCTACGCGACGCCGGAGCAGAAGAAGGTGGCCGAGGCGTACGTGGCCCAGCTCACGGCGGCGCACGCGTTCCCGGCGCCGATCGTGACCGAGGTGACGCCGCTGAAGGCGTTCTACCCCGCCGAGGATTATCACCAGGACTACATGCGGCTGAACCCCGATGCGATGTACATCGTGGTGAACGACCGGCCGAAGGTGCTGGCGCTACAGCGGCTGTATCCGCAGCGGTATGTGGCTGGGTGGGCTAACGGGCGCTGAGGCGAGACTGACAGGCGCTGAGGCGGCTCGAATCGCCGACAAGTCGGCTCCCACAGGACCTGGTGGGAACCGACCCTGTCGGCGATGCTTTTGTGGGAGCCGCTTCAGCGGCGATGTCCTCTGTCCACCAACGGCGACGCCCTCACCCCACCATCGGCAGGTTCAACCCCTGCTCCCGCGCACAGGCGACCGCCTCCTCATACCCCGCATCCGCATGCCGCATCACACCGGTCCCCGGATCGTTCCACAGCACCCGCGCAAGCCGCTTGTCCGCCGCCTCGCTGCCGTCGCAGACGATCACCACGCCGCTGTGCTGGCTGTAACCCATGCCCACGCCGCCGCCATGGTGCAGGCTGACCCAGGTCGCGCCGCCAGCCACGTTGAGCATCGCGTTGAGCAGCGGCCAGTCGCTGACGGCGTCGCTGCCATCGCGCATGGCCTCGGTCTCGCGGTTCGGGCTGGCCACGGACCCGGAATCCAGGTGGTCGCGGCCGATGACCACCGGCGCCTTCAGCTCACCGTTACGGACCATCTCGTTGAAGGCCAATCCCAGACGGTGGCGCTGGCCCAGGCCGACCCAGCAGATGCGCGCCGGCAAGCCCTGGAAGCTGATCCGCTCGCGCGCCATGTCCAGCCAGCGGTGCAGGTGCGGATCGTCCGGAATCAGCTCCTTCACCTTGGCGTCGGTCTTGTAGATGTCTTCCGGATCGCCCGACAGCGCCACCCAGCGGAACGGGCCCACGCCGCGGCAGAACAACGGACGGACGAAGGCGGGCACGAAGCCGGGGAAAGCGAAGGCCTCGGCCAGGCCCTCGTCCTTGGCCATCTGGCGGATGTTGTTGCCGTAGTCGAACGTCGGCACGCCCATCGCGTGGAACGCCAGCATCGCTTCCACGTGCTTGCGCATGGAAGCCTTCGCCGCCCGCGAGGTGCCGGCGGGATCGGACTTGCGACGCTCGAACCACTCCTCCACCGTCCAGCCGGAAGGCAGGTAGCCGTTGACCGGATCGTGCGCGCTGGTCTGGTCGGTGACGGCATCCGGACGCACGCCGCGGCGGACCAGCTCGGGAAGCACGTCGGCCGCGTTGCCGAGCAGCGCCACGGAAACGGCGCGTCCTTCCTTCGCATAGCGCGCAAGACGCGCCAGGGCGTCGTCCAGGTCGGCGGCCTGCTCGTCGACATAGCGCGTCTTCAGGCGGAAATCGATGCGGCTCTGCTGGCACTCGATGGTGAGCGACGAGGCGCCCGCCAGGCTGGCGGCCAAAGGCTGCGCCCCACCCATGCCGCCCAGGCCGGCCGTGAGTATCCAGCGGCCGGCGAGGCTCCCACCGTAATGCTGGCGGCCCATCTCCACGAAGGTCTCGTAGGTGCCTTGCACGATGCCCTGCGAACCGATGTAGATCCACGATCCCGCGGTCATCTGGCCGTACATCATCAAGCCCTTGCGATCGAGCTCGTTGAAGTGCTCCCAGTTCGCCCATGCCGGCACGAGGTTGGAATTGGCGATGAGCACGCGCGGCGCGTCCGGGTGCGAGGGAAACACGCCCACGGGCTTGCCCGACTGCACCAGCAGCGTCTCGTCGTCGCGCAGGTCGCGCAGGCTGCGCAGGATGGCGTCGAAGCATTCCCAGTTGCGCGCGGCACGGCCGATGCCGCCGTACACCACCAGTTCCGCCGGGTTTTCGGCGACCTCCGGATCGAGGTTGTTCTGCAGCATGCGGAACGGTGCCTCCGTCAGCCAGCTGCGGCAGGTCAGTTCGCTGCCGCGCGGGGCACGGACGGTGCGGGTGGTGTCGATGCGCGTGACTGCGGTCATCGGGGGAGACTCCGTCGATCCAGGGAATCGCCGATTATGGTCCCGCGCCGCGACACCCCGCCATACGCGTCGCAGCAATGCCGCTCAATGGCTGGCGGAACCGCTCCGCGCGGGCACGGTTTGCGTCGCTTCCGGCCGTTGCAGGGTCTGGTACCGGCGCACCGTGTCGTCCTGGCGCGCCCGGTACAGCTGTTGCTGGCTGCGGTCCGCGTTATCCAGCTGGTTGCGCAGGGCCGGATCGGCGGCGTTGGTGCGTTGGCGATCGAGGTTGTCCTGGCGCAGCTGTTCACGCAGCGCGTTCTGGTTCAGGCGGTTCTGCACCTGCTGCCGGTCGACCTGCCGCTGCCATTGCTGGCTGGGCGTGGGCGTGCTGATGACGACTGGTTTCGGCCGCGGTGGAGGCGCAGCGGGCTTCGCCGGCTGGGTTTGCGCGAGCGCCAATGCGGGCAGCATGGCGACCAGCCATGCCAGCAGGATATTGCGTGATGAATTGGTCATGGGACTCGTCCATCATAGGAGGATTGTTCTGCCACATAGCGTAAGTCCCCGCCCATGAACGTCACGTTGCCCCGCTGCGGCGCATTCCTCGCGTTGCTCCTGGTGGCCCTGTCCGGATGCGCGACGCGTCCCGCCAAGCCCGCTGTATCGCCGCCGACGCCGCAGGCCGTCCTGCTGGTTTCCATCGACGCCTTCCGCGCCGACTACATCGACCGTGGCCTGACTCCCAACCTCGCGGCGATGGCGCGCGATGGCGTGACCGCGCCATACATGTTGCCGTCGTTTCCATCGCTCACCTTCCCGAACCACTACACCCTGGTGACCGGTCGCGTGCCCGACCGCCAAGGCATCGTCAACAACACGATGTGGGACGCGAAGCTGGGCAATTTCAGCCTGTCCAACCATGCCGCCACGAGCGACGGACGCTGGTGGGACGAAGCCGAGCCGATCTGGGTGACGGCACAGAAACACGGGCTGCGCACGGCGACGATGTTCTGGCCCGGTACGGAAGCGGCCATCCATGGCCTGCGCCCGGACCACTGGATTCCGTTCGACGATTCGCTGACCTCGCGCCAGCGCGTCGACAAGCTCATGTCATGGATCGACGAGCCCGGCCCGAAGCCGATGTTCGACACCTTGTATTTCGATGCCGTGGACCACGCCGGCCATGAATTCGGACCGGATTCGGAGCCACTGAATGCGGCGCTGCGCGAGGTCGACGACGCCATGGGCTACCTGGTCGCGCAACTGCGCCAGCGCGGGCTCTACGACACGATGAACATCGTCGTGGTCTCCGATCACGGCATGGCCGACGTTCCTCGCGGGAATATCGTGTTCGCCGACCAGGAAACCGATCTCGATGCGCTCGACCCGGTGTCGTACGGGGTGGTGTCCACTTTCAATCCGAAGCCCGGCGTCGATGGCTCCCGGGCGGTGGCACGTCTCCTGGGCCCGCACGAACACATGCGCTGCTACCGCAAGGAAGACCTGCCCGCGCGCCTGGACTACGGCAGGAACCCGCGCGTACCGGCGTACATCTGCCTCGCCGATACCGGCTGGGCGATCATCAGCCACGAGGTGCTGGCCAAGCGGACAATGCCCATGTCACGCGGCGAGCACGGCTACGACAACCTCGATCCGACCATGCGCGCGCTGTTCGTGGCCCACGGGCCGGCCTTCGGGCGCGGGGTGACGATCGCTCCCTTCCCGAACGTCGACATCTACCCCTTGCTCGCCCACCTGCTCGGCATCGCGCCGTTGCCGAACGACGGCCACCTGGAGCGGGTGAAGGCCGCGCTGGCCCCGGCGGGCCACTGACGTCGCCGGACGGGCAAATCCCGTAGAATCCGGCCATGCGCGAAATCTATACGTCACCCCGCCAGGACAACATCGACCGGATCGTCGCCCTGCTCACCGAGAACGGCATCGATACCTCGGTGACCAACCGCTCGAGCTGGAACCGGCCCACCTACCAGCGCTTCAGCTATTCGCAGCGCCAGGACGACCGCGACTCCTGGCCGAAGGTCTGGGTGCAGAGCGCCGACGACTTCCCGAAGGCGCGTGCCCTGCTCAAGGAGATCGGCATCGAGCCGGTGGTCCGCTTCCAGGAAGAACTCCAGCTGCACCGCCAGCCGGACCGCCGCCCCGCCGCCCAGCGCACCGCCTCGCGTGTCCGCCTCATGGTGCTGGCGATCGTCGCGGGAGTGATGCTCATCGTCGTGCTCAAGGCCACGCAGGTGCTCTAACACGCTACGGGCGCGCATGGCGCTATAACATCGCACCATGACCGACCGTGTCCGCCTGTTCCAGACCCTGCCGCACACCTGCGGCTATTTCGCCGAGCGGACGGCGCAGAACCTCGTGGTCGATCCCGGCGCGCCGCACCTCGACAGGCTCTACGGCCCGGCCCTCGCGAAGGGTTTCCGCCGCGCCGGCGGGCACCTTTACCTGCCTCAGTGCGCCGCCTGCCAGGCCTGCGTGCCCTGCCGCATCGATGTCGAAGGTTTCGTCGCGGACCGCGGCCAGAAGCGCTGCCTGAAACGTAACGCGGATATCACGGTCACCGAGCAGTTGCCCGGCTTCACCCACGAGCGGCATGCGCTATATCAACGCTACCTGCAAGCCCGGCACAGCGGCGGCGGCATGGACGCGGCGGATGCGGAAGACTTCCAGCGATTCCTCGCCGCGCCATGGAGCCCCACCCTCTTCCTCGAGTTCCGTCTCGGCCAGCGCCTGCTCGGCGTCGCCGTGACGGATGTGGCGCTGGCCGGCATTTCGGCCGTCTATACGTTTTTCGATCCCGACGAAGACGCGCGCAGCCTCGGCACCTTCGGCATCCTGCAACAGGTGGAGCTGGCGAAGCGCCGAGGGATACCGTACGTGTACCTGGGTTTCTGGATAGCCGGCCATCCGAAGATGGATTACAAGCGCCGCTTCCGGCCACTCGAAATCCGCAAACACGGCCGCTGGATCGCGATGCCCTGACCGTGCAGTTACAAGACTCACTTGGACTTTGTGGGAACCACTTCCTGCGGGAGCCGATTCATATGGGAGCCACCTCCGTGGGAGCCACCTCATATGGGAGCTACCTCTGTGGGAGCCGCTTCAGCGGCGATCCCGCGGCAGCGGGCCAGGTTACGGCTAGCACCCATCGCCGCTGAAGCGGCTCCCACACGAAGCGGCTTTTTGCTCTAAGCGGCTTTTGCTCTAAGCGGCTTCCGCACCACGCGCGGCCCATCGCGCGATCACCGCGTGCAGGGCCTCGATGCCGTCGAAGAGGGCCGCTGGCCCCGGTTGCAGGATGATCGGCGACTTGATCTCGTGCAGTTCACCGTCACGCACGGCCGGCACATCGGCCCAGCCAGGCCGCGAAGCGACATGCTCCGGCCGGAAGCGCTTGCCGCACCACGAACCGAACACGATATCCGGCGCGCGACGCACCACCTCGAGCGGATCGGCCAGGATGCGCTGCTTCGCCAACGGCTCTTCGAGCAACTCGGGGAAGACATCGTCGCCGCCCGCGATGCGCACGAGCTCTCCCACCCAGCGAATGCCCGTGATGAGAGGATCGTCCCATTCCTCGAAGTACACCTTCGGCCGGCGCGGTAACGCCGCGGCAAGCGCGGCGATTCGCGCCAGGTTTTCCTCGGCACGCGCCGCCAGCGCCTCGGCCTTCGCCGTCGCACCCACCATCGCGCCAAGGCGGCGAATGTACGCGACGATGCCATCCACACTGCGGTGGTTGCTGATCCACACTTCCACGCCCGCTCGAATCAGCTCCTGGGCGATGTCGGCCTGGAGGTCGGAGAACCCAATCGCGAGGTCGGGCTTCAGGTCGAGGATCTGGCCGATCTTCGCGCTGGTGAACGCCGATACCTTGGGCTTCTCCTTGCGCGCCCGTGGCGGCCGAACGGTGAAGCCGGAAATACCGACGATGCGATGGTCCTCGCCGATGGCGTAGAGGACTTCGGTCGGTTCTTCCGTGAGGCAGACGATGCGTTGCGGATAGGCGTCCGACATCAATGTCCCGACACGGTCACGGTGATCTTGCGCTGGTGCGCCTCGTGGCGGTGCTCGTAGAGAAACACGCCCTGCCAGGTTCCCAGCAGCGGCTTGCCGTTGTGCACGGGAAGGGAAAGCGATACCCCCGTGAGCACCGAGCGCACATGCGCGGGCATGTCGTCGGGACCTTCGTCGCGGTGGCGGAACAGCGGGTCACCGTCGGGAACGAGCCGCGCGAAGAAACGTTCGAGGTCGGCGACGACGGTGGGATCGGCGTTTTCGCCGATCAGCAGCGAAGCGCTGGTGTGCTGCACGAAGACGTGCGCGATGCCGGTCGACACCCCGCTGGCCGAGACGACCTCGGCGATACGGTCGGTCACCTCGCTCAACGAGCGTCCACGCGTATGCACGGTGAACGTGGTCTGCGCGACGTGCTGGACGGGCTGGGCTCGGCTCATGGGAAAGCTCCGGTCACGGGTAAAGCAGGTGGCTGGACCAGCTTGTACCGCCGGCCGCGTGCACGATCCGTTCGTGCAACCGGAACGTGGCGCCATACCAGAACTCGACGCGATCCGGCTCGACGAGATAGCCGCCCCAATGCGGGGGACGAGTCACTTCGCGGCCCGCGAACTCCTTCTCGTAATGGGCCACGCGGTCTTCGAAGGTCTGCCGGTCAGGTAGTTCCTGGCTCTGCTTCGAGGCCCAGGCACCGATCTGGCTGCCGCGCGGGCGGCTGGCGAAATAGGCGTCGGACTCGGCCTCGCCAACCTTGGTGGCGCGACCCTCGAAGCGAACCTGGATACCCTCGCGGACCTGCTTCCAGTGGAAGCACAGTGCCACCTGCGCGTTCTCCGCGATTTCGCCGGCCTTGGCGCTTTCGTAGTTGGTGAAGAAACGCAGGCCTTTCTCGTCGATCGCCTTGAGCAGGACGATGCGCGAATGCACGCGGCCGGTGCGGTCCGCCGTGGCGAGGGTCATCGCCGTGGGTTCACGATCGCCGCTGGCCTTGGCCTCGTCGAGCAGGCCGCGAAAGGTGTCGAGTATCTCTGGGGTGAGCATGACGATGGACTATGCTGTCGGCCATGGAATCCACCGATGCTAGCACGCTGGCCACCACCGTCCTCGGACGTTTCGCCGCAGCGATCGAGCATGCGTCCCGGCCCTTCGTCCTGGGCGTTTCCGGCTTGCAAGGCAGTGGCAAGAGCACCCTCGCCGCGGCGCTGATCGAGGCCGCGCGCGAGCACGGCTGGGGTGCGGTGGCGATGTCGCTCGACGATGTCTACCTGACCCGGGCGGAGAGGGAAACGCTGGCCGTCGGGGTGCATCCCTTGCTGCGTACCCGCGGCGTTCCCGGCACGCATGACCTGGCCCTGCTCGGCTCCACGCTCGACGCATTGGAGAGGGCGTCGCCCGAACGGCCGGTACCGATACCCCGATTCGACAAGGGACGTGACGACCGCTACGAGGAGGCGCAATGGCCGGCGATCGCGGAACCGCCGCGGCTGGTCGTCCTGGAAGGATGGTGCCTGGGCGTGGAGCCGGCCGGGCCGGACGAACTCGCCGAGCCGTTGAATGCGTTGGAGCGCGAGGAAGATGCGGATGGCCGGTGGCGGCGCTGGGTCGATGAGCGGCTCGCTGATTACCGTTCGATCTGGGAACGCCTCGATGCTTTGGTGCTCCTGCAAGCGCCCTCATGGGGCGTGGTGGCGACATGGCGCGACGAAGCCGAACGCCCGCTGCGTGAGCGTGGCGAACCGCGGGCGATGAATGAGGTGGAGCTTTCGAGGTTCCTGCAGCATTACGAGCGGATCAGCCGGCGGGCGCTGAGGTCGCTGGCGGGGAAGGCCGATGTCGTGCTTTCGCTGGATGAGCGGCGGCGCGTCCATCGCCGCTGAAGCGGCTTCCCACAAGAGCAATCGCCGACAGGGTCGGCTCCTACCAAGCCGGCCTGGGCCACATGACGAGGCTTTCGGTGGGAGCCGCTTCAGCGGCGATGGGTGCTTGCCTCAAGCTGGCCCGCTGCCGCGGGGATCGCCGACAAGTCGGCTCCCACCAGGCTGTCTTCCCATCAGGCCGGCGCGCGCTGCTCCGGTGGGAGCCGACCCTGTCGGCGATTCAAGCCAGCGCGGCGTAACCATCCCGCGCATCCGGCCACGCGCAGCGGAAGCCCGTCGCGCGAAGACGCGCGTTCGACAACCGCTTGTTGCCCACGCCCGCCGGTGCCGGACCATCCGGGGGCGGCGGCGCGCCGATCAAGCGCGCGAGATGGTCGTAGAGTTCGTCGATAGGCAAGGGAGTGTCGTCCACGCCGATATAAACCCGCTCGGGTGCGGCGACGTCGAGCAGGCAAGCGATCGCCGCCGCCGCGTCGTCGACATGGATGCGGTTGGCGTAGACCTGCCGTCCCCGAGGCACGGCCGCCTTGCCTTCGCGCAGCCGGTCGAACAATTGCGTGCGGCCAGGCCCGTACAGCCCCGCCAGTCGAAGCGATATCCCGCCCACCGGCCGGGACGCCAGCCAGGCCTCGGCCTCGATCAACACGCGGCCATTGAAGCCGGGCGGCGAGGGCTGCGTGTCTTCGTCGATCCAATCGCCGCCGTGCTCGCCATACACGGCCGACGAGGAGACGAACACCGTGCGCTTCGGCATGTCCGGCAAGGCCTCGATCACGTGCCGCAGGCCATCCACGAAGACGGCGCGGTACGCGGCTTCCTCGCGTGCGTCCGGCGCCGGCGCGAAGACCAGGGCATCGATTTTCGGCAATCCGGCAAGCGTCTCCGGCCGGGTGAGGTCGCCACGCAACCAGGCGATGCCGTCGCCAGCGGGCATCTCCCCGCGGCGCAGGGCGAAGACGCGGCGCCCTTCCACGGCCAAACGCCGCGCCAGACGCGTGCCGACATCGCCGGCGCCGGCCACCAGGACGGTCTCGTATCTCTGTGCTGGGCTTGTTGCTAGCATGAGCGTGATGAATCCTTCGCCCAACCTGTTCCTCGTCGGCCCCACGGGCGCCGGCAAGACCTCGATCGGACAGCGCCTCGCGGCGCACTACGGCCTGCCCTTCGTCGACCTGGACGTGGAGATCGAGGCGCGCTGCGGCGTGACGATCGCCGACATCTTCGAACGCGAGGGCGAGATAGGGTTTCGTGCACGTGAATGTGCGCACCTGAACGAGTTTAGTCTGCGCGAGGGCATCGTGCTCGCCACCGGCGCCGGCGCCGTGCTCGACCCGGTGAACCGGCAAGCGCTGACGTCACGTGGCACGGTGCTCATGCTCGGCGTGAGCGTGGAAGAACAACTCGCCCGGCTCGAACACGATACCGTGCGACCGATAATCGCGGGCCCCGACCGTCTCGGCCGCCTGAAGGCACTCGCGGAACACCGCAACTACCTCTACGAGGACATCGCCGACCTGATCTTCCACGGGCGCCATGAAAGCGTGGACGATGCGGTGCCGCGTGCGATCGCCCTCCTCGACCGCCACTGGAAACGCAGCTGATGGAAACCGTCGACGTCGACCTTGCCGGACGCAGCTACCCCGTCTGGATCGGACCGGGCTTGATCGCCGATAGCGCACGCTGGCGCGCGGCGATTCGCGGCAGGCACGTGCTGGTGGTGAGCAACACCACCGTGGCGCCGCTGTATCTGGATGCGTTGGCGAAAGGCCTCGATGGACTGCGCTGGTCGTCCCACCTGATCGGTGATGGCGAAACCCACAAGACGTTCGCCAACGTGGAGCGCGTGCTGGAAGCGCTGGGCGAACTCGGCGCCACGCGCGACGCCTGCGTGATCGCGCTCGGCGGTGGGGTGGTCGGCGATCTCGCCGGTTTCGCCGCCGCATGCTGGATGCGCGGCATCGACTTCATCCAGGTGCCGACCACCTTGCTCTCGATGGTCGACTCATCCGTCGGCGGCAAGACCGGCGTGAACCTGCCGGTGGGGAAGAACCTGGCGGGAGCCTTCCACCAACCGCGCGCGGTGGTCGCCGACGTCGATGTCCTGGCCACGCTGCCGCAGCGCGAGTACCGCGCGGGCCTGGCCGAAGTCGTGAAAGGCGCGGCCATCGGCGACCCGGAGTTCTTCGCCTGGCTGGAAGCGCATGCGGACGAACTCGCCGCCCGCGAGACCGCGCCGCTGATCGAAGCGATCGCGCGTAAGTGCCGTTACAAGGCGGGCGTGGTGGCGCGCGACGAAACCGAGCAAGGCGAGCGCGCCCTGTTGAACCTCGGCCATACCTTTGGACACGCACTGGAGACCGCCGGCAACTACAGCGAGATCCTGCACGGCGAGGGCGTGGCCATCGGCATGGTGCTCGCCGCCCGCCTGTCCGAGCGCCTGGGCATGTCGCCCAGCGGTGATACCGGGCGCCTCGTCGCCCTGCTGCAACGGCTCGGCCTGCCCACCGAGCCCTCGAAAGCGCATGCCGCCAGCCGCCTGCTCGAACTGATGCGCCTGGACAAGAAGAACACGGCCGGTACGACGCGCCTGATCCTCTGGCGCGGCATCGGCAAGGCCGAGATCGTCTCCGGCGTCCCCGACGCCGACGTGCTGGCCGTACTCCCCTGAAGCAGTCCGCAGGCAAACCGCCTACAATGATCGGCCCTGCGCCAGCCCGGATCGCTCGATGCGGATCTACCTGCAAACCATGCCCGAAGCGGGGACGGAAGCGCCCCGCTACGTCCAGATAACGCTCGAACAGGACCTGCTCGGCGGCTGGACCCTGTACCGCGAAAGTGGCGTGCAAGGCGGCAAGGCGATGCTCAAGCGCGAAGTCTACGTCGACCGCGATGCCGCCTTGGCCGCGTTCACCAAGGCGCGCGACGCCCAGATCAAGAAAGGCTTCAAACTGATGTTCAGCCAGGGACAGGAGTCGGCGCATGGCCGCTGACGTGCTCCGCAACGACCGCTTCCTGCGCGCGCTGCGCCGCGAACCCACCGATACGACGCCCATCTGGGTCATGCGACAGGCCGGTCGTTACCTGCCGGAATACCGCGCGACGCGCGCCAGGGCCGGCAGCTTCATGGGCCTGGCGACGAATCCGGAATACGCCTGCGAAGTCACGCTGCAGCCGCTCGACCGGTTCGAACTGGACGCCGCGATCCTGTTCTCCGACATCCTCACCATTCCCGATGCCATGGGCCTGGGCCTTTCGTTCGAGCAAGGCGAAGGCCCACGCTTCGCCAAGCCGGTGCGCGACGCGGCGGCGATCGACAAGCTCACCGTGCCGGACATGGATGGTGAGTTGCGCTATGTGATGGACGCGGTGCGCCTGATCCGCAAGGAGCTCGGCGGACGCGTACCCCTGATCGGCTTCTCCGGCAGCCCGTGGACACTCGCCTGCTACATGGTGGAAGGCGAAGGTTCGCGTGACTTCGCGCGGGTGAAGGCCCTGGCCTGGAACGATCCGGCCCTCGCCCATCGCCTGCTCGACACCGTGGCCCGCTCCGTGGCGGCCTACCTCGTCGCACAGGCGCATGCCGGCGCGCAGGCGCTGATGATCTTCGACACCTGGGGCGGCCTGCTCGGCCCGGCGCCGTTCCGCGAATTCTCGCTGCGCTACATGGCGCAGGTGGTGGACGCGTTGAAGTCCGACCCTGCCAGTCGCGATCTCCCGGTGATCCTGTTTTCCAAGGGCGCGGGCGGTCAGCTCGAGGCCCTCGCGGACACGGGCTGCACCGGCCTTGGTGTCGACTGGACCCTGGATATCGGCGAGGCACGCCGCCGCGTGGGCGGCCGGGTGGCGCTACAGGGCAATCTCGATCCGGCGGTGCTGCGCGCGTCGCCCGAGGTGGTCGCGCGCGAGGCGCGCGCGGTGCTGGATGCGTTCGGCAATCACCCGGGACACGTGTTCAACCTCGGCCATGGCATCACGCCGGAAGTGGACCCGGAGAACGTGAAGGTGCTCGTGGATACGGTGCACGAGCATGGCCGGGTGATCCGGGGCGGTTGATGTTCGGCAGGCGCTATCGCCGCTGAAGCGGCTCCCACATGGGCCCTGAAGCACCCCTTGGTGCTGTTGGGACCGCGCCCTGAGGAGTCGGTGGATACTGTGGGAGCCGCTTCAGCGGCGAAAACCCGCCTAGAAGCGATTCGGCCCGGCGATATGGCACTTCGCCAGTTCGCCACGCGCCACGTTCGCGCCGTTCTGGTCGCCGGCCTGCAAGCGCATCTCCACCACCGTCTGCCAGTTGCGTGCGCAGAGGCTGCCCGATTTCGGGCCCATCTCGAACGACTGCTTCGCCAGCTTCTCCGCCAGCGGATAGTCCTGCATGCGGATCGCGATTTCGGCGCGGTCCTGGATAAGCTCCGGGGCTTCCGGCGCCATCTTCAACGCCTGCACCAGCTTGGCGTCGGCATCGGCGTACTTGCCCGCGCGTTCGTCGGCCTGGGCGGCGTGCTCGAGGCCCTGCACGCCCGGATCGCGCAGCGGCGCGACCTCGATCGCCGACTTCTCGCGCTCACCCGCCGCGCGGACCTGGGCGACGATGTCGTAGGTGGGTTTGCTGGGACGGGTGGCCTGCGGCGGAGCGGGCTGGCTGCAGGCGGCAACGAGGGCGACGGTGGCGAGGGCACAGAAACGAAGGCGATGCATGGGTCAATCCGTAGGATTACTGGGAACGGCCGGCGTGGGCTGCTGCTCATCGCCGCCGCCGAACATACCCTTGAATCGCTGCCAGAAACAGCCCTCTTCCGCTTCCGGCACGTAACCGGCGACGAACGGGAACTGGCGGGCGCCTTCACACGAGGGATCGGTGCGCTTGCCGGTCTGCGTATTCACGTAGGCCATTTCCAGGCCTTCGCCGGGCGTGGCCGACAGCGGGCGGGTCGGCAGCTTGCGGAAAAGCTCCTGCCATACCCGCATGCTGCCGGTGGCGCCGTACAGGCCGGTGGGCTTGTTGTCGTCGCGGCCCATCCAGACGATGGCGAGACGGTCCCCCGTGAAACCGGCGAACCAGCTGTCGCGCTGGCTGTCGCTGGTACCGGTCTTGCCGGCCGCATGCAGCCACGAGAGCCCCGAGTTGCCGATGGCCGCGGCGGTACCGCCATTCACCACCTGCTGCATCGCCCAAGTGGTGAGACGCGCCGCGGTCTGGTATTCGCCGTCGCCACCCTTCACCTCGTAGCGCTTGATCGCCTGGCCCTTGTCGTCCATCACGCCGCGCACCGCCACCAGCGGCAAGGCGTGGCCGTCCGCCGCGATGTACTCGTACAACTGCGCCACCTGCAACGGCGAGAGGTCCACCGCGCCCAGCAGCAAGGACGGACTCGGGTTCACGTCCTCCAATCCGAACGACTCGAGGAAACCCTTGATCCGCGGCACGCCCACCTGCATGCCCAGGTTCACGGTGGCGAGGTTCCACGAGTGGACCAGGGCATCAAGCATCGGCACCTGGCCATGGATCTCGCGATCGTCGTTCTGCGGTGTCCACGGCTTGCCGTCGGGCTGGCGAAGGTTGATCGGCGAATCGTCGACGATCGAGGCCAGCGACCATTTCGAGGGCTGCGCGAGCGCCACGAGGTAGACCAGCGGCTTCACCAGCGAACCGATGGGACGGCGCGCGTCGAGTGCACGGTTGAAACCCTGGTCGCCGGGATCGCGCGACCCGACGACGGCGAGCACGCTGCCATTGCTGGTATCGGTGACGACCGCCGCGGCTTGCGCGGCGGCGCCACGCTTGCCCAACGATTTCATCGTGCCGAGGATCGCCTGCTCCGTGTACAGCTGCGCGGAGGGATCGAGCGTGGTGAAGATCGACAGGCTGCCGTCGCGCAGCGCGGCTTCGTCGAAGTCGGCGGTGATCTGCGAACGGACCAGCTGCATGAACGCCGGGAAGCGGTTGTGCGGCAGCTGCGCGTTGGCCGCGATGCCCAGCGGCGTCGCCTGCGCGGCCTTGGTCTGCGCATCGTCCATCAGCCCCGTATCGTGGAACTGCTGGAGCACGAGATTGCGCCGCGCCAGCGCACGGTCCGGATAACGGCGCGGATCGTAATAGCTCGGACCCTTCACCAGGCCGATGAGCAAGGCGATCTCCTGCGGCCGCAGGTCTTCGAGGCGGCGGCCGAAGAAGAACTCGCCACCGGCGGCGAAACCGTGCACGGCCTGGTTGCCTTGCTGGCCGAGGAAGACCTCGTTGACGTAGGCCTCGAGGATACGGCCCTTGGAATAATGCGCCTCCATCAGCAGCGACAGGATCGCCTCGTTCACCTTGCGCAGCATGTTCTGGCTGCGATCGAGGAACAGGTTGCGCACCAGCTGCTGGGTGAGCGTCGAACCGCCCTGCACGGTGTGTCCGGCGCGGAGGTTGGCGAACGACGCGCGCGCGATCGCGGAGAAGTCGAGGCCGATGTGGCTCTTGAAGTCGCGGTCTTCCACGGCCTGCAGGCCCTGCACGAGCAACGGCGGCACGTTCTCGAGTCGCACGATGCGGCGCTCTTCCTGCTGCGCGCCGTACAGGGTGGCGATGCGGGCGGGATCGAGGTGGATCGACTTGACCGGCTTGTTGTTGGTGTCGTCCACCACCGAGGCGACCTGCCCGTCGGACAGCGCCACGCGGATACGATGCGGCAGTTCGCCACCGTCGGGCCCGGCGTAGCCATGCGAGGCGATCACGAAGCGCGAGCCGTTCTTCGAATAGCTGCCCTGCACCTTGCCGCCACCTTCGGTGGTGTAGCCGGCGAAGGTGAGTTCCAGTTCGAGTGCCGCGGGCGTCATCGGCAGACCCTGCGCCAGCGGCAGCGGTCGCGCGTAGACGCGCGTGGGCACGGCGAACACGAGGTCGTTGAAGCGTTCCTGCAGGCGCGCGTTGAGGATCAGCGTGTACGGCAGGAGGAAGCCGAACACCAGGCCCATCACCAGCCAGAAGGGAATGCGCAGCCAGGGCCAGGCGGTGCGCAGGAGGGAGCCGAGACGGGTCAAGAAAGCCAACGCGGGGAAATCCTGGGGAAGAAGACGTACCCGGATGATAGGGGCACTCCCCCGGCGCTCATCTGAACGAACGCTGGCAGGACCGTGGCGCCGCGTGTCAGCGCGGCGGCCACCAGGTCTCCGGGCGGGGCCGGAACGGTCGCGGATGGACGTCCAGGACCCGCTCGAGCTCCCGATTGTCGGCGATCAGGTCGCTATCCAGCCGGCGGATCGGGCCGCGCATGGCCGGCGAGACCAGGGCCGCGAGATCGAGGGCCAGGCGGGGTATCGGCGCGGGCAGCGTGGGCCCACCCGCGCTGCGACGGACGCGGCGGAACATTTCCGCGGCGCTCATGCGCTCGCCGCCACCGATCGGGAACGTATGGCCGCGGGCGAAGGGCGAGCCGAGCGCGGCCATGATCGCCTCCGCGATGTCCTCGGCGTGCACCGGTTGCCGCTGGCCGCGGCCGGCGGGAATCGGGAATACGCGGCGGCGCAACGCCGCATGGACGATCGGAGTGAGGCTCTTGTCGACGCCGGCTCCGTAGATCAACGTCGGACGGAACAGCGTCCACGGCATCCCGCGCGAGGCACAGGTGGCGATCAGGGTCGTTTCCGCATCGCGCAGGCGACGCGAGAGTTCCCTCTCTTCCGGCACATCGGAATCGCGCTTGGTCTCGGCGCTCATCGACGAGGTGGCGATGACATGCGGTGTACCCGCCAGCCGGGTCGCCGAGAGCCACGGCGCGAGGTGGTCGAGCGGCCCGAGGCTGATCACGGCGTCGAGCGCCGGCAATTCGGGCATGGCATCCGGCAGCGCGCCCACGAGCCATCGGGAATCGGCCGGCGGCTGCCGGCTGACCGCGAGGACATCCGCACCCGCATCGGCGAGCCGGGGAAGCAGGAACTGGCCGATCTGACCCGAGGCGCCGATAACGAGAACCGTCATGCCACCGCTCAACGGCCGGTCGCGATGCGCTCGTACGCGCTTTGCAGGCGTGGATCGTCCGGCGCGTAGCGGCGGGCGTGGTCCAGCGCCTGGAAAGCGCCCTGGCGGTCGCCTTGGCCGGCCCGCTGGAGGGCGTTGTCGATCCAGGCACTGCCCAGCCGGTGGCGCAGGTCAGCCTGCGAGGTGCCGCCGGGCGCGAGGTCGGACAAGGTGGCGAAGAGGTTCTCCGCACGCTGGACGTTGCCGCTGGCCACCGCCTGCTGCATCTGCTTTTCCACCTGGGTGGGCAGGCCCTGCAAACCCGCGCGTGCGGAGGCGTCGTTGCCGTCGATGGCGAGGGCGTTGCGGTACAGGTCGTAGGCGCTGTCGCCCGGCGGGTCCATGATGTCGCCGCGCGACGCGGCGGCCTGGGCGCGACGCACGAGATCGGCGACCTTAGCCTTCTGCTCCGGCGTGACCGCCATGGAGGCTTCCGGCATGGCGGTGTCGTCGCCAGCGGCTTGCCCGGCGACGGCAGGCGTCGCCGTCTTCGCTTCGCCGCCACCGATGCGTGCCCGCGCCGCGGCCAGCTCCGCCGACTTCGGCGCGAGCTTCGCCGCCTGGTCGAGCAAGCGCGTCGCCTGGACGTCGTCCTCGCTGTCGAGCGCGGCATTGGCCTGGACGATGAGCGCCTGCGCTACCCGGCCGAGCCCCGCCTTGGCGTCGGCGTTGTCGGGATCGGCGGCGAGGGCGGCGCGGAACCGCGCCAGGGCGTTGTCGTCGCCTTCGCCGATGAAGCGGCCCGCACGCATCGCGTCGTTGCCTTGCTGGATCAGCGCGTTGACCGCCTGGTCGTCCTGTTTCCTGGTTTCCGCGAGCGCCGCCCGAAGCGACGGCAGGTCGCCGTAACCCGGCACCAGGAGGGCGATGCGATCCACCAGTGCGTTGGCCTTGGCCTTGTCGCCCGCCGCGATGGCCTGGCGCGCCTGCCCCGCGAGCGCGTCGCCCACCTTGTCGAGCCCGCGCGCCGCCACCGCATTGGTCTTGTCCGCGTCCAGCACGCGCCGGTACAGCGCGCCGGCACCGTCGTCGCCATCGAATTTCCCGGCGGCGAAGGCCTGCTGTGCCTGGTCGATGAGCGACTCCGTGCGGCCTTGCGGGTTGCGCGCCTCCGACAGCCGCTGCGCGATGCGCTCCACGTCGTTGCCACCGCCGAGCAGTTCGCGGGCCACATTGAGAGCGGCTTCCGCCTCGTCGAGCTTGCCCGCGTTCAGCGCCGCGTCCGCTCTTGAGACTTCCGCCTGCCCGACGCGGCGCAAGCCATCGCGGGCGGCGTCGCTGTCGGGTTGCTGGTCGCGCGCCTTCTCGAAGAGTTCGCGGGCGCTATCGCCATGGGTACCGTCGAGATGCCCCTCGTCCAGCGCGTGGTTGGCCTGGGCGAGCGTGTCGTTGAGTTCGGTGGCCGGCACCATGTTGCGCAGCCTGTCCTGTTGCAGCCACAAGGCCGTGGCGGCGCCGATCAGGACGAGCACGAGCACCGGAATCAACCAACCGCGCTTGCGCGGTGGGCGACGCTGGGGGGAAGGCGGCGGCGTGCCGCCACGCCGGCGCTCCACGTCGACGACGATGTGCGGCAAGCCGTCGTCGACCGACGGCACCGGTGCGTCGAGGTCGTCGAGGCGGCCCAGCGTGGGCTCGGTGCGACCGCGCGATTCGCGGTCGTTATTGTCTCTGCGTCCGCTCATGGCAAGGCATCTTCCATAGGAGCGTCGCAGCTTAACATTCGGGCGTGAACGGCCGTTGTAGGCGGGATCGTCAGAGTTCCACGCGGATGCGGCTGGCCGCCCGCTTGGCTTTCTCCAGGGCTTCTTCCACCGTGGCCGCGCGTGCCAGCGTCACCGCCATGCGCCGGCGGCCATGGACCTCCGGCTTGCCGAAGATGCGAAGCATCGTGCCCGTTTCCGCCAGGGCGTCGCCGATGCCGTGGTATCTCGGCGCACTGCCCTCTCCCTCGACGAGCACCGCGCACGAGGCGGCGGGAGCGAAGGCGTGGATCTCGGGCACCGGCAAGCCGAGGATGGCCCGCGCGTGCAGGGCGAATTCCGAGAGATCCTGCGAGATCAGCGTGACCAGCCCCGTGTCGTGCGGACGCGGGCTCACCTCCGAGAAGATCACCTCGTCGCCGCGCACGAAGAATTCCACGCCGAAGACGCCCCAGCCACCGAGGGCCGCCGTGACCGCGTCGGCCTGGCGTTCGGCGTCGGCGCGCGCGGCATCGCTCATCGGCTGCGGCTGCCATGACTCGCGATAGTCGCCATCCTCCTGGCGATGGCCGATGGGCGCGCAGAACGAGACGCCGTCGCGATGGCGCACCGTCAACAGCGTGATCTCGTAGTCGAAGTCGACGAAGCCTTCCACGATGACGCGACCGCGCCCGGCGCGTCCGCCCGACTGCGCGTACTCCCACGCCCCGGGGGCATCGTCCGGCGAGCGCACCACGCTCTGCCCCTTGCCGGAGGAACTCATCACCGGCTTGACCACGCATGGCGTGCCCAGCTCCGCGACCGCGGCCAGGAAGTCCTCGCGCGTGTCGCAGAAGCGGTAAGGCGACGTGGGCAGGCCCAGTTCCTCGGCGGCGAGGCGGCGGATGCCTTCGCGATCCATGGTGAGCCACGCGGCTTTCGCCGTGGGCACGACCTTGAGTCCTTCCTTCTCCATCGCGACCAGGGTGGGCGTGTGGATGGCCTCGATCTCCGGCACCACCAGGTCCGGCTCCTCCTGCTCGATCACGGCGCGCAGCGCCGCGCCATCGAGCATGTCGATCACATGGCTGCGGTGGGCCACCTGCATCGCCGGCGCGTTCGGATACCGGTCCACGGCCACCACCTCGACGGCGAAGCGCTGCAACTCGATGGCCACTTCCTTGCCCAGCTCGCCCGACCCCAGCAGGAGCACCTTGAGCGCGGTGTGGGAATGCGGGGTGCCGAAGGTCTTCATGCGGGGGAATCCAGGGGAGACGAAGCCGCCATTCTAGCCGCCCGGCCACCCGTCCAAAGGGGGGATTGACTCGCGCCGCGAACGTGATGTGATGGAGCCGTCCCCAACAATCCGGAAGTACGCTCATGAGACGCTATCTTGCCGTCCTCGCCGTACTGTGCCTGGCCCCTTCGACCCTCCTGGCGGAGGAGCGCTGGATGACCGTCCTGCTGGACGGCCGGAAGGTGGGGAGCCTGCGAATCGACCGCCAGGTCCAGGACGATCGCGTGGTCACCACGCAGGTGCTGGATTTCCGGCTGACGCGGGCGCGCACGCCGCTGGCCTTGCGCACCGAACTGCGCTCCACGGAATCGCAAAGCGGAGCGCCCCTCGCCTTCTACGCCAGTACCCGGATGTCGACCCAGGAAAACCTGGCGACCGGCGAGGCGCGTGACGACGGTACGTTCCAGGTGGCGAATACCGTCGGCGGGCAATCGAAGGTCAACCTGCTCATCTGGCCGACCGGGGCGACGCTCGCGGAAGGCCAGCGCCTCACCATGGCGACCCATGGATTCAAGCCCGGCACGTCGTATCGCCTGCGCAACTTCGACTCGATCAGGCAACAGGTGGCGAACGTCGACGTGGAAGTCATCGGCGACGAAGTCGTCGTCATGCCGGACGAGACCCGGCGGACCCTCCATCACCTGCGCCAGTCGATCGCGGGCGCAGGGAGCGATCGCAGCGTCGACATCTGGGTCGACGACAACGGCTTCATCCATCGCAGCCTCGCTCCCCTGCTCGGTTTCCGCCTGGAAATGGCGGCCTGCGACATCGCCTGCGCACAGGCGCCCGACCAGGACATCGACCTGCTGCGCGCCGCGATGATCACGGCGCCCCGCCCTATCTTCGCTGCGATGCGCGTGGCTCCCATCCGCTACACGATCACCGTGCGTGGCGCGATCCCGAACCCATTCATCGACACCGACGAGCAACGGGTGAGGCCACTGGGCGATGGTGTGTATGTGGTCGACGTCGGGTTCGGTTCCCGGCACGGCGACGAACCCGGCCCGCTGGCCGAGGACACGGCCGCCAATGCGTGGGTGCAATCGGACTCCGACGAGGTGCGCTCGCTGGCCCGGGACGCTGTGGGCGACGCGGCGACCGACCTGCAACGCATGCGCCGGCTGCGCTCCTTCCTGTCCGACTACATCAACGTGAAGGGTCTCGACGTGGGCTACGCCTCGGCCCTCGAGACGATCGCGACGCGGCGCGGGGACTGCACCGAACACGCCGTCCTCCTCACCGCGATGGCGCGGGCGCTGGGCATTCCCGCCCGCGTGGTGACCGGCGTCGTCTACGCCGATCGCATGGGTGGCGCCAGCCGCGTCTTCGTGCCCCACGCGTGGGCCCAGGCGTGGATCGACAATCGCTGGATCAGCTTCGATTCCGCGCAGCGCCGTTTCGATTCGAGCCACATCGCCCTCGGTACCGGCAACGGCGAACCGTGGCGTTTCTTCGCCGCGATGAATGCGCTGGGCAAGATCAGGATCGACCGCGCCCTGCCCGGCGCGGCGCTTCTCGACCTGCCGCCCCCGAGCAACGCAGCCGGTCCGGTGGGGGGCGGACGCGGGGCCCCATGACGCAGGTCACTTGACTTTGATATCACATTGATATCATATGACCCCACCATTCCAGGGGTCATTCCGTCATGAACGAACGTCCCGCCTCTTCCCTGCCGGGAATCCCGGCCGCCCTCGTACTGATCGTCATCGTCTTACTTACGGGCTTGGGGGTGTTGTCCCAGGTGACTCCCGGGGGTAACCCGGCGGCAGCGGGCGCCGTGGTCCTGATACCCATCTTCGCCTTCCTCGCCAAGGGTTTTTTCCAGGTCCAGCCCAACCAGGGCCAGGTGATGCAACTCTTCGGCAAATACGCCGGCACGGAACGCCGCGAGGGCCTGCGCTGGACCAACCCGTTCTATTCCCGCCGTCCGGTGAGCCTGCGCGTGCGCAACTTCGAGAGTAGCCGCCTGAAGGTCAACGACAACGACGGCAACCCGATCGAGATCGCGGCGATCGTCGTATGGCAGGTGGTGGATACGGCGGAAGCGGTGTTCTGCGTCGACGACTACGAGAACTTCGTGCAGATCCAGAGCGAGTCGGCGCTGCGGCAGATGGCGCAGAGCTATGCCTACGATGCCCACGACGATTCGAAGCCGTCCTTGCGCAGCCACGGCGAGGAGATCAACAACCACTTGCGCCAGGAAGTGGAAGCGCGTCTCACGAAGGCGGGCGTCCAGGTGATCGAAGCCCGGATCAGCCACCTCGCCTACGCACAGGAAATCGCCCAGGCGATGCTCCAGCGCCAGCAGGCCAGCGCCATCGTCGCCGCCCGCGAGCGCATCGTGGAAGGCGCCGTGGGCATGGTGGCCATGGCACTCGACCAGCTTCGGGCACAAGGCGTCGTGGAACTGGACGAGGAGCGCAAGGCGGCGATGGTCTCCAACCTGCTCGTCGTCCTCTGCGGCGACCGCTCGACGCAACCGGTGGTCAACGCCGGTTCGCTGTACAACTGAGCGCATGGTGGGCGCTGAAGAAAAACGTTTCCTTTGGGGCCGGGACACCACGGCTCGGCTTCGCCATCGCGTTTTCTGCGTCGAGGCAGGGGGAGCCGCCGGGTGCCATTCTCGTTCGCTAAGTCCTCGTCCGGCCTTCGCCTCCCTGCGGAATCGCTCTGAGAACGGCACCCGAC